>NZ_JBMGPW010000006.1:0-192773 GCF_049060325.1 Vescimonas sanitatis | reverse complement strand
GGTCGCAGGTGTAATTCCACTCAATGACCTCGCCGGGCTTGACAAAGTACACGCCGCAGCCGTAGTTGGGATACCAGTCGTTGACACAGTACATCCAGCCGCTCCAACGGCCGCCGTCAAACTCATAAAGGTTGTTGATGCCATCCACATAGCAGCCACTGGACGTGCCGCCCCGATAGGACATGTGGATCTTGTACTTTTCACACACAAAGGCGAGGACGTCGAAAACCGTGTCGCCCTCCTTCACCTCCACCGTGGTTACCGGCAGGATCACGCCGGAGGCCGGGACGATGCCCGCCCACNCTGGACGTGCCGCCCCGATAGGACATGTGGATCTTGTACTTTTCACACACAAAGGCGAGGACGTCGAAAACCGTGTCGCCCTCCTTCACCTCCACCGTGGTTACCGGCAGGATCACGCCGGAGGCCGGGACGATGCCCGCCCACTTGCTCTCCAGATGCATACCATTATTCACCGCCGTATCGCAGCGAATGGTAATGGTGACGGTGTTTTTCTTGCTTTCGGGCTTCTGCTCAGGGGTAGGCGCGGGGGTGTTGCTGTCCTCGCCCTTCTGGTCGTCTTTTTTATTGTCATCCTTTTTCCCGCCGGAGTTGGACGGCTTGTTGGCGGTATCCTCCTCCGGGGTGGTAGAAGGCGTCTGGTCTGTCTTATTGCCCTTGTTGCCCTGCGGTGCATCTCCGGAGCCCTGGGCATAGAAATCCGCCACGCTGTCAGGCTTGCTGGGCGCGGTGGGGGCCGTGTCCTTCTTGCCGAAGCTGAAGGCCTCCGTAAACCAGGAATACCACGGCTTTTCCTCTTCGGGTTGGTCGGTATCCTCTCCCACATAGTCAAGGCCTAACTGTCCGCTATTGCCGGCAGTGCCGGTCTGGGCGCAGGCGCACAGACTCGACAGCATCATAATTGCCAGCAGGAACGCGATGATATATCTCAGATTCTTTTTCATGTCAATTCTCCTTCAGCCGTTAGGGCTGTTGATTTTGAGGATGCGGGAGGGGCCGGCAAACCCCTCCCGCTATGGAAAAGACAACGGCATTTGCCGTCTCGACTTGCCTTTTGCGGATTTGAGGATGGGGGACGGGGCGGCTTAAACCCCGTCCCCCTATGGAAAGCTGACAGTCTCCGTTCAGACTGTCTCGGCTTGACTGGGGTTAATTGCTGCGGATATTGTATCAAGTACGGCTTCAGCGGAGGTCTCTGCCAAGGTGAGAGCCTTTGCTTCAGCCTCCGCCTTCTTCTTCGCCGCCCATTCTGCCTTAGCAGCCCGCTCCGCACGCTTTTTGATAGCCTGCTCCTGTTTTCGCTGCTCGGATTGCTCCAGCTTGCGCTGCCGCTTCTGCCTTCGCTCCTCACGGAACAACGGTTCTTGCTTCACCTTTTCCGCCTTATAGCGAGCGGTGTCGCGCAGCTTGCGCATGGAACGAGGCTGCGGCAGCTTTGCCGCCGCCATCGCGGCTGCCCAGCTGCCAAAACGCTGCTCAATAAACGTACCGCCATCCACTTCGCTGGGGGATGGGCTGTGACCCAGTGAGATGGCGCACCGGCTCAGATACCGCGCCAGCTGCGGCAGCGGCGTATCTGCGTTTCGCTCGGCAAATGCTTCGTCACGCGCTTCCAGTGCTGCTACAGCCCTTTTGACTATTTGGTTTTGCGCCCACGCCTGAAAATCAATGGGACGTCCGCCGCGTTGAGACATAGTAACACTCCTCCTTATTACGAAAAAACGCCGGACAAGCCCCTTCTCAGGGGATGACCAGCGACATTTTGGCAAGAAAAAACGCTGACAAAATCCGTCAGCGCATACTCCTGCCCTCGTCACAGCGAGAGAGCGCCACTGTGTACCAAAGATCCTTGACCGTGCAATTCTCCTGCCCTCGCGCCACAAGGCTTTCGCCTTTCGTACATGATCTACCTTCTCAGAAGCTTCCTCCCAATGGCGGTATTACCCAACAGCTTTCGCCGCTTCGACCATTTCCTTGCGCTCACAGTGCCGTCCGCAGAGGGTTTCTAACCCAAATTCCTTCTAGGCTGCTGCCTGATCTTTTGCACATAAAAAGATCTTTACGACCAACACAGCCACACGGTGTCACCGGATCATATTTACTTGTCTGATGCAAATGAATGATGCTGCTGCGGTTTGTGCATACTGCAAAGTGTCAGCACACGCTCTGGGTATTTCGTAAATCATATACAATTCACGACAGAAAAGTTACCGCAATTCCATCTTTTACTATACATTGACTTGCCAAAAAAGTCAACAAAAAATGCAGGAAAATTGTGAAAAAGCAAGAACTATCTGAATTGCGATTCAAATTGCTTTATATTGTTTCCATCATCTGGAAGTTCAAAAGAAAGGATACCACGGCATCTTGTTAATTGCCGTCACAAACACCGTCAGAAAGAAGGGAAGATTACTATGCCACGTCGCGGAGAGAACATTTACAAACGAAAAGATGGCCGGTGGGAGGGTCGCTATATTCGCGGCCGAACACCTGCCGGCAAGGCGGAATATGGGTATGTTTATGCCAAGAGCTATGCCGCCTGCCGTGAGAAGCGGCGAAGGATGGAAGATGCGCTGCCACAGAAGCCTATGTTGACAGGTGAAATGTCGGTATGTCAGGCAGCGGATTTTTTCCTGTCCGAGCACCGCGGCGCACTGAAGGCCTCAACGATTGGGCGTTACGAGTATATGATACGGCACTATATCGTCCCTGAACTGGGAACGCTCTTGCTGCGTGATCTGACGGCGGAAAAACTTTCTGCGTTTTTTTCGCGGCTGCAAGATAGAGGTTTGTCATGCAAGAGCACAAGGGATGTTGGCGTGCTGCTGAAGACGATCTTCAAGGTTGCAAAAAAGAGCTGCCATTGCGATTGCCCCGGCAGAGAGGCGGAGTTGCCCGCGTACCGCAGCAAGAAGATAGAGGTGTTTTGCAATCAGGAAATCTCCTCATTGGCACGGAAGATCTTGGCATCGCCAGACATGACAGGGCTGTGCGTGCTTCTGGTTCTGAATACAGGGCTGCGCCTTGGTGAGATCTGCGCTCTNTGCCCGCGTACCGCAGCAAGAAGATAGAGGTGTTTTGCAATCAGGAAATCTCCTCATTGGCACGGAAGATCTTGGCATCGCCAGACATGACAGGGCTGTGCGTGCTTCTGGTTCTGAATACAGGGCTGCGCCTTGGTGAGATCTGCGCTCTACGCAAAAGTGACATTGACTTCCGTTCAGGCTTTCTGCGAATTGAGCGCTCGGCTGCCCGTGTGCGGGATGCTTCCGGAACACATTTGGTGGTTCAATCCCCTAAAAGCAGCAGTTCTGTACGTCTTGTGGCAATTCCCAATGATATGCTGGAGTTGTTGAAAACAGCCACACAGAATATTCAAAAAGATAACTACCTGCTGACCAATACGAACACGCCAATGGAGCCTCGCACACTGCAATACCGGTATCGGAAGCTGTTGGAACGCTGCGGTACCCGCTATCGAAATTTTCATGCTATGCGGCATACCTACGCGACACGGTGCATGGAAAGCGGCGTGGACATCAAGAGCCTCAGCGAGCTGCTGGGCCACGCTGATATACGGACGACATTACAGACCTATGTGCATTCCTCTCTGGCACATAAAAAGCAGGCGGTGCAGAGTATATGCTTTCTCCCGATTGAAAGTACGTGGGGCAGTTTAATTCCGTCAAAAATTCCGTCAGAGATGCCGCAAAGCGATGCGCTGCAAAGACGTGCAGACGCAGGGGTCGTGAATTGTATATGATTTACGAAAAACGAACTATCCCTCATGCAGCCGTAGGCACAGATGCCTACGGCTTTTTTGTTTTGCAGGCAAGGCGCGATCCGGCTTGCCGCATCGTGACCGGGACTAATCATCCGGTTATCAAGACCGTCTGGGATAGAACTGCTCGCCGACCCACTCTGCGGTCAGCTCTTTCGGATGCAAGACCAGCGTGGGCGTATGGCTCTCCACAGCAAAAGCAAAGGCTCTGTTTTCCCCACTGTCCGTTGCTGACATATCCGCATCATGGACATATAGTACCACATCGGCAAGGTCGATGATCTTCCTATAGGCTTGCAGCTGTGCATCCGGCGTACCCACGGGACACACGACCGAAATAAGGGTGCATTTTTCCAGCATAGTAAAATAGCGTTCCCGCAGATACGGTGCCCACTTTGTGGCCTGTTCCTCGTGTGGTGTGTAGCAGAAAAGCATCAGGTCTTGGTCGGCGGTTTCCCGCAGACCATTGACGATCTCGGCTGCGTAAAGACCTACGCCGCAGTCACAGGCGGTCAGAAACTGTGTCACACCGCGCTGATGCAGCACCATGATCTGCTGTGCCAGCTCTATTTTCAGTTTTTGGCAGCGGTCATCTTCCTCGTCAAACCCCCACGGAAAGCGCATGGGGTGCTGTCCCATGACTGCACAACGGTATATACGTCGGTATTCTTCCAAAGCAGTCACACCTTCACAAGATTATTGTCGCAATAAATAATACGACAATAATTATTAAAATGCAACGATTTTCCAAAGTATAATAAACGAAAAATCCAAGGTGGTGAAGTTGTGACAGACATTCTTGAAATCATTAAGCAGAATCGTGAGGCACGGGGATGGTCGGAATATCAGCTTGCTGAACGCTCTGGCCTGCCACAGTCTACCATCTCCTCGTGGTATAAAAAATCTATGACGCCATCGTTTGCATCGCTTGAGAAGATCTGCGATGCTTTCGGTGTTACATTGTCGCAATTCTTTGCGCAGGACGACATTCGTGTGGCTCTGACTCCCGCGCAGCGTGAGATGTTGGATAAATGGAATTGCTTGACATCCGCGCAGCAAGCAGCTTTGGCCGCACTCATGGATACGATGATATGAATGGATAAGCCGGTTCTCGCGGCAAAGAAGCGTTTTCCACCTGTACGCCCCGGCAGCTTTCCGCTACAATAGCCTTGTACTTAAGGTCATTAGGCATTGAGGACGGAGCAGAGCAGGCACGGGATGGGTGATTATGCCCAGCAGAGTATATCAGCATGGCCATGACCCCCGACAAAATCTTGAAGGGGCGAAACGCAAATAAACCGATGAAAAAAGATGAAGGGTGTATCAGCTGGTACATCCTTCATCTTTTTCGCTATTCTTCTTTTGCTAATGTTTGCGTATGCAGGAACACATCCATCAGCATTTTCCCATCCTCGCGGTTACTCCACCAGTACGGGCGCAGAAACAACAGAGCATTCTCCAGCCAAACATAATCGTCCCTGGTCAATGTATGACTTTGAAGCCCTGCACTGATCCTGATATACGATTCTCTTACTCTTGCACTGGCACGGTCACGCACAAGATAGCTGTTGAGAAAGCCGGTGATGACAGATATTTCCTCATCCGTATAAAACATGGCGTCCCTCCTGAATTCAATCACACAGGGCAAAGTATAGCATATTTTCTTTGCATCCACAAGCAGTCCCGCCTTTTCTGGCCTTACTGTAGCAGGCGGCGCACGGAAAGGCAAAACAGGATACCGAGCTTTCGCCCTCACATATGTGCAACTATGAGCTGTATAAAACAGCAGGCCGCGGCAACGCCGCGACCTGCTGTACCATTATGAAAAAACAACTTGTCGTCTGATTCGTCCAGCTTGACCACGCTCAAGTCGATAAAAACATTCAGTGACGGCGCGGAACGCCGCAGGTATTCGTGTCCTCCGTCCACAGCGCAGGCACCGCACGGGCAAATTTTGAAGTCGTGCAGGGAGACGGACTCGATAACCTCTCCACATTTTTTGCATTTGATGGCGTTTTTGATCACCATGGATTCCTCCCGCAAAAGTGTGCAACCATTGCACACTTTTCCCTCGCCTCAGTCACGCGCTCTGCTGCACAAAGATGCCCTCCTCATCCCATGTGACTAACCGGAAATTGTAGGGACGGCCATCAGGCGCGGACAGCCCATTGAGGATGTCCAGAAGCTCCCGTACCTCAGGCGGGTGATACCGCGCGATGAGAATTGCCTCATCCACAGGCTTGTTGTCCAGCGCACAGCCGTCCACATACATGCGGAGCTGGTATAAATCCAACGCCTTCGTCTTGCCCGCCTTGGCTTCATAGATGGTCACGCCATTGACGCAGCCCACAAACAGGTCTACTTTCGCCTTCAGTCCAATTTTCTGAAACACCGGCTCCTCGCGGCTCACCCGCAGGGCATCGGGGTTGTTCTCACACTTAGCCGCCAGCTCCTTGACGTAGCGGGCTTCGATGGTGTCCGCGTCCTTGGGCGGCGCGGACACATAGGTTGCGATCCAGCGGAACAGCTTGTTCAGGCGCGGGTCCGCTTCACAGAAGGACGTCTTTGTATTCTTGGTGGCAGGCAGTGCGGCGGAGTTGTTCGTAATCAGGTCTACCTGCACCAGAAAGCGGTTCTGGCTGGGGTGAATAGCCTCGCCCCAAACACGGTCGAACAGTCCGTGCTCAATGGCGCGCCCGTTGATGCGCAGCTCTACACCGCTGGAGGCCATGTTGCCCTTATAGTAAATGGCATTGCTCTTGGTAGGGAGGATATTCCCATACCGGCAGTGGATGGTCAGCTGTCCGCCGCCCAAATCATAGGGGACATTCTCCAGCCGTTTCATGGTTCCCTCCTCCCATGTGGGCTGCAGAGGCTTCAGAATGTGGCACTTCTCTGTGCCGCCGTTGATCTCCAGCACCTTCATTGTGATGCTCGTATCTGCCAACACGCCGGCGTAGATATACCGAAGTTCCTCGATGGCATACATCACGAGATGGTGGAAATCAGACTGCGCCGCCTTGCGGTCGGGCTTCACCGTCTGGAACTTTGCCATGGGGCAGCGGACGGTAACAGCGGTGCCGGTCGGGTAGGGCAGACCGCCGGCACCAGGGTAAAAGAACACCTTCATGGGCTGGTCCTCCTCAGACGTACCCATGGAATAGGGTGCCGTGACCTCGCGGTACTGGTTGGCAGCCGCGTCCTTTTTCGTCCGCGTCCGGATGCTCCACTGCTGGCTGGGGCTGCTGTCGCAGGACGCCAGCGCGTGCTTTAGTCCGAAGCCGTGCTCGTTCAGCGGCGTCTGCGCCCCGTCCCGGCAGGCGATGGTCAGCGCACTGTCCAAATTGGTGATGCCCGTGCCGCCGTCCACCACGCTGATTTTCACTGCATCGCCCAGATTTTCGAAGGACACCACAATCGTCATGGAGAGGTCGGGGTCGTCGCTGTTGGCACGGAGATTGGAAATCGCATCGTCCGCCAGCTCGCAGATAGCCTGCGCCGCGCTGTTGAAATTGTCACCGATACCCGCGAAAAGTCCATACCCAGTGGGGTTGTTATGGATAATCTCTTCCGCAATGGGGTTGTTGTTCCTGTTTTCCATGGTTAAAGCTCCTTTCCGTTACTTTGCGCTGCGTGTAACAGCGTCCCGGCGAATAGCGTCTGCGACGATGCGCAGCAATGACTGTTGGCGGATGACCTCCCAACAAAAGGACTCAATCAGGGTGTCAGGCGTCACGCGCAGGTCAATGCAAACCTGCAGCAGCTCCATCCAATCGTCCTCGGTCATCTCCACTTCGATGGTGTTCTTTCTGTTTTCGTCCATGTCCGTACTCCTTTGTTTTTGATAAACAAAACACCGTGCAGGATATACCTACACGGTGCGTTGGAGATACGGAGCATTCTTTCGGCAAGAGAGCACTTGCAAACCCTTCAAAAATAGGGTATACTTCTCCCTGCGGTGCGGAATTTTCCGTTGTGTAGGTGGTTGCTTCACCTGCGCAGGTCATAGGGAGTTGGCGCTCCCTGTGACTGCCGTTGTTTTGTTTTCTATAGCTATTATATCATATTGGGGACAATATTCAATTGGCAAAGTCCACAAATATTGGGTACATTATATGTGCAACTTGTATATTGAACCCAGTATAGCTTTTCGGTTAGAATAGTACTGAACTGATATAGTTTAAGGAGGCCATTATGGCAGTTTCAAAAGCGCAGCAACGCGCTGTGAATAAGTACGTCAAGAACAACTATGATGAAATAAAGCTCCGCATGCCCAAAGGCAAGAAGGAAATCATTCAGGCGCACGCGGCACAGCGCGGCGAGTCCGTCAACGCCTACATCAACCGCGCCATCGACAAGGCCATGAGCGAGGACGACTCCTCTACCTGAACAGACAAGGCAGGTGATCTGCGCCATCGGCGCAGATCACCTGCTTCTTTAAGAGACTCTTTCCTGCAGCACCTTACACATGGTATAGTGGCGGTACTGGAGGTGCGATGCGGATGAAGACAACAATAACCTTTGAATTGGAAACCAACATTAGGGAGCAGCTGGCGGCCATCTGCTCCCGATATAATCTGTCGCTTGAAGAGGCATTTACTTCTTTTGCAGAGGTCGTCGTCCAAGAAGGAAGGTTTCCATACGACATGGAAGTGCCTAACGCGGTGACTCAGGCAGCGATGGCTGCCGCTGAGAAGGGCGAAGGGCTGTCCGGCACATTCGACTCCGCGCCTGAACTGATGGTCGCTCTGGGCTATACACGGGGCAATTCGAGACGCTACACGCTCGAAGAACTGGACAACGAATAATGATGCCGAGATGAACCGCTGCAACTTGCCCGTGGACTTTGAAGCCTATCAGCAGACCAAGATGAAGGGCATCCCCGTGACACGCTACGCTGCAGAGAGAGGGGTTGCAGGGGATTGTGCCACCAACTATCGTGTCAAATTTCCGCCAATCGTCGGAAAAATATTTCGCCAACTATCGGAAAAAACATTGCATAATCCATAATCAGTGCATATAATAAAGCTAACGCAAAGGAAGGCGAGGTATCCCGAATGAAGAATTACAGGAAAAGAATTGCTGACGATATTCTGATGCGGAAGCTGGAAGGCAAAGGTGCGGTACTGATCGAAGGTCCTAAGTGGTGCGGTAAAACCACAACTGCGGAGCAGCTTGCAGCCAGCATTTTATATATGGACGACCCGGAAAAGAAGGCGCAGAACATCACGATGTCCGAGTTGAACCCCAAGCGGCTGCTGAAAGGCGCGACACCAAGACTGATTGATGAATGGCAGCTTGCTCCAAAGCTTTGGGATGCCATTCGTTTTGAGGTTGATCATCGCGGCGAGTTGGGACAATTTCTCCTCACCGGTTCTGCCGTTCCCGCCGATACCAAGGAGATTACACACTCCGGTACGGGGCGTTTTACATGGTTGACGATGAGGCCGATGAGCCTATATGAATCCGGGGATTCAACAGGTGAAGTCAGCATAAAAGATCTGTTTGAGGGAAATACGGAGGTAGATGGAGGTTCAGATTTAAGTATCGACCGTTTGGCTTTCCTCGTGTGCCGGGGCGGTTGGCCGCAGGCTGTGGATATGCGTGATGAAATTGCTTTGGATCAGGCGACTGATTACTATGATGCAGTTGTACACTCGGATATTAACCGTGCCGACAATGTACAGAAGAATCCAGAAAGAGTTCGCAGGCTCATGCGCTCCTACGCAAGAAATCAAGGAGGCCAGGTGCCGAATACGGTGCTTGCACAGGATATTTCGACAAACGACGAAGTGGCGATCAGCGAAGAAACGGTTGCTTCCTACGTAAATGCGCTCAGAAAAATCTTTGTTGTAGAGGATATGCCTGCATGGAACCCCAATCTACGCTCCAAGACTGCGATTCGCTCATCAGATACCCGGTACTATGTTGATCCGTCTATTGCTGCTGCCGCTCTAGGCATCGGCCCGAACGATTTGATCAATGACCTGAAGACATTCGGCTTCCTCTTTGAAACACTTTGTATCAGAGATCTTCGCGTTTTTTCCGATGCTTTGAACGGAGAGGTTTACCACTACAGAGATAAAGACGGACAGGAATGCGACGCCGTTATTCATTTGAGAAACGGGAAATACGGGCTCGTTGAAATTAAGCTCGGCGGCGACAGGCTCATTGAGGAGGGCGCGAAAAGCCTGAAAGCGATGGCTGAAAAAATTGATACCGATAAAATGAACGCGCCCGCCTTCCTGATGGTCTTGACCGGAACCGGCGATTTTGCCTATCGCCGTCCGGATGGCGTGTGTGTCGTCCCTATCGGTTGCCTGAAAAACTGATGCCGCAACACATCTGCGCGGTTTTCGTGCAGATATGAGCAAAACTCGCTCATAAAATGTGATAACGCTTGAAAAACTCGTTCATTTTTTGTGGCTTCGATGTCATCTGCAGCGGCTCTATGCTGGGCATCAACTACAGGAAAATCGAAAGCAACAGTGTAGGCTACAAGACGGACTATGAGATGTTTTCACTGGACTTCGAGGAATTTCTGTGGGCAAAGGGGTATGATGACAGCTTCATCGCGGAAATGCTCGCCCATATGCGGACTCTGACGCCCTTCAATGAGGTAGAGATGTCTGTGTAGCGAGCTGTTTCTGGATTACTGCATCTTAGGCGGAATGCCGGGTTCAGTGCTTTTACTGGGAACTTAACTGAGGTTTGGGATGGTTGACGTATAATATGTTTTTGGGTATAATTAGGATGTGGTAGTGAAAAACAAGTTGACGATGGATACCGTGCGAATCATCTGTACTATCAGCGGGATAGCTGGTCTTACCCGATAGAGGTTCAGCTTTGGTGTGGCCGAGACTTTTGCTTTAACATTTGGAGTCATCAATACGCATATAAATATAGTTCTGAAACGATTGGGCTGCACATGCGAGAATTGTTTGATGCAGGTGATATCCAAACGGAGCAAGCATTTAAGAATAAACTGAAGGAGTTGACAAGCAGAGATGGGCGATAAGACGTTTTTTGTTGTGGCCAAAATTTTCGATAAGCAGGGTTGTATTGCCTATCGCTGCAAAACCCCGCGTGAAGCGAGGTGTTTACCGGGGACACTGGAGTCTGTGAGAGCAGACGGCGTACAAATCGTTGTACTCGACAGCCCGGACATCTACGCGGAGTATGCGCCTTATCAGTATGTCGATGATATGAAGACATTCATTGACATGGTATGTGATATGAACCGCGTTGCTTAAACAGTGAATAACGGCGGAGAAGACCACCCTGTCGGGGTGGTCTTCTCGTTGTGTGAATCAGGAGACTTCTCAGGCACACAAAGGTATGCGGCTCTGCACGAAGCTCGTGAGGACGGAAGTGCTGGCCGTGCCAGAGCTATGAAGAAAACGCGCATCGCGTCGAATAATGCTAGATTTATAAAAATATTCGTGTCGCTTTTTGCGAATATCTCGCTCGCTATTGTTGATTTTTACACGAATATCTGCTATACTCTGGTCAGCACCTTTAAGGAGGACTGCTTATGTATAGAAAGATTATGGGCTTCTTAGAAGCGTGGAAAGAAAATGAACACCGCAAGCCCCTTATTTTACAGGGCGCAAGACAGGTCGGAAAGACCTATTCCATTCTGGAATTCGGGCGCACCCACTATGAAAATGTGGCATACTTCAACTTTGAAACCAATCCAAAGCTGAACGAAACCTTTGAGGAAAATATCAGCCCCGATTATCTGATACCGATTTTGTCCCATATCGCAGGTCAGACCATCGTAAAGGAAAAAACGCTGATAGTCTTTGACGAGGTACAGCTTTGCGGGAGGGCGTTGACTTCGCTCAAATACTTTTGTGAGGACGCTCCAGATTATCACATCATCGTGGCAGGCAGCTTGCTCGGCGTTGCGGTCAACAGGGCGAAATTCTCTTTCCCCGTAGGAAAGGTCGATATGAAAACGCTTTATCCTATGGATATGGAGGAATTTTTGTTGGCTCTCGGTGAGGGCAATTTGGTAGAGCAGATTAAAAAGTGCTTTCAAACCGATACGCCGCTTCCCGTTGCCTTGCACGACGCCGCAATGCAGCTTTACCGTCAGTATCTTGTAGTTGGCGGCATGCCAGAGTGTGTGATGCAATTCGCTGAAACAAAGGATTATATCCTTGTCCGCCATACGCAGGATACGATACTTGCAAGCTATCTCAATGATATGAGCAAGTATAATAACTTGAATGAAATCAAGAAAACCAGACTTGCCTACGACAATATAACCGTTCAGCTCTCAAAAAAGAATACCCGTTTCCAATATAAGCTGATTAAGAAAGGCGGACGGGCTTCCGAATTTGAAAATGCGATTGAATGGCTTTGCCTGTCTGGTATCGTGTCACAGGTATACAAGGTGGAGCAAATCAAAAAGCCCCTTGAAAACTACCGTGATATTGATGCGTTCAAGATTTATGTGTCTGACTTAGGACTGCTTTGCGCCAAAAAGGATTTAGCCGCCAATGACATTCTCTATATGGTCGAGGAAATCAACGACTTCAAGGGCGGTATGGCGGAGAACTATGTTAATGTGCAGCTTACCATTAACGGCTACCACACCTATTATTGGGAGTCCGAGCGTGGGGCTGAAATTGATTTTATCATTCAGCGTGACGGGCAGCTCATTCCCATTGAGGTCAAGTCTGCCGACAACACCAAAGCCAAGAGCTTAAAGGTCTATATGGACACCTACAAGCCCGCTTATGCAATCAAGCTCTCTGCCAAAAACTTCGGCTTTGAGGACAACAAAAAAATCGTTCCTCTCTATGCCGCGTTTTGTATCTGAGCCATTTCCTTGTGGAACTTATCGCGGCATATCGCCAATCGGACTGCTTGGAAGAAGTGCTCCTGCGAGGATCCACCTCGCAGGAGCACTCTTTTGCTTCAGGTGTCGGGAGAGCTGTGTGCGGCAGCGGGCCGCCGGAAGCCTCAGACGAGGCGCAGTAGGCGCGGAACTGCCCGTGTGCGAGAAAAACTATACCCAGCTCTGCGGCATGGCCCAGCGGGGCTCTGCGAAAACTCGCCGTTTCGTGCAGCAGCAAAGCCATCTCTTCTGCCGTTTCGTGCAAATATCGACATATTTAACTTGCCTTTTCGTGCAGACCTGTGCTAAACTATGGAAAACAGCACGACTTTGAAAGGCAGGAGGAATCGGTATGCTGAAGCGGAAGATTTATGACGACCTCGTTGCGTGGAAGCAGCGAAGCGGCGGAACGACAGCTCTGCTGATTGACGGAGCAAGGCGCGTTGGCAAGAGTTTCATTGCCAAGGAGTTCGCAGAAAACGAGTATAAAAGCCACATCATTATTGATTTCGGGAATGTCCCGAAGGATGTATTGGATATCTTTGAAAATGACAGCACCGACCTCGATATGTTTTTCGCCAAGCTGTCCGTTTTCTTCGGGGTCCAGCTCTATAACAGGGAGTCCCTCATCGTGCTTGATGAGGTGCAGCAGTTCACCCGCGCACGGCAGCTCATCAAATACCTTGTGGCGGATGGTCGCTACGATTATCTGGAAACGGGCTCTCTCATCCGGCTCAAGAAGAACGTCAAGGACATTATCATCCCATCGGAGGAGGAACATCTGGAGATGTTCCCCTTGGACTTTGAAGAATTTCTGTGGGCACTGGATGATGAGGTCACCGTTCCGTTTATCCGGCGGGCATTCGAGGCGCAAAAACCCTTGGGTCAGGCGGTGCATCGAAAGGTTATGAATAGCTTCCGGCAGTACCTGCTGGTAGGCGGGATGCCCCAGTCCATCCTCGCCTACCTGAACGGGAAGGACTTTGCCGCTTCCGATATGGCGAAGCGAAACATTCTGCGACTCTACCGCGACGATGTCTCCAAGTTCGCAGAGGGATACGAGGATAAGGTCTATGCTGTTTTCGACGGTATCCCCGGTCAGCTATCCAAAAAGGAAAAGAAATATCGGCTGAGTTCGCTGGGTGAAAATGCACGTTTCCGTTCCTATGAGGATTCCTTTATCTGGCTGAACGAAGCGATGGTAGTCAATACCTGCTTCAACGCCACCGACCCCAATGTAGGGCTTGCCCTCAGTGCCGACCACGCCACGCAGAAATGCTATATGGCGGACACGGGATTGCTGGTGACACAGACATTCATGGATAAGAGCTATACAGACAACGAGCTGTATAAAGCCATCCTTTTTGACAAGCTGGACGTAAATGAGGGCATGATTTTGGAAAACATGGTAGCGCAGATGCTCCGATGCCGCGGACACAAGCTCTACTTCTACTCCCGCTGCGATAAGGAGCATCGGGAAAACCATATGGAGGTCGATTTCCTGATTGCCGAGGGCAAAAAAATAGCCCCCATCGAAGTGAAGTCCGGCAGCTACCGCAGCCACGCATCATTGGACAAATTCCGCGCAAAGTTCTCCTCGAAAATCGGTGAGAGCTACATCCTTTACACTAAGGATGTTATGCGCTCCGATAACATCCTTCATCTGCCCATCTACATGGCAATGTTTCTGTAACCATATGCAGCCGACTGCCATCTTTGCGAGGGGTGATCCGCGCAGCGGATCACCCCTCGCCTTCAGCAGTGGCCAGAAGGAAATCTATCTCTTCACCGAGAGCCGCGCGATAAAAGGCCATTTGATGCGGAAAGCAGAAAACAGTGATGGGCTTTCCCACCCGCATCAGTGCCGCATTTTCCTTCAGCACGTGAATCGTTATCAGCGGCCCTATTGTGATGTAGTTGCCGGTAACCGGGTCTATCAGCGGGCACACCGTAGATATTCTCGTTGCCGCGTTCCCCGGAATCGTACCCTTCTCCGTGTTCTTCGCATAGCCTGCCTCGCTTATGCTTTCACTGCACGCTGCCTTTAATTTGTGGTAGCCCCAGTTTTGGATATATTCCAAATCTCTCATCCCTTCCCGGCTCATCGGCACGACATAGCGCATACCCCGCGGCACCACCTTGCCGGGTTCCATGGCAAGTGTCCTGCTCAAATCGCGGGGCTTGCGAACCAGCAGAATACAATCGTGCCCCATATCCTTTGCGGTATGCATCCCTCTGAGGACAAAGTCGTCAAACAGTGCTCGCTCCTTGTTCACCACGCTCGTGCCCCATGACAGTCCCCCCTGCGGCACGACGTATACGGCTGCCGGCATACCGCCGTGCACAACAAACCCCACATACCGGGCAAAGCGTGCAGCCATGCCGTTACCCAGAATGTCCCTCTTTATCTCCAGTACATTGTAGAAGCTGCGGTCATTGCGAGCATCCAGCGGCGGTAAAATCTCCGCAAGGCAGCTTGCTAACGAGGGCTTTCCCTCTTTCATGTTTTCATCGAATACAAGAGGGCGGGTCTCGTAGCCTGCCGCGATAAAAAAGCAATTGGCTCCACTTAGATCCAGCCGCCTGTCCAACGGAATTCGCCGCGTGCAGCTGCCGCCTTTCAAATTGACCTGCCCAACGATTTCTTTCGGCACGCTTGCCAGCCACGGAAAGAGTGATGCGCCATGCGTAAGCAGAAACAAAAGCCCTGCATTTGTGAGGCCGCAGACATGGCGCATCCGCGGGCGGTTTCTTCCGTCGATCCGCACCGTCACCTCGACAGTTTTGTCCTCGATGAGACCCTTGTCTTCCAGCTCGCGTATCGTGCGAACTCCTGCGTCAGCCGTCCGCGCAAAAATAGCAAGGTCATCGCGGCGCACCTGACCGCAAAGGGCAAGTGCGCACAGCATACTGATTTTTATTTTAGAAGGCGTATACATTGTGGTGCTCCTCTCCTCAATCTTGGTCAGCCGCCCCTGAATAAGCCGTATCTTATAAACAATTTACCCTTTTATTCGGGCGGCTGCCATGTGGGTAAAGTATCTTCCGAATTGTCCTATTCGTACAGAGACATTGTCATTCCCGCACTTGCAAAACTGCAAAGCCCTTGTGCTTCAGCGGGTTTGCGGGTCTGCCGTCTTGTCTGAAATGCGGCATCCGGAATGACCGTGTTTTAGTGCGCAAAACGCTCTCGCGGTGGTGTGATGAATATGTGGTCAAATATCCATTCCGCTCCGCAGTCGCGCCGTCCACATTTCGATAATATCTTCAGGCGTGGGGAGTGCGCCGTCCATCGCCGAAACCGTGATGTATGTCCCTGCCGGGAGGAGCTCGGATGCCCTCGTAAAGAAGCGGAAATCCGCATAAAATCCATCATCGCCCGCCTCAAAGTGAGAGCAGATTTCATCGGTGATCGCTTTGGTATTATGGTTATCGGAGTCCAGATGTGGGGCAGCTGCATCTCTGTAAATGAAGAGATACATTATATTCTTCTTGGAAATTTTAGGCAGCTTTTCCTTCACGGAAAGCATCGCTCCGCGCACCGTTTCCACGAACATCGGCGTGTCAAAGATAGCGCGCTTCTGCCCGCTATTGATTACACCATGGGCGCGGATGGAGGGCAGCATAGGCATCCGAACGAGCAACATATTTCCCTCGACAAAAGCGTCAAACGCATGTGTTTCACGAGCAATTTTCCGGTAGAGCTGCGTGCATATTTCATCGGGGGGCAACATTTCATCTGTGCCTAATCCTGCCCTGACTGCGTCAATTTTGCCCATGAGCGTGAGCGTTCTCAGGAGGCTCCAATATGTGTTGTTGTCCAATTTTTCAATGACACTTTCTAACGCCCTTGCCACTGCCTCAGCATATTCCTCATCGGCGAATTCGGCGTTTGCCATCCGTTGAATGGACTGCATTTCAGAGAAAAATCGTATCAATGCCTGCCCGATTTTCTTGTTTAGCGTAAGCAGATTCTCGGCGTCATCATTGATGTTCCGGGTCAGCAAGCGCAGCTTAAACATCGCCTCAGGTACGCGGTAAGCGGTGTGCTGCGCACCGTCTGCGCGGTTCGAAGCTGCCGGCGTACTGGGCTTCATAGGCGGTAAAATGGGGGCAAATTGCATGTTGGAAACCTCCCTGGCATTAGGCACATGTCCCCTTTGGGACTGTGCCAGACACGTTGTTTTGGGGCAGCGAGTTTTTCCCGTTGTAGATCACTACCATAGAGGGAAACGGCGCGGGGTCGGCGGCGTTTCCCTCGTCATCCGTGAACCGCAGCCGTCCACGAATAAAGCGAATTTCCGCTTTTCCGTAAATGTAATCGTGAAAGTATGCCGTATCCGTCCGCGCTGGGATAAGCAGGACGATGGGATATCCGCCGTGTGCTTCTTCGAACGCCTTTTGCACCCACTTGCCAATTTCCCGACCATACGGTGGGTTGCAGAAGACAGCACCGCCGCGATCCCAACTTTGCGAAAGTCCGTCCGTTTCGGGGGTATAGTACAGACCGCACTTTGCCGTTTTATCCGTTGCTGCGGGGTCGAGCACAAAATCAAATTCGGCGTTTAGCTTGTCAAAAAAGTCCTGCGGCGTGCACCAGCACATGCTTTTGGAGGATAACAATGCCTTATTCATTCTGCACACCTCGTCCTTTCAAGTAAGTGTGCAGAAATATCTTTACAGCCTCGATTCCTCCGATGATTTCTGCTATATTCGAGTTGATATTCAATGGGTTTTACTAATGATTGGCTCATGCTGGACTTGCCCATATCAGCATAATATATAAGCCCTTCAAAAAATGAAACGGAGGCTGCGCACTTCTCCAGCTTCTCCACGATGCGCTTCGCACGCTGACGAAAAAGTAATCTGAGTTCACGGTCAGAAAAAAGCTCCTCCAATTTTCCTGCCAGTTCGCCGATGCGCTTCTTAACTGTGTTATAGCAGCGGTTCACCTTTTTTGCGATGGCACCGATGCTCCAGCCGAGGATATGAAACCGCATGATCGCACGGTTTTCCTTCCTCCGCTTCGCAGCGGTACGCGCATCCCGCGCCTGATTTTTGCCCCGCTTTTTTGCCCCTGTGGGCACGACCGAAATACCGATGGCAGTCTGCTCATCAGCGGTAAGGTCCAATGCAGTTATGATGTAGGCGTTTTTCATTTTGTAGTGTTTTTTCATTGCAGTCGAGAGTAATGAGCGCACCTCACGTTCTAACAGAGAAGGTTCTAATTCTGTATTGGCTTCCAGCGTCAGCCGAACAGAATCTTCATTTGAATATCCTGCCATCTGATAAGCGGAGAATAGAATAAGTAGAAAGTAGTCCCGATAGCCCTCCCAGTTTGTGCGCAGTTTCAGCAGCTTCAGCAAAGCATTTACACGCAGCTCTCCCGCAGCCTGCACAGCAGAGGGGGCGAACTGACAACAACGCTTTGAAATTACTGCCCCTTTGCCTGAGCGATATTCCGCCGTATCATACTGTTCAGTGAGTAGAATTCTCCGCCTGTGAATAATCTCATAGGTGCAGTAGGTGCTAGAATACGTATTGAACGTTCCGGGAATACGGGTCAACCCGGCTATGTTCGCACTGTAGCTCCCATCGACAGAATATTTGGTAAGCTTGAACCCAGCGATTAAGTCTCGGATGACCTCGCCATAGTATGCCGAAACCGCCCGGTGCATAAATGTTAACTCAGCCGCGCATTGCTCAATAAGCCATACGAGATGAAACCCTCTTCCGCTGTAAATGATTATATTCGGAACAGGAATCCCCGCCAGCTCCGGCAACGCGTGGATCAGCAGCGAGCGCATACGCTCCGCTTCTGCGAAACTCGGCGTTTCACTATGCGCATCGACATCTATCCAAATAGCATTTATTGCAAATAAGTTTCTACTATCCCACGTCTGTGCCTTGCTGAACTGCGCCTTCGTGATATAATAGTCTGCATTTGCCGAAACGTGCATCTGCGACAACCATTCGCCCGCCTGTTCCGCAGGAACACTTGCCACAGTCTCCATTGTAGTTGTCCCCTTGGGCCGGCGCACAATTGTCACTATGCCCTTATATTCGGGACGATCTGCTGCATAAATGAGGTCGGCGAAAGTCTTTACGTCGGCTTTGGGAGAATTGTGATTCGCTTGCTTGATGGGATATTTTGTGGGATGCTGGGTACGGAAGGCCTCCTTTTGAGCCTTTGACCATGAGGGAATGAGCATGAATTTTCTCCTTTGTATGATGGATACAAAGGCAGCCATGCACCCTTAAAAGAGCAAAAAAATTGTCGTGAAATTTGTCGTCAAATGCTTCACTTTGTCCACAAATTTGTCGTTGCAGAAGAGAGAGCAATGATCTCAGATGGAGACAAATGAGCACAAAGAAAAACGCCAGAAACCGTTGTGGTTTCTGGCGTTTTGCAGGTAAACGGTATAGACTCAGCGCTTGCTGAACTGAGGTGCGCGGCGGGCGGCCTTCAGACCGTACTTCTTGCGCTCCTTCATACGAGGATCGCGGGTCAGGAAGCCGGCCTTCTTCAGGATGGCGCGGTACTCGGGGTTCACCAGCAGCAGGGCGCGGCTGATGCCGTGGCGCAGGGCGCCGGCCTGGCCGGACACGCCGCCGCCCTCGACGGTGGCAACGATGTCCACCTTGCCCAGGGTGTTGGTGGCGTTCAGAGGCTGACGGACGACCATCTTCAGAGTCTCCAGACCGAAGTACTCGTCGATGCTGCGGCCGTTGATGGTGATGGAGCCGGTGCCGTTCTCAAACAGGTGCACACGGGCGACGGAGGACTTGCGGCGGCCAGTGCCGTACTTGTAGGGATTCTTAGACTGATACATTCTCTTTTTCCTCCTTACTTGACCAGCTCGGGCTTCTGAGCCGCATGGTCATGCTGCTCGCCGGCGTAGATGTGCAGACGCTTCAGGGAATCCTTGGTGACGATGTTGCGGGGCATCATGCCGCGGACGGCCACGCGCATAGCCAGCTCGGGCTTGTCCTGCATCAGGATGCGGTACTTGGTCTCCTTCAGACCGCCCACCCAACCGGAGTGGGTGCGATAGTACTTCTGCTCCATCTTGTTGCCGGTCAGGACAGCTTTGCCGGCGTTGATGACGATGACGTTGTCACCGCAGTCGGCGTGGGGGGTATAGGTGACTTTGCCCTTGCCGCGCAGCAGGTCGGCGACGATGACGGCGGTCTTGCCCAGGGGCTTGCCGGCGGCATCCACGACGTACCACTTGCGCTCAATGTTGGCCTTGTTTGCCATGAAAGTGGACATGGTGATCTTCCTCCAATTTATATTATAATGTGTGCTTTACTTTTTCACGCGCCCTTGTTACAATCGGGGCAGAGAAAACGCGCTCAGCGCGCAGGATTATTTATACCACAGTGCCGGCGTGTTGTCAACACCGATTTGATTTACGGCATGAACATCTTGTGTTTTCTCTTATTTTCTCAATTATACTCTCGTTTTCTCAAATCGCAATTTACATTTTCAGGAGGCATGACCGTGCAGCACATATTGGGACTGGTCCGCCGCTGTGTGGAGGACTACAACATGATCGAAGCCGGAGAGACCGTGGCCGTGGGCGTCTCCGGCGGCAAGGACAGCTTGCTGACGCTGACGGCCCTGGCCCGGCTGCGGGCATTCTATCCCAAGCCCTTCCGGGTGGAGGCCATCACGCTGGAGACCGGTATGCCGGGGATGGACTTCTCCCCGGTGGCCGACTACTGCGCGCAGCTGGACGTTCCCTATACCCGCATCTCCGTACCGGTATACGACATTGTGTTCAACGAGCGAAAAGAAAAGAACCCCTGCTCCCTGTGCGCCAAGCTGCGGCGGGGCAGCCTGCATACGGCGCTGACGGAACGGGGGATACACAAGATCGCGCTGGGGCACCATTACGATGACGCGGTGGAGACGCTGCTGATGAACCTGCTGTTCGAGGGGCGCATCGGCTGCTTCCAGCCGGTGACGTATCTGGACAGGACGGACATCACCCAGATACGCCCGCTTCTGTACTGTCAGGAGGCGGACATCCGCCGCATGGCGGCGAAGCTGGCGCTGCCGGTGGTGAAGAACACCTGTCCCATGGACGGCCACAGCCGCCGGCAGGAGGTGAAGGAACTGCTGGCGGAGCTGGAGCAGCGCTATCCTGATCTGAAGAAAAAGCTGTTCGGCGCCGTGCAGCGCTACCCGCTGTATGGGTGGGATCTGGAAAAAATGGAGAAGTGAGCGGCTTTTGTAAGACGCGCAAATCAAATTTTGAGAGGTGTTGATCAGATGGGAGTATTTGGTTTTTTCAAAAAAAGAAAAAGCGAATTATCACGCGAGCAGAAAAAATGGAATAAAATGTGGGATCTGTGGACGGAAAACCGTGCGGACACCCCCTATGCAGAGGTGATGACCTATCAAAGCGAGGTCAATAATGGCGGGCACGATCAGTATTTCCTTAATGTTGAGCAAACGGGCGATCTGCAAGCGGAAATTTCGATTTTGGAGAACGTCTTATCCGAAGAACTGCGAAGCAATTTGCTGACCGCGTATGATGCATACCAGATGCTGGCTGATAAGGAGTCAGACGAAGAATGGGAGGCAATACTGGAACGATGCGACGATGTCTTTTTCAAAAACGAAGAGGAGATCAACCGCATTCTAAAAGAGTATGCCTCTAAAATTGAGTTGTAGCTTCGCGTTTTTTTCGGGTGGTATCTGGAAACGATGGAGAAATAAACGGCTTTTGTGAGGCTCGTAAATCAGGTCTGGAGGGTTTCCGATGATAAAGAATTTAATGTATATTGAGTTAAAATCTGGATATTCCGATGATGGCCCGGCATGGATCGGCTATGTAAAGACCTCAAAAACCAGAAAGACAGTCTATTTTAATGACCATGCTTTTCAAAAGGCCATAGGCGGCAGTTCAAACTACATAGACGTTGAAAATGGCGATAGGTATTGGATCACCGGTTTGAAAAAAGATGAGAGCAATCGCCATTGGGCGGGACACGGAAAAATCACGATCGACCGCAGAGCTGTTGAGGAATACCTTGCTTTGGTCGGGGAAAAAGAATTGCCATTGAGTTTGTTTGAGGTGGCTGATATGGAGGATAAGTTCCCTGTTGAACGAGCAAACAGACTGTTGAACGGAATAAAGTGAAGCCTTCCTCCCTATGTAACTACACCAGCACCCACTTCACCAGCAGCAGAAGCCCCAGCCCCGGCAGGCCCAGAACACCCACCGTCAGTGCGTTGAACCAGTTGACGCCCAGCGTCAGCCCGGTGACGGGGGCGGTGCTGTTCAGTAGCCACAGGACACCCAGGCCCAGGGCACTGTTCAGCGCCACCCGCAGCGCCAGCTTCAGCGGCTTGCGGAACAGCCGCACCACCGCCACCAGCAGGAACAGGCCCACCAGGGCCAGGGATACGATCTCTATGACGGACATACCTCTCCCCCCTTTATCGCGCCGGCAGCCACACAGGGCGGCGCGGACGGCTCCGTCTTCGGCACCGGCACCGCGTGCGGGATGCCGGAGGGCACACTTTGGCCATTCTGCTCCTTAATACGGCGCAGCAGGTAGTTGCTGCGGGCTTTCAGGGCGTTGATCTCGAAGATACAGGCGTCGATGAGCTCGCTGTCGCAGACATAGTCAAAGCGGATATAGGCCTCCTTCAACGCCTGGGTGGTGCTGTACAGTTCACGCTCCAGTTCACGGAGCGTCGGGTCTGTGCTGTGCTTCTTTGCCATAGGGTTCCCCTCCACATCAATATTGTACGTCCAGTTTACGCATTTATGCCCGGTTTCAAACAGGGGCGGCCTGTCCGCCCGGAAAGGACAGCTATGGAACAGGAATATTTCATGCAGCAGGCCCTCGCTCTGGCACAGGAGGCCGCTGTCCACGGCGAGGTGCCGGTGGGCTGCGTCATCGTCCGCAATGACGAGATCGTGGGCCGCGGCCGCAACCAGCGGGAGGAAAAGCAGGCCGCCGTCTCTCACGCAGAGATGGAGGCCATCGCCCAGGCCAATGCGGCGCTGGGCAGTTGGCGGTTGGACGAGTGCGACCTGTATGTGACGCTGGAGCCCTGCCCCATGTGCGCTGGGGCCATTCTTAACGCCCGCATCCGGCGGGTGTACTACGGCGCCCGGGATGAGGTGATGGGCGCCTGCGGCGGCGTGCTGAATTTGTTTATGGAGGGCTTTCCCCGTCCGCCACAGCTGGTGGGCAATGTGTGCGGCGACGAATGCCGCGACGTTTTGCAGACCTTTTTCCAGAAAGTTCGGGAGAAAAACGGCGAGAATACAAATCGTTCGGCGAACATTGTTGAAGATTTCACAGATTTTTAATATTTGTAACCGAATTTTTTTCACATCTCCGCGATATCCTAATCATGCAAGAAACAAAAAACTTTTTTCATCTTCTCTTCCTGCCATATCTGCGGAGCGCCAAGCGGCACTCCGCTTTATGGTGTCCGGAGATATTTGCCCGCGCAAGCGGGTTTTTTGCTGCCCTATGGGGCTTTTCTTTTTGCGGGACTCATGCTATAATACCCCGCAGAACGACAAAAGGAGCGCGGAACATGGCCTCACCTCTGCTGCAAGGAAAACTGCATATCTCCGGCATGGACAGCTGTGCCCCGGCGCTGGCCCGGCAGTGGCAGTTGGGACTGGAGACCATCGCCTTCTCCTATGCGCCTCTGCTTGATGATCCCGCCGCCCTGCCCCGGACGCGGGAGGAAATACACGGTATCAGCAGTCTGTGGTTCCACGGCCCCTTCGCCGAGCTGATCCCCTGCGCCATCGATCCGTTGGCCCGGGATGTAGCCATGCGGCGGTTCCGGCAGGCACTGGACGCAGCGCAGGCGCTGGGTATACGACGCATGGTATTCCACGGAGGCTTTATTCCCCATGTCTACTTTCCGGAGTGGTATGTGGAGCAGTCGGTGCGGTTCTGGCGGGAATTCCTGCGGGACGTACCGGCCGACATGACACTGGCGCTGGAAAATGTCATGGAGCCGTCGCCGGAGACGCTGGTGTCCATCGCCGCCCAGATAGACGATCCCCGATTGGGGCTGTGCTTGGATGTGGGCCACGCCAACACCTGCGTCAGCGAAACGCCGCCCATGGATTGGATCGTGCCTATGGCCCCATGGCTGCGGCACGTTCACCTGCACAACAACCAGGGCGATACGGACCTGCACGCCCCGCTGGGAGAGGGAAACATCCCCATGCGGCAGATCATCGACACGGTGCTGCACGCCGCGCCGGATGCCACATTCACCATTGAAAATCAGGACGCCCTGCCGTCGCTGCACTGGCTGGCGGCGCAGGGATTTATCGAGGAACCGACATGACAGAAGCAGCATTGCAGCAGTATATACAGGCCATCCGACCGGCCGACCGGGCGGCGATGGACGCGGCCCGGAAACGACAGGCAGAGCTGGCCAAACCGCCGGGGAGCTTGGGCGCGCTGGAGGACATATCCATCCGTCTGGCAGGTATCACCGGTCAGGTATGCCCGAAAATGGACAGCTGCCGCGTGGCGGTGTTTGCCGCCGACAACGGCGTGGTGGACGAAGGCGTGTCCTGCGCGCCCCGGTCCGTGACCTTGCAGCAGGCCGTCAACATGACCCGGCGCAGGACCGGGATGTCCGCTATGGCCGCCGCCTTCGGCGACGATGTGGCCGTCGTGGACGTGGGTATTGCCGGCGATGTGCCGGATGTAGACATTCTGGACCGGAAGATCCGGCGGGGCACCGGAAACATCGCCGTAGAGGACGCTATGACCCGGCCGGAGGCGCTTGCCGCCATGGCCGCCGGCATGGAGCAGGCGGCGCGCGCCAGAGCCGACAGTATCACCGCCCTGGGCATCGGCGAGATGGGGATCGGCAACACCAGCACCTCTGCCGCGGTACTGTCCGCGCTGACCGGTGCGGACATCGAGGCCGTCACCGGCCGGGGCGGCGGACTGACAGACGAGGGCTTCGCCCGCAAGAAGGACGTGCTGCGCCGTGCGCTGACGCGTCGGGCTGTTGACAAGGATGATGTATTGGATGTGCTGTGTGCCGTGGGCGGGCTGGATATCGCCGCCATGGCCGGGGCTTTCCTGGGCTGTGCCCGTGAGCGCATACCGGCAGCGGTAGACGGCTTCATCTCCGTGGTGGCCGCACTGTGTGCCGTTACGCTGTGCCCCGAAGTGCAGGACTATCTGTTTCTGTCCCACGACTCCTATGAGGTGGGCTACCGCCTGGCAGCAGACCGGCTGGGTCTGGAGCCCTGCCTGCATCTGGGAATGCGGCTGGGTGAGGGCAGCGGGTGTCCCCTGCTGTTCCGGGTGTTAGAGGGTGCCTGCGGCGTAATGGCCGGTATGGCCACCTTTGCCCAGGCGGCCATACAGGATGACTATCTGGACGAAATACGCGCAGGCGACAGCTTTACGGTGGACAAGCCATGAGGATACTGCTGATCGGCGGCGGAAAAAGCGGAAAGAGCACCATGGCCCAACGCCTGGCCGCCGCACTGTCCGGGGACGCGCCTCGGTATTATTGGGCCACCATGACCCCCCATGATGACGAGGACCTGGCACGTATCCGCCGCCATGTGGCGGACCGGGCAGGCATGGATTTTATCACCGTCGAGCGCAGCTTCGACCTGCCCGCCGCCTTACCGGCACTGGACAGGCACGGCACGGTGCTGTTCGACAGTGTTACCGCCTGTCTGTCGGAGCAGATGTTTCCCGGTCCCGCGCCGGACGCCGGCGCAGCAAATCGGGTACTGCGGGAGCTGCTGGATATCAGCCGTTACCTCGACCATTTTATCGCTGTGTGCGACGATATCTGGCACGGCGGCGAGGACTACCGGGACTGGACGGAAGTTTATGTTCGGGGCCTGGCGGATATCTGTCAAGGGCTGGCAGCGGAATTTGACGTGGTATGTGAGATGACGGTGGGCCTGCCCCACCTGTGGAAAGGAGAACTGCCCCGTGTCTGACTGGATATACGGCTTTTTCATGGCGTGGGGTATGTTCCTGACCATTCCCTGCCCTAAAAAAATATGGCGGGAGAGCGCCCGGCGAAAAATGCTGGCTTGTCTGCCCCTGATAGGGCTGATCGTCGGCGGCATATGGGCGTTGTGCGCGTGGCTGGGCAGCTTTTTGCCACAGCCGCTGGCTGCTCTGCTGTGCGCAGCAGCTCCCTGGCTGATCACAGGTTTTATGCATCTGGACGGCTATATGGATGTGTGCGACGCGGTATTGAGCCGCCGGGACCTGGAGACACGGCAGCGAATACTGAAGGATTCCCACTGCGGGGCCTTCGCGGTGATCTGTCTGGCGCTGCTGGTCCTGTGCCAATGGGCGGTATTTCTGTCGGCGGAGACGCTGCCCCTTTGGCCGCTGACGCTGATACCTGCGGCATCACGGGCCTGTGCAGCACTGGCCGTTCTGACACTTCGGCCCATGTCCACCAGCCAGTACAGCGCCATGACCCGCGGCGGCGCACCTGTGGTATTTGCCGCCATTGTGCTGGCGGCGGTGTGTGGGCTCTCCGTACTGCTGTGGGACAGCTTTGCTCCGTTGGCTGCGGCGGTGTGCTATTGGCTGGCGGCATGGTACGCTTTCCGGCAGCTGGATGGTATGTCCGGCGATGTGTCAGGCTTCGCCCTGACCATTGCGGAGTTAGGCGGTGCAGCGGTACTGGTGTTGTGGAGGTAAATATGATCCTGATCATTGGAGGCGCGTTCCAGGGAAAGCTGGCATACGCGCTGAAAGCATATAACTTAACAGAAAATGACGTATGCGATCTGGCAATATCCGATCCGGTACCAGGCTGCAAATGCTATCGGCATTTGGAGGCGCTGAGCCGCAGAAATAACGATATCACAAGGTTTTTGCCGCTGCTCGAGGACGCAGTCGTCATCGCCAGACAAGTCAACGGGGGCATTGTACCCATGGACGGTGCGGAGCGGGCATGGCGGGAGCGCTATGGAATAATTCTGCAGCAATTGGCGAAAAAAGCGGAACATGTGACGCGCGTTTTCTGCGGGATAGCGGAGGAATTGAAATGAAACTGACACTTTTGCGGCACGGGGAGACCGAGGGCAGCCAGAAAAATCTGTATTATGGCGCGGCGGATATCCCGGCGCTGCCGAAATCGCTGGAGGCCTTGCAGCAGAAAGCTTTGACCGGCGTATATCCCACGGCGGAGCACTACTACGTCAGCGGAATGACGCGGACGATACAGACGCTGCGGGCCATATACGGCGACGTGGCATACACGGTGCTGCCGGGGCTGCGGGAGATGGATTTCGGCGATTTCGAGATGCGGGCCTACGCCGGCGATCTGGAGCACGATCCACAATTTATTGTGTGGTGTGAGGACTCAGAGCACAATATATGCCCCAACGGAGAGAGTGCGCCGCAGGTGCTGGCACGAAATCTGGCCGCGATACAGCCCGTTATCGACGCGGGGGAGGACGCGGTGTGCGTGATCCACGGCGGGGTGACGTCGGGACTGATGATGCACTGGTTCGGCGGAACGCGGTACGACTATCTGCTGGCACCCGGCGAGGGATATCAGGTTAGTTTTAACGAGAAAAAACCTGTAAGCTATTCGAAAATAATGTAATCTTTCTGCAAAGGAGTGGCAAAATGGAGCATATATACAGAACGAAGGGCACTTGCTCGCGGGAGATCTCCTTCGAGCTGGACGGAGACAAGGTGCGGAATGTGCACTTTGTGGGCGGCTGCGACGGCAACCTGAAGGCCGTGAGCAAGCTGGTGGACGGCATGAGCGTGGCGCAGATCGAGGCGCTGCTGCGGGGCAACACCTGCGGGCCGCGGAGCACCTCCTGCGCCGACCAGCTGGCGGTGGCGGTACAGCAGGCCTATGAACAGGAGCAGGCGCAGAAGTGACAAATATGTGCACACGGAGAAAAGCGGCCCTTTCGGGCCGCTTTTGCGTTTATCTTACCAGACCGCGGGAGGCGGAATATTCGGCGTTTATCTCCGCCAACTCCTTCTCGCCGTCGATATAGGGTTGGTAGATACTGTCTACCCGGCCGCCGCCGGCGTTGCCGCAGCCATTGCAGCCGTCACAGGGGCTGCCGCAGGCGCTGAGGGCGCGGCGGACGATCTCCTCCCGCTGGGCGCGGGTGGTGTCCTTAATGAGCAGGGACTGCATGAAAAACGCTCCTCTCGTTTTTATAGGAAAGGCCGGACGGGGAGGGCTTCCCGGCCCTCCCCACCGGGTCTGTCAGCCGGCCATGTCGAGCATATTCTCAATGAATATGCCGTAGCCGCGGGTGGGGTCGTTGAGCAGGACGTGGGTGACCGCGCCGACGATGCGGCCGTTCTGGAGGATGGGGCTGCCGCTCATGCCCTGGACGATGCCGCCGGTGGCGGAGAGCAGGGCGGGGTCGGTGATGCGGAGGAGCAGGTTGCGGGTGGGCTCGTCCGCGCCGTAGAGGCGGACGAGCTCCACACGGTACTCCCGCACATCGCTGCCGGAGACGGTGGCGAGGATGGTGGCGGGGCCGGTGGTGATCTGGCCGGCAGCGGCCACGGGGACAGGCGTGCCGCCGGAGAGGAAGTCCGGGTCGGCCACGGTGCCGAAAATGCCGCCGCTGCTGTTGACGGTGACGGTGCCCACATCGCGCTGGACGGAGAAGTCGCCCTTGAGCTCGCCGGGATCGCCCTTGGCACCCTTTTTCACCGCTTTGACGGTGGTCTCCATGATGGCGCCGGAGGCCAGAGGCATGAGCTGTGCGGTATCCACATCGGTGATGCCGTGGCCGAGGGCACCGTACTGACCGGTGGCGGGGTCGTAGTAGGTCAGGGTGCCGATGCCGGCCATGCTGTCGCGTATCCAGGCACCCAGCTGCCAGACACCGTTATTTTCGCGGGCACAGGCGGTGAGGGCCAGAGCGTCTGCGCCGCGGCGGACGGAGAGGACAATGGGCGCGCCGGCCGTATCGGCCAGAAGGTCCTGGACCTGCTCGGTGGAGCCGACAGCGGCGCCGTCCATGGCGGTGATGATATCGCCCTGACGAAGGCCGCAGGTGCGGGCGGGCGTGGGGCCATCGGCCAGAGCCACCACCAGGACGCCGTCCGCAAAGAGTTTGATGCCCACCGCCTGACCCAGGGGGATCACGGTGCGCTCCGCCGGGGCGGCCCAAGCCTGCTGCACGCAGAGGGAGAGGGCAAACAGCGCCGAGAGCAGCCAGGCGGAGAGACGATGGGAGGCGGGGATATGCCGTGGTTCATACAAGCGTCTCACCCCTTATTTTATTGTGATGTTTCCCGTTTTTGCCGTTGAACGGGTGAAAACGGGGTTTGTTTTGTCGCCGGCGACAGGGTTACTTTGTGTCAAAAGGGCGCAGAACATGAGGTGCAAATTCAGGGGGAACTGTGTAATTTTTTCTTTTGTTTTTTTGCGGGGGCTTTTTATGCGCCTGCGGGCGCGGAGAAATGGCAAAGGCACCCACGAGGGGTGCCTTTGCTGTATATTCGCCCGGCGCCGGGGTCAGAAACACCGGGGGAATACCTTTTTAATGCCGCTTTTTGGCGGTGCAGGCCAGACCGGTGAGGGACGCGAGGGCCAGACCGGCGTAGAGGAGGACACCGGGGTCGGCGGTCTTGGGAGAGTCCTTCTTATCCTTGGCTGTGGAGGGGGCGTAGTAGTAGGAACCGCTGCCCGTGGACTGCTGCGAGCTGCCGCTGAACTGGACAACACCGCTGTTCACCGTACTCTTGCCCTCCCATGTGACCTGGCAAATATATTTGCCAGCGGACAAACCGGCGGTGGCAAGCGCCGCCGTTGTTCCACCCATGGGCTTGGTCGTATCCGGGACAAGCGTTCGCAAGGCCGCCTCGAAACTCAAGTCAGAACGATCAGGCACATTGCTATCGCCGTCCATATTAAACTCCATGGCGCTGATTTTCAGCGTATACTCGCCGGCCGCGGGTGCAGTGAATATATAGGTCCAAGAGTCTTGCTTTTCAGCCTTGCTGCCGGAAATTAAAACTTCCGTAACCCTTCCACCCTTAATACCGCTCAGCGTCAGCACGTCTCCCTTGTTCATGTAGAGTGTGAAGCAGTCGACTCCGTTTGAATCACATGGTACTTCCCAACCCCAACTATTATAATAATCAGCATTCTCGCCTTTTCGGGCAACCGCGTCTGTTACGGTGATCTCGCCCTCTTTGGCCGCATACCACCGGTAGCTCAGCTTGCTATCGGGCGCGTTGCCCTTGACCGTGTAGCTGTTGTCTTTTGTGGGCTGCTGGGTGATGGCGCAGGCGGTAAATTTCAGGGTACCATTGTCGTACGCCACAAACTTTCCGCTTTCAAAGGATGTGAAGTACTGCGCCTTGTCTGCTGAGGAAGCTGTTCCGAACATCTCACTTGTGTTCTCTACAGATACAGGGGACGTGGGGGCGAAACTATCTTCTACTTTGATATTATTCGAACCCACTTTGATCGCCGCAGAATCATCCTCCGTTGTTTTGATTATTGGCTTTCCTTGTAGTGTCAGAGATGCATCTCCCACCGCTATCGCCGTATTATCGCTTTCAATTTTCCCGCCCGCAACAAGAATACTGGGACTCGCAATAAAAACTCTAATACCATAGCCCCTACTACCGACCTCTCCTTCGTACAGCTTCACATCAGAGCGTTTGACTTGGTCACCTGGTTTTCCGCCCACATACACCGCATAGGTATTATAGGAATTCCGGGTGCTCCTGTTTTCAACCTTACCGCCATACATATGAAAATTCGCACCAGCGTAATAGTTTAGGTCAACAGCCGTAGTCTCTGTACCGTTTTCTTTTATCACACTGCCGCCGTACAAATTCAGTGTGCTCTCTCCCTTAACGAGAATAGTAGATTTTCGCCAAGTACTGCTATCATAATTGTACACGATACTGCCACCGCCTTTACAATCGCAGATGTTCAGCACAGCTCCGTCATCCAACAATATCATGCCACCAATACTGTCACTATCACTGGACACAATCCCCGAATAGCTTAGGGTACAACCGTTTAGGCAGAGACATACCTGCCCAACAATGTGTATTGTTGATGTGGGAGTTACATTATCGGAGAGGTAATAGTGACCAGTGGTAAGCTGTATATCTCTAGTTCCGGCATCCATATCATTGCCGGTCCAAGCTGTCCAGGTAACATCCCCACAGGTGCCGGTATGGTCGCCGATGTCGGTATGTGTCTTGCCGCAGACGGGGTGGCTGTGCACCGACACTTCCGACGCGGAGGCGGTGACCACCGTGCAGAGCAGGGCACACAGGCACAGGGTCAGGGTCAAAAGTAATTTTTTGTGGTTCATGATGTACGCTCCTCTCAAATATCGGGGTCTTTCCAGTGGGGCACGGGTATCTGTCTTCGCCCGGGCGAAGACAGAGGCGCACATGTGCGCCTCCGGTGTTGACTTTAGTGGGTTTTTCCCTATAATGGAAGTATAACCCGTTCACCTGTGAACGAAGCAAGGGGTCAGGAGGGATTTTTTATGGCGGAGAACACAAAACAGTTTTTTCAGATCACGGAGGCGGCACGGGCCTGCGGGCTGTCGCGGAGCACGCTGATGCGGATGGAGGAGCGCGGGCTGCTGACGCCGGTGTTCACCGCGCCGGACAGCGGGCGGCGGTACTACGACAACCACAACGTGGCGCGGATCATGCAGATCGAGAAATTCAAGGCCATGGGGCTGGGGTCGAAGGAGATCGCGGACTATTTCGCGCAGGGCGGCGAGGCCGAGGTGCTGCTGGAGGCGCTGGAAACGCGGCTGCGGGACCTGCAGCGGAGCGTGGAGGAGATGCGGCTGCGGGCGGCGGAGGGCGAGAGCCTGTCGGTGCAGATGATGGAGCTGCCGGCGGTTACGTGCCGGATACGGTGGTGCGAGGGGCTGACCACGGCGGAGCGATACCGGGATATGTACGACTTCTATGGGGCGTGCGTGCGGAAGGGGTGCGTGCTGTCGGACGAGCCGCTGTTCACCATATCGGAGCGCACGGACTATCTGGAGGGATACATCGGGCAGGAGCCGTGCCGCTACGGGGTGTGCGTGCCGGTGCGGAAGAACCGGGCGGCGGCGGACGCGGTGACGCTGGAGGCGTGCCGGGTGCTGTCGGTGCTGTACTACGGCGATTACAGCGGCGTGGGCGAGGCGTGGCTGACGCTGGGGCGGGAGGTAAAGGCGCGGGGGCTGAAGCCCGCCGGCGCGCCGCGGGTGCTGGGCATCGTGGCGCCGTACACGGGGCGGGAGATCGAGACGCGGCGGTACTGCTCGCGGCTGGCGCTGCCGGTGGAGGAATAATGGGAAGCGGGAGGCCTGCTGTGCAGGTCTCCCGCTTCTGTTATACCAATTTGTGAGGAAACAAATAGGAGAATTACCGGTTCAGGTACTCCATGGCGATGGCGGCCAGGCCGGTAACGCCGTGCTTCATGACCTCCTCGTTGAACACGATCTTGCCGTTGTGGAGCGAGACAGCGTTCTCGCCGCGGCCGGCGTCGACCATCATAAAGGCGGAGGGGGTGCCGGTGAGCTTGCCGAAGAAGCTGAAGTCCTCGCTGCCGGAGAAGGGCTTGTCGATGAACTCCGCCTTGCCGCCGGCAGCGGTGACGGCCTTGTTGACCAGGTCGATCATGGCGGGGTCGTTGTACTGGAGCGCGTAGCCCTCCTCCAAATTGACCTCGATGTCGCAGTCGAAAGCGATGCCGATGCCCTTGCAGATGCGCCGGATCTCCTGAATGGCGGTGTCGCGGCCGGCGTCGCTGAAGCTGCGGAGGACGGCCACCATCCGCGCTTCGCCGGCGGTGATGTTGACGGCGTCGCCGCCGGACATGGTGCCCACGGTGAGGACCGCGGTGTCCATGGGGTCGATGCGGCGGGAGACCACGGTCTGGAGGACGGTGATCAGGTAGCCGGCGCAGGCGATGGCGTCACGGGCGGTGTGGGGCGCAGAGCCGTGGCCGCTTTTGCCGTGGACGGTGATATGGAACAGGTCCACCGCGCTGGTGAAGTAGCCCTTATAGAGCTGCATACGGCCCACGGAGTCATTCTCAGAGGGGCAGACGTGCTGACCGAAGATGGCGTCAACATGGGGGTTCTCCATGACCCCGGCTGCCACCAGTGCCCGTGCGCCGCCGGGCATCAGATCCTCGCTAGGCTCGAAGATCAGCTTGACGGTGCCGGCGAACTGGTCGCGCATATGGCACAGCGCCTTTGCGGCGCCCAGAAGCATGGTGGTGTGCAGGTCGTGGCCGCAGGCGTGCATAATGCCCTCGGTCTCGCTGGCAAAGGGCAGACCGGTTTCCTCGTGAACGGGCAGGGCGTCGATATCGGCGCGGAGCGCCACGCACTTGCCGGGACCCTTCTTGCCGTGGATCAGGGCCACCACGGCGGTGGGCAGGGGCTGCCGGATCTCGTCCACGCCCATTTTCTCCAGCTCACTGCGGATGAGGGCGGAGGTGCGGACCTCGTGCATACCCAGCTCCGGATGGGCATGGATATCACGGCGGATAGAGACCAACTCGTCGAAGATGGTATCGACGAAGGAACGAATATCAGACATGGAAAAGCACTCCTTTCAAATGAGCCGGGCTCACAGCCAGCTGCTCATAACGCCGGCCACCAGTACGGAGGTGATGGACACGGTGACCATGCCGGCCACCAGCATCTTGGGCATGATCTGGGCGTTGATGGCGGCTTTTTCCTCGGCGGTGGTGCCGGTGGACTCAGAGACCTCGTTGGAGATGATGACCGTTCCGGGGAAGCCGAACAGGCAGGAGCTGCCGATGGCCATGGACATCTGCCAGCTGTAACCGAAGATCTTGCCCACGAGGATGGAGACGACGGAGAAGGCCGCCGTGCCGATGACCACGCAGACCAGCAGGGGCACCACCATGCCGCCCACCATCTCCGGGGTAGCAGCGGCCAGATTGGTGAAGATGGACAGGGTAATGATGGGCATCACGATGCCGGTGGCGTGGGCCTTGCCCAGGGCGTCCTCATCCAGGAAGCCCAGCTCCTTGCAGAGCACACCGAAGATCAGGCACCAGACCAGCTTGTTGACGGCATCGTGGAACAGGCTGGACACCCACACGGACAGCAGCGCCACCAGAATGACCTTGGCGATAATGGCGTTGGGGGTGTTGTACTTATCGGGCAGGGCGGGGATCAGCTTCTTGCGGGCAGCGGCGGCGTTCTGGGCCGCGGCGGCACCGGCGTCCACCTGGAGCGTGCCGGCGTCGATCTGGGCCTTGATGCGCTTGGCCTCGCTCTTGAGGCACAGGGAGGCCACGGGGTAGCCCACGAAGCCCTGGGCGCACATGACCAGGGTGGCGAACACCGCCAGGTCAGGCAGGTTGGCTTTGTTGGCCATATCCTGCATGGTCAGGGTGGCGACAACGCCGCCGGAGAGAATGGGCGCGCCCACCAGAGCGAAGCCGCGGTCGATGATCAGCTGGCCGATGAAGAACACGGCAGCAGAGATGGCGATGCAGGCCACGGCGGAGATGATGACGGTGCGCCACTGGGCGCCGAAGTCGCGGAGCCGGATGGTGGTGCCCAGGTGCACCAGCAGCATGGTGACCAGCAGGCCGGCCATGCTCAGGAGGGTGGAGTCAGCAAACAGGGTGGTGGGGAAAACGCCGGTCCAAAAGCCTGCCAGGAATACGACGGAGGCCACCAGCAGCATGGATACGATAGCCTTTGTTTTCGCGGAGATCATGTCTCCTACGGCGAACACCACGAAGATGACAGCCGCTGAAATGATTGCAGTCATGATTTTCTTCTCCTTTTGTTTTGAAATAGGGGCAACAGGGATGATGGGGTAAATTGAAAAGCGGCTCCGTCTGAAAGACGAAGCCGCTTCACACACACATGGAAAATGGGAAAGACGGGTTCAATTCTTTACAGCCGGCATTTGGTATCGGGAGGTAAAATAGGCGTACCAATAAAAGCCCCAGACGGAGCTGGTGCCGGCATAATAGGAGACAGCGGCATGGTTCGCGGCCATGTCGTTATGAAGCATATCGCGCTGCATCATGTGACGTACCATGTGGGGTCTCCTTTCCGCCGGTGGTCGGCTGTTTTTTATGTTGGCGTTATCTTAACGCCGCGGGGTACAGAAGTCAACCGTTAGATAGACCATACTTTCGCAATTAAAAGCGCTAAATTTTTGTGAAAACTGACAGCCGCCGACATGGCGGAACCGGATGGCGGCGGGAATATGCAAAATTCCCACCGGTATGGTATGGTTTTTGTGAAAGGTGACAATGGACTTTGCGCGGGACGGGACAGTATAATGTTATGTAAGATTTCCGGAGAAGGAGAAAACGCATGAACAGCACGCTGCACACCATAAACTGCGCCTGTTGTACGTCCGCCTGCTGCGCGGGCGTGTGTTGTCGTGCCCATGGGCGCTGTGCGTTTTCTGCTGAAAAGGCCCTGTAAAGGGGTTCGTGATACCTGTACACACAGGCGGCGGAGGATGCGGGCGCATCCTTCGCCGTTTTATTTTGAGAGGAGACAAGGACTATGACTTCCAACGCGGAGATCGCCAAGGCGATGGCGGAAAATATGACACACGCGGCGGTGCCGTTGTACGGCAAAAAGCTGCGGCTGCCGGACAGGGGTGCCATCATCGGCATCATCAAGGAGTTTCGGCGGCTGCTGTTCCCGGCATATTTCGGTGACGCGCAGCTGATGGCGCTGCCGCCGGAGAACTACGCCGCGCTGCTGCTGGAGCGTATCGAGACGGCGCTGACGGCACAGGTGGCGCTGGCGCTGCCGGAGGGCCAGGCCTTTGCCGCGGCGGCGCTGACCCATGAGATACTGGAGCAGCTGCCCCGCATACAGCAGACACTGATGACGGACATTGAGGCCACGTTTGACGGCGATCCGGCAGCGGCGGACAAGGAGGAGATCATTTTCGCCTATCCGGGGCTGTTCGCCATCTTCGTATACCGCATTGCCCACGAGCTGTACCTGCGGCAGGTTCCCATGATCCCCCGGATGATGACGGAGTACGCCCACAGCCGGACGGGTATCGACATCCACCCCGGCGCGCAGATCGGGCCGTGGTTCTTCATCGACCACGGCACAGGCATCGTTATCGGCGAGACGACGGTGATCGGCAGCCATGTGAAGCTGTATCAGGGTGTGACGCTGGGCGCACTGTCCCCCCGGGCAGGCCATGCCAGCCTGCCGGGAAAGCGGCACCCCACAGTGTGCGACTATGTGACTATCTACTCCGGCGCCTCCATTCTGGGCGGCGAGACGGTGATCGGCGAGCACTCGGTGGTGGGCGGCAACGCATTCCTCACCGGGTCGGTGGCGGACAACACGCGGGTGGTCATCACGGCGCCGGAGACGGTATTCAAAAACGCGGAGTGACCGCGCAGGAGGGAAAAGGACGGCTGCAAGGCCGTCCTTTTATGCTGCCGCAGCGCAGGCACCCGGCTATTTGCATAGTTTTTGGCGCGGAATTTCAGCGTATCGACGAGTATCGCGGGGAAAAACGCCGCTTGTCAGGGATGGGTGCCATGTATTATAATATTTGATAGAATACAGTGCAAGGAGACACAGCTATGGGGCGCATCAGCAAGGAAAACTACTATCTGGATATTGCGGAGACGGTGCTGGAACGGGCGACCTGTCTGCGCCGGGTATACGGGGCCATCATCGTGAAGAACGACGAGATCATCTCCACGGGCTACAACGGCGCGCCGCGGGGACGGAAGAACTGCGTGGACATGGGGTTCTGCACCAGGGAGGCCATGCAGGTGCCCCGGGGAGAGCGATACGAGCTGTGCCGCAGCGTTCACGCCGAGGCCAACGCCATTATCTCCGCCAGCCGCCGGGATATGGTGGGCAGCACGCTGTATCTGGTGGGCAGGGACGGCCGGACCGGGGCGCTGCTGGGCGACGCCACCAGCTGCGCCATGTGCCGCAGGCAGGTGATCAACGCGGGTATCAGCAAGGTGGTCATACGGAAGACGGAGACGGAATTTGAGGTCGTGGACGTGCAGGACTGGGTGCAGCAGGAGGATGACGTGCCCGCACTGTAAAGAAGGGCTATCCGGCCGAAGGGCCGACAGAATACAACAACTGAACAAAGGAGAATGTGTGATGCTGAACGACTCTAAGATCGCCGCCTACACGGCGATACTGCAGGAGGAGCTCCTGCTGGCCACAGGGTGTACAGAGCCCATCGCCGTCGCGTACTGTGCCGCAAAACTGCGCGAGGTGTTGGGCGGAAAACCGGAAAAGATCCTGGCTGAGATCAGCGGGAACATCCTGAAGAATGTGAAGTCCGTGGTCGTCCCCAACACAGGAGGACGCCGGGGCATCGACGCCGCCATCGCCGTGGGCATAGTGGCCGGCGACGCCGACGCAGAGCTTCAGGTCATCGCCAACGTGACGGAGGCGGATGTGGCTGCCATCCAGACGTATCTGGACAGCACCGACATCCGCGTGACCTGTCCCGAAACGCCGTGTCTGCTGGATATCAAGCTCACCGGCTGGCGGGAGGGGCATCGCGCCTGTGTGCGGGTGGCCAACAATCATACGAACATCATCTACATGGAGCGGGACGGAGATATCCTGCGGGAGCTGCCGGTCACGGGCAACGCCGAGGACCATTTGCAGGACAAGTCCGTGCTGAACGTCAGAGACATCATCACATTCGCCGAAACTGTACCTATAGACGCCATCCTGCCCACGGTGGGACGGCAGATCGAGAAAAACACCGCCATCGCCGCCGAGGGGCTGCGAAACAGCTGGGGCGCCAACATCGGCTCCACTCTGCTGGAGAGCAGTCAGGACTGGGCGACACAGGCGCGGGCATGGGCGGCCGCCGGCTCGGACGCACGGATGAACGGCTGTGAAATGCCGGTGGTCATCGTATCCGGCTCCGGCAATCAGGGCATCACCGCCTCGGTGCCCGTATGGAAATACGGCAAGCTCATGGGCGCGGATGACGACACCATCCTGCGGGCGGTGTGTCTCAGCGACCTGATCACCATACACCAGAAGACCGGCATCGGGCGGCTGAGCGCCTACTGCGGCGCGGTCAGCGCCGGTGTGGGCGCGGGCTGCGGCATCGCGTGGTTGCGGGGCGCGGACTGCGAGGGCATCAGCCACACGCTGGAAAACGCCGTGGCCATGATCTCCGGCTGCATTTGCGACGGTGCCAAGGCCAGCTGCGCCAGCAAGATCGCCATGGGCGTGGACTGCGGCATCTTGGGCTACGACATGTACGCCGGCGGCAACAACTTCCGCCCCGGCGACGGTATTCTGGGCGCTGATGTGGAGGACACCGTCCGGAACGTAGGCGTGCTGGCCGCGCAGGGCATGCGGGAGACCGACCGGGTGATCCTGAAAATCATGACGGAGTAAAGTCACAGGCACTCCCCCCGGCTTCCGCCAGGGGGAGTGCCTGAAAATACGAACAGCCCCTCCGGCCAAGGCCGGAGGGGCTGCTTTTTGTGCTTATCCGTCGAATACCTGAAGGGCGGTCTGGCGGAGGGAGTAGGCGTCGCTGCCGTAGCTGTGCCAGAGGGCGGCGGCGTCACGGAAGGGGTAGACCGGGGCGGTCTGGCAGACGTAGTTGGCCCAGCTCTCGATGACCCAGCCGTCCTGGCCGCGGAGGGCGTCGTAGAAAACGTAGGCGCGGGGGCTTTCGACGCCGCGGGGGAAGGACCAGCCGGCGGTGATCCGCTGGGTCTGGCGGGTGCCGAAGAGGTCGCTGACCTGTTGGCTGCCGCTCTTCAGCGTGTGGAAGGCGGCGGCCTGCACCGTGCCGTTTCTCTCGCAGAGGACGCGGCCGCTGACATGGCCGCCGGGGAACCAGTCGCCCTGCGTCTGCCACGCCGGCCACAGTTCCAGCATCTCGGTGTAGGGGCTGGGCGGGGCGGCGTAGGTCAGGTGGTGGATATAGATATAGCGGCGGACACCGTCCTCCTCCGGCAATTCCACGGCCACATGGGTCATGGTCTGCTCCAGCGTATCATAGACACGGTAGACGTAGGTATAGTGGCGCTCCCCCTCTCCATCCACGTCGGTGATGGTGTGGTCGTAGACCAGCGGACGGTCCGGGTCACTCATATAGTGGGTGGTGGTGATGGTGCGGTGGTCCGTATCGCTGTACAGGCGTTCCACCTGACGGTACACCCTTACGGCACCGGCCATACGGGAGACCTCTTCGGCGGTCAGGTCATCGAGGACGTAGGACGGGAAGCCCTTTTCCAGCAGCTCCTGCCGGATGGGCACGCTTTGGGGTGCGTCGCTGCGGGTATGCCAGTCCATGGGATACCGCTGCCCCAGGAATGCCGTCAGCAGCACCGCCGCCAGCAGCGCGCCCAGCGCGCTCCACAGCACCGCGCTGTCCGACAGGCGCACCGGCGCGGCGGTGATGGCGTAGCCGGTGTCCGTCAGGGAGCGGGACAGCCTGACCATGCTGCGCAGCAGGAAGAGATAGAGCGCCAGCAGCGGCAGCACCAGCAGCCAGCCCTCCAGCCCGATCAGCGCCAGCGCCGTCAGCGCCGCGTAGAACACGGCCATAGCACCGGCGGCGGGGGCGGCGGGCTTTTCGGCTCCGGCGGCGCGGGACACGCCCACCATGCCCCGCCAGAGACAGACGTACAGCGCCAGCGTCACCGGGATGTGGACGTAGGCGGGGGCGTTCCCCACATCCACCGGCAGGGCGGCAAGCACGTCCCCGGCGAAGCGGATGGCCAGCGCCAGCAGCGCCAGCCGATAGCCCCAGCGGAGAGGGGCGTTCTCCCGCCGCAGGGTACGGAAGCCCAGCACCAGCAGCACCGCGCCGATGGCGGGCAGAAGCACGTCCAGCCAGAGGAAATTCAGTGTGATGGTGGTCAGCCCCATGCCCCAGAGGATGCGGTCCATGGCCGTGCGCCACGGGGTGATCTCTCCGTCGGCGGGCGGCGGCAGGGCGGCGGCGTCCTCGCGGAGCAGCTCGTCAAAACGCAGGTCATCCGTCACAGAAATCACCTCCCAACTGTTGGCGCAGGCTCTGCCGCAGGCGATACAGCCGCCCCTCCACGGCCCGCTCCGTCAGGCTCAGCTCGGCGGCCATCTGGGCGGTGGACTGGCAGTAGTAGTATTTCCGGTAGAACAGGTCGCGCTCCTGCACCGGCAGGGCGGCGATAACGGCGCGGAGTCTGGCGCGCTGCTCCCGGCGGAGCAGGGCGTCCTCGGCGCTGCCGCCGCTGTGGGGAACGGTGTCCTCCAGCGGCACGTCGTCTCCGCGGCGGGCGCGGGCGCGGTTCAGTGCCGTGTTGCGGGCCAGCGCCGTCAGCCAGCCGTTGAGGCTGCCTTTGTCACCGTCAAAGCCGGCAGCGCCGCGCCAGATCCGCAGGGAGATGTCCGCCAGGCACTCCTCCCTGTCCCGCTCGTCCGGCAGGAGGGGGCGCAGGATATAGCGCAGCATCGGCGTGAACCGGCGCAGCAGCGATTGAAGCGCGGCCTCATCACCGCCGGCGATGCTCGCCATCAGTTGTCTGTCGTCCACGCGCTCCCTCCTCCCTGTGGTTTCTTCTGTATGATACACTATTTTACCAGAAATCCCACGGAGGGAACAGCAAAAAAACAAGACCGGCTCCGCCGGTCTTGTTTTTTTCGGTTCAATTACTCGGTCACGAAGGGCAGCAGGGCGATCTGACGAGCGCGCTTGATGGCCTCGGTGAGCTGGCGCTGATGCATAGCGCAGGTGCCGGTGGTACGGCGGGGCAGGATCTTGGAGCGCTCGGAGATGAAGCGGCGCAGCTTAGCGGCGTCCTTGTAATCGATGCACTCGCACTTGTCCACGCAGAACTGGCAAACCTTCTTGCGGCGCTTGCCGGCACCGCGAACGGGTCTATTTTCGCGTTCCATAGCCATGGAAGTTTCCTCCTTTATAAAATGTCATGTGCCTTGCACATCAGAACGGCAGGTCGCCGTCCTCTTCATCGATCTCGGAAAATCCGGAGCCGCCTACGGGCGCAGCGTAGCCGCCGGCAGGGGCGGAGTAGCCGCCGTTATTGCCGCCGTAGCTGTTGTTGGCGTAATTGCCGCCGCTGCTGCCGTCGCTGTCGCGGCGGGAGTCGCCGAAGTAGACATTGTCGGCCACGACCTCGGCGCTGCGGCGGTTGTTGCCCTCCTTGTCCTGCCAGGCGCGGATCTGGAGCCGGCCCTCTACCACGGCCATACGGCCCTTGGTAAAGTACTTGGCCACGAACTCCGCGGTGGCGCGCCAGGCGACCACATCGATGAAGTCCGTCTCCTTCTCGCCGGACTGTGTCTTGTAATCACGATCCACAGCCAGAGAGAAGCTGGTGACGGGGGTACCGGACTGCGTACGGCGCAGCTCCGGGTCACGGGTCAAGCGACCCATGATAAAGATCTTGTTCAGCATTGCTGTACTCCCTTACTCGCCCTTGCAGACGATCATGGAACGCATGATACCCTCGGTAATGCCCAGGATACGATCCAGCTCCTTGGGGAATTCCGGGCCGCTGGTGAAGCTCATCAGCACATAATAGCCCTCGGTCTTGTAGTCGATCGCGTAAGCCAGGCGACGCTTGCCCCACTCATCGACTACCACGTCGGTCGCGTTCTGCTCTGCCAGGGACTGGAACTTTGCCACGGTGGCGGCAACAGCCTCCTCACCCTGTGCAGGGTCGATGATGTAAACGACCTCGTAGTTGGCGGAAATCTTAGCCATACTTTTGCACCTCCTTTTGGACAAATGGCCCTCATTCTCGGATGAGAGCAAGGATATGCTTGCAGACGCAAGCCATATTATTATACCGGAAGCACGGCAAAAGTCAAGATATTTTTGCGATTTTGGTACTTTTGGGGCGGTGTGCGCCGGAAACGCCTGTGTGTCCGCCTGCGGCGCACAAATTTGAAAATTTTGTTTGCCATACGCCTTGCACGGAGCAAAACGGTGTGATAAAATTTACCTATATTGAATGAGGAGGCGCATTTTATGATCTCCATGGCCATGCTGCACGACGCACAGCGGGTGCTGAAGCCCGTCATCAACCGGACACCGGTGATCCCCACCAAGGGGCTGGTGCCGGGGTGCGAGTTCTATTTGAAAGCGGACTGCCTGCAAAAAACCGGCGCGTTCAAGCTGCGGGGCGCGTACTACAAGATCGCCACCCTCTCCGACGAGGAGAAGGAACGGGGCGTCATCGCCTGCTCCGCCGGCAATCACGCCCAGGGCGTGGCCTTTGCCGCCCGGGATATGGGCATCAAGGCCACCATCTGCATCCCGGAGGGCGCGCCCATCTCCAAGATCGAGGCCACCCGCAGCTACGGCGCCAACGTGGTACTGGTACCCGGCGTGTACGACGACGCCTATGCCGAGGCGGTGCGCCTGCGGGACGAGCAGGGGCTGACGTTTATACACCCCTTCAACGATTACAGCATTATGGCCGGACAGGGCACCATCGGCCTGGAGATCCTGGAGCAGCTGCCGGACGTGGATATGATCTTCGTGCCCATCGGCGGCGGCGGACTGATCGCGGGGCTGGCCTACGCGGTGAAGAACCTGAGGCCCCAGTGCCGCATTATCGGCGTACAGGCCGCCGGCGCACCCAGCATGGCTGAGTCCCTGAAGGAGGGAAAGATCATCACCCTCAGCAGCGTGGATACGGTGGCCGACGGTATCAAGGTCAAGACTCCCGGTGATCTGACGTTCGATATGTGCCGGGAGTACGTGGACGAGGTGGTGACGGTCAGCGAGGGTGAGATCGCCAGCGCCATCCTGACGGTGCTGGAAAAGCAGAAGCTGGTGGCCGAGGGCGCAGGCGCCGTGGGTATCGCCGCCGCCATGTACCACAAGGTGAACACCGAGGGCAAAACGGTGTGCGCTCTGCTGTCCGGCGGCAATGTGGACGTGACCATGCTGGAGCGCATCCTGACCCGGGGCCTCGCCAAGGAGGGGCGGACAGTGAGCTTCTCCACGGTGCTGCCGGACCAGCCCCACGCGCTGGCGTCGTTCCTGGAGGTGGTGTCGTCCCTGGGCGCAAACGTGCTGGACGTGAACCACGAGCGCCGCAACACCAAGGCCGCCATCGGCTCCTGCGTGGTAAATCTGTCGCTGGAGACCCGAGACAAGGCCCATATTCAGGAGATCTTCGGCTCTCTGCGGCGAAAGGGCTATGTGGTAGAGGAGCAGTGAATACAGACGCAGCCCCCGCCTTTGGCGGGGGCTGCGTCTGTTTACACTATGACCGGTGTGGTACGGTAGTCCTGGCCGGGGGCGGCCTGGGACAGGTCCGGGCGGGCCAGCACATACAGGTCGGTACAGCGGGACTCCAGAGTGAACAGCTCCTCCGCCGCCGGCCCCAGCGCCGGAACGTCGGCAGGCTTCGTCAGCACCGGGGCACCGGCATCCCGCAAACAGCGCAAATGTGCGCGGCCCGCGGCATTGGCAGCCAACACGCGGAGGTAGGGCACACGCTCCGGCGCAGGCGGTAATTGCAGGTAGGCGCTGAGGACCATACGGCGCAGGCGGGCAAGGGGATAGCGCTTGGTTTTTGCAGCGGAGAGCATCTCTGCCACGGTGCAGGCGTCGCGGGATGCCTGATACAGCCTGTGGTACAGGCCCTCGTTTCCTGGGTCGTAGGGACGCCAATCCGCCTCGGTCATGGCACGGAAGCGGACCAGTATCGCGCGCTCACAGAGGGTGCCGTCGGCAATGCGGCCTGCGGCCAGCTCACGGCGGAGGACGTCCGCCGCCGGGGTGGGCATATAGGCACAGGCGGTCTCCCCCCTGCCCTGCCGCAGCAATTCACGCAGAAAGGAGGCCGAGGCGGTATCCCCCTCCGGAGCGCCGTCATGGCCGGCACCCTCACGGCGGAGTGTGCATGGCGTCATGGCGCTGCGGGTATGGCGCAGGGCGCGGAGATACTCCACGGCCAGGGTGTTGTTGGGACTTTGCAGAAGGGCGGCGGTAGCATTGTCCAGCAGGGATGCGGCGGCAGCCTGACGACGGGCGGCGAAGGTCAGGCCCGACTCCGGCACGGCGGTAAGGTGATCGGCAAAGGTGGGGCTGTCCAGGCAGTCGGCCAGACACCGCAGGGCGGGCAGATCCCCACACTCGCTGCCAAACAGGAGGGTATCGGCCCCGGCAAGGGCCAGCAGCCGCACGCCGCCGCGGGCGAAGGTCTCCGCCGGGGACATGGCCCAGGGCGTGGGGAGCTCCAGCACCAGGTCAGCGCCGCAGCGGACCGCCATCTCGGCGCGCGCCGTTTTGGACAGGGCGGCGAAGCTGCCCCGCTGGGTGAAGGAGCCGCTCATGGCGCAGACCACCGTGTCCGCGCCCAAGGCGCGGGCGTGGGAGAGAAGGCGGGCGTGTCCCCTGTGGAGGGGGTCAAATTCGCAGACGATACCGATGACCATGATGTGCTCCTTTCGTTTTTTATTATTTTACAGGGAAAGTGGGGAAAATGCAACTTGACATTCTGCCGCCGGGGTATTTACAATGGAGAAAACGGGAAAAGTGAGGGTTTGCTGTATGCTGACTGGATTGCTGTACGCCATGAAGGGCGAGATCGAGAGCCTGCTGCCGGAGGGCGCGGAGCCGGAAAAAACGGTGGCGGGCGTGCCCTTCTACCGGATACGGGAGAACGTGGTCGCCTGCTGCGGCGGCGTGGGGAAGGTGAACGCTGCCATGGCCACCCAGCTGTTTATCGACCTGTACGCGCCGGGACGGATCGTCAACGTGGGCGTTGCCGGGTGCTTTGAGAACGTGCCGATCGGGACGCTGGTGCTGGCGGATCGGTTCATGCAGCACGACGTGGATACGTCGGGCATCGGCGACCCGGTGGGGCTGGTGTCCACGGTGAACCGGATAGACTTCCCCACCGCCGAGCTGGAGAAGGCAAAGGACGCCATGGACAAAGCCGGGTACGCCTACCGTGTGGGCAGCGTCGCCACCGGCGAGTGGTTCGCCACGGAGTGTGACCGGGCGCGGTGGATCGCGGAGACCTTCCACCCCCTGCTCATTGAAATGGAGGGCGGCGCGGCGGCACAGGTGTGTTACCGCAACGAGGTGCCGTTCATGGCGCTGAAGTCCGTGTCCGACTGCGTGCTGGAGCACCATGATTTCTATTTTAACTTCCCGGAGGCCATGAAGGACCTGAACAGGGTCGCTATGGCGTTCCTGGACGGACTGGAGGGCTGAACATGGAACGTATCGCCAGCTTTACGGTGGATCACGACGTGCTGGTGCCGGGGCTGTATCTCAGCCGGCAGGACGGAGACGTGGTGACGCTGGACCTGCGGTTCAAAAAGCCCAACACCGGCGACCTGCTGACCAACGCGGAGATGCACTCGGTGGAGCACGTGATCGCCACACTGCTGCGGAACAGCCCGGAAAAGGACGCGGTGGTGTACTTCGGCCCGATGGGGTGCCAGACGGGATTCTATTTCCTGTTTGACGGGAAGCAGTTGACACTGGCCCAGGCCGTGGCACTTGTGCAGCGGGTGTTCGCCCAGGGGGCGGTATTTGAGGGCGAAATGCCAGGAAAAAGCGCAAAGGAGTGCGGCAACTACCGCAATCTGGACGTGGAGCTGGCGAAGACGTGCTGCGCGTTCTATACGGAGATCATTTCCGGGTGGAACCAGGAGAAACTGGCCTATCCCACGGCGTAAAGCGGGAAATTTTTGCGAAAACAGGCAAAAACAGCGTCTTTCCCTGTTGACAAGGGGGAAAGACGCTGTTATACTTGATAAGCCGCTTTGAATGGGTAAGCAAGCGCCGGCTTGTCCGGCCGCCCCCGACAGCGAGTCCGTAATTAAGGAAAGGCAGGTGCAACAAGGTTATGCAGGCTATTATCGTTACCGGCGGTAAGCAGTACAACGTCAGCGAGGGTGACACTCTGTTCATCGAGAAGCTGGACGTGAATGCTGGCGACGCCGTGGTGTTCGATCAGGTTCTGGCCATCGTCGATGGTGAGAACACGAAGTTCGGCACTCCCGTGGTGGAGGGCGCGAAGGTGGACGCCACTGTGGTCAAGAACGGCAAGGGCAAGAAGATCCGTATCTTCAAGTATACCCCCAAGAAGGGTTACCGCAAACGGCAGGGTCATCGTCAGCCGTACACCAAGGTCGAGATCGGCAAGATCACGTTCTGAGACGGCAATGACCACTGTGACATTCCTCACGGAGGAATCGCGTATCGTCGGGTTTGAGGTCAGCGGACACAGCGGCTATGCCGACGCGGGCGAGGACATCGTCTGTGCCGCCATCACCAGCGCTGTACGACTGGTGGAGGCCACCGTGAACGACGTGATGGGGCTGTGCGCCGCCGTCAAGGTCAATGAACGGGAGACCAGCATCACGCTGCGGCTGCCCGGCGGGCTGGCGTCCGACGCCGAGAGCACCTGTCAGAATTTGCTGACGGGGCTGATGGTGTATCTGGCACAGCTCCACGACGAGTATCCCGACAACATCGAAGTTATGGAGGCGTGAGCCTTCTTCCTCGATCATCTTACAGAAAGGATGGTACTTGAAAATGCTGAACATTTCTCTGCAGTTCTTTGCCCATAAAAAAGGTATGGGCTCCACCAAGAACGGCCGTGATTCCGAGTCCAAGCGCCTTGGCCCCAAGCGCGCTGACGGGCAGTTCGTGCTGGCTGGCAACATTCTGGTGCGTCAGCGCGGCACCCACATCCACCCCGGCACCAACGTGGGCAAGGGTACCGACGACACCCTGTTCGCCAAGGCGGACGGCGTTGTCCGCTTCGAGCGTCTGGGCAAGGACCGCAAGCAGGTCTCTGTTTACCCCGCGGAGTAATTGGTATTTGAAAAGCCTCCCGCCGATGGCGGGAGGTTTTTTGTTGACCTTTTTACTCCTTTCGGGTAAAATAGAAGCAAAATGGAGAGATAGGCAAGTTTTCAGATAAAGCGAGGTAGCACCATGGCAAATGGATTTATCGATAAGGCGCGGATCACCGTGCGGGCCGGCAACGGCGGCAACGGCGCGGTGGCCTTCCACCGGGAAAAATATATTGCGGCGGGCGGTCCGGACGGCGGCGACGGCGGCAGCGGCGGCTCCATCATCCTGAAGGTGGACGACAATATGTCCACACTGATGGACTTCCGCTACAAGCGCAAGTATGTGGCCGGCAACGGCGTGGACGGCCAGGGCGGCCGCAAGACCGGCAAGGACGGCGAAAGCCTGACCATCAAGGTCCCCCGGGGCACGCTGGTGCGCGATGCCGAGAGTGGCGAGATCATCAAGGATATGTCCGACGACAAGCCCTATGTGCTGTGCAGGGGCGGCCGGGGCGGCTGGGGCAACCAGCATTTCGCCACCCCCACCCGGCAGGTGCCGCGGTTTGCCAAGGCGGGTCTGCCCGGCGAGAGCCACGACGTGGTGCTGGAGCTGAAGCTGCTGGCGGACGTGGGGCTGGTGGGCTTCCCCAATGTGGGCAAAAGCACGCTCTTGAGTGTGGTCAGCAAGGCCCACCCGAAAATCGCCAACTACCACTTCACCACCCTGTACCCCAATCTGGGTGTGGTGTACGTGGACGAGGGCGTCAGCTTCGTCATGGCGGACATCCCCGGCATCATCGAGGGCGCCAGCGAGGGCGCGGGTCTGGGCCACGATTTTCTGCGGCACATCGACCGGTGCCGCCTGCTGGTGCATCTGGTGGACGTGTCCGGCAGCGAGGGGCGGGACCCCATCGCGGACTTTGACGCCATCAACGCGGAGCTGAAGGAGTACAGCCCGGAGCTGGCTACACGGCCGCAGATCGCCGTGGCCAACAAGACGGATCTTCTGATGGACACGGCGCAGCTGGATGCCTTCCGCGCCCATGTGGAGGCGCTGGGCTATGAGTTCTTCGCCATGTCCGCCGCCACCCATCAGGGGACCCGGGAGTTGGTGCAGCACATCGCCCGGCGGCTCAGTGAGCTGCCGCCAGTGACGGTGTACGAGCCGGAGTACGTGCCCAAGCCGCCGGTGATCGACACCACCGAGCCGCTGCACATCGAGCGGGAGGACAACACCTGGCTGGTGGAGGGGCCGTGGCTCCAGCGGCTCATGGGCAACATCAACTTCTCCGACTACGAGAGCCGCATGTACTTCGACAAGATGCTGCGGCAGAGCGGCCTGTTCGACACGCTGGAGCAGATGGGCATTCAGGACGGCGACATCGTCAGCATGTACGATCTGGAATTCGAGTATCAGAGATGAACATACAGCGCCCCCGGCTGATGCCGAGGGCGCTGTTTTTCTGAGCTGTTCATTCAGAAAGCGGCGGGACGGGAGTTTGTCTGGATGTCCGCGGCGGCCTGCTTCAGCTGGCGCAGATCGCGGATATCGCGGCGCTGCTGGAGCCGGGTCTGCATCTCCGGGGACAGGGCGTAGAAGTAGTCGTAGGCCGCGGCCTCGTTGTTCAACAGGTCGGTCAGCGTCTCATACTGCATGAAAAAGCACCTCCGTGCCTAGTGTGCGCGGAGGTGCTTGTCTTATGCGTCAGACGGTCTTTTCAAAGTAGAAATACGTATCGTCCTCGCCGCTGGGACGCATACAAGCGGATAACATTTTACGGGACGGCTCATTTTCCTTGAAGCATTTGGCCACCACCCGGGCAAGCCCCAGGTGGTACAGCGCCCAGTCGGCGGCAGCGGCGAAGGCTTCAGCGCCATAGCCGTGGCCGGCGTATTCCGGGGCGATGCGGCAGCCCTGCTCGAACCCGCCCCGGAAGTCGGGGTTATAGAGCACCACCTCGCCGATGAGCCTGCCCTTCAGGCGGACGGCAAAGTTGACGGTGCGGCGGGCGGCGAAATCGGCCCGGGCCACATCGTAGAAATAGGTGTCGGTCAGGGGCTGATCGCCCAGGTCGGTGCGGTAGTCGTAGCCCCACCAGCGGTTGCGCTCGTCGTCCAGACACAGGGCACTGTACGCAGGGATATCGCCTTTGCGGAGAGGCGTCAGGGACAGGCGATCGGTTTTGATGGCAGGGACGGCCTTGAGGGCGTCCAGCTCGGTGCCCGCCTCGATACGGACCTTGCCGCCCAAGTGATCCGGCAGGTATTGCAGCTTGGAGGTGCGGAGGCCCTTGTCCCGGGCGTCATCCTCCCGGTTGCACCATGTGCAGTCCCCACCGTAGTAGGCGGCGAAAGCCTGGACCAGGGCGGGATAGGCCCCGGCATGGGAGTACAGGGCCTTTTCGATGTGGTCGATAAGGGTGCCGCCGCATTTCTCCGCCAGGCAGACAGCCACCAGACGCCCCTCTGCCAGCATACCGCCGGCACAGAACCAGTCGGTGCCGATGCGGGAGAACATCTCCTGTGCCAGAGACAGCTCCTGCACAGCCAGGGGGCCGGACTTGTGAAACTCGGCCTCATAGTCCTGCCAAAAGGCGGCCAGGCGGGGATCGCCGGGGTCGGTCAGCGGGGTAAATTCCGCGTCGGGATAATCCCGGCGGAACTTGTTGATGTGGTTGCGCTGGCCGCTGTACCGACGGCCGGCGAAGGCGGCCAGCTCCTCTGTTCGGTAAAGATAGTCCTTCCAGGGACGCTCGCTGATAACGCGGCAGCGGGGATAGCGCAGGCAGAGGGTCTGGGCCTTGTCCTCCGGCACCACAGAGAGCACCAGAGGCGTGCCGGTGGCGGCGCACCAGGACTCGATGGCCCGCAGGGCGCCTTCAACATCTGCCTCGGGGCCGGCAATGGGGTAGTCATAGACGTACTCGCCCTCGATACAGTTGCGGATCACAAGGCAGCCGGCGACCTCGGCAAAGGACGGATTCAGGTGGTCCCGCCACATGAGCTTGACGCCCAGGGAATATTCACACAGGCGGTAGTCGCAGTTCCGGTAATAGCCGCGCAGGCGGTCGCCGTGGGCGGCGGTGAGTTCTTGAAATTGCAGCATAATCATTTCCTTTGTGTTGTGGTAATTTCGCGCGCAGCGCTGTGTCACATCTTCTCGATCATCTCGCAGGCTTGGCGGATGAACTGGCGGGCGATGGGGCGCAGCTCCTTCTGCGGACGGGCGGCGATACCCAGCTCACGGACAGCCCGAGGCTCCAGCGGCAGGGCGCGGACGCTGTTCTGCCGGCCGCGGAGGACCAGGCGGGACAGGACGCTGACACCCAGGCCGTGCTCCACCATAGAGATAACGGCGCTGTCGGACACCTGAGTGGTACGGATCAGGGGCGTGACGCCGTGCTCATTCAGCACGCGGAGGATATCTTTGTCAAAGCCCATGGAGGGCATGAGGAACTCCTGACCGTTAAAGGCCTCCACAGGAAAGGCCGTTTCCCCGCTGTCGTACTCCGGCGGCAGGATGGCCAGCAGCTCGTCATCCCGCAGAAATGTCCACTCCAGCGGGGCGTCCTGGCGGCTGGCAAAGCACATATCCACCCGATCCTCCAGCACCCAGCGATAGACCTCGTCTACGCTGCCCATCTGGATGTCCACAGTGACATCCGGGTGCTCTCGGCGAAACTGCTGGATGATCTCCGGCAACCAATGACGGGCGATGGACTCATAGGCCGCCACGCGGACGGAGTCCTCCTTATGGGTGTTGATAAGGGATATCTCGCGCTCCAGGGCGGCGGTGGAGGTCAGGCAGTCCCGCACCAGGGGCAGTATCCGCTGGCCTGCCGGGGTCAGCCGGACGCCGCTGCGGCCCCGCAGCAGAACGGTGAAGCCAATATCCTTTTCCAGGCTGTTCATCATGTGGGTCAGGCCGGACTGCGTATAGCCCAGCACCTCGGCGGCGCGTGTGAAGCTGCCCAACTCCACCGCCGTCAGCAGGGCTTCCAGTTTTTTGGTATCCATGACGCCTCCTGTTTATATGACACTATTTCATAGCAAGATTATACTCCCTTCGCACCGCTGGTGGCAAGGACGGGTTTTCGGCACTTTTTACGATTTTTTGTGGTGTTCCAGTGGAATATATATGTATGACATTTTCTCATATTTGCATGAAACATTGTCGCTTTACAAACCACGGTCTTCTGTTGTATTGTACCCATAGTAATTCTTTTACATGAATTGCTTTTCCTTTCTATCCTCAAATCGTCGGGCAGCCGCACAGCCGTGCGGCTGTCGGCACCTCTGGCGGGAGGTTTTGAGGGTGCTGTGTGAAACTTCACCTCTGAAGCGGGCGCCGTAAGCCGAACGGCGCCCGTTTACTTTTCACCCGGCGAAGGAAGCATAAAAAACAACCATAAAACAGCACATTCCCTCTTGCAAAGTCCGTTGTATTATGGTAAAATGCAATGTACTGTGATACAAATGCCGTATGGCATGGAATAGGTGGAGGAGTCCGAAATGTTGACTGTTATCATTATTTTGCAGCTGATCGCCGCCCTGTTTTTGATTTTGGTGGTGTTGTTCCAGTCCGGCAAGAGCCAGGGTCTGTCCGGCACCATCGGCGGTATTGCCGACAGCTATATGGCCAAGTCCAAGGCCAAGAGCCTGGATGCCAAGCTGGCCAAGGGTACCAAGTGGGTGGGCGCCGTGTTCATCGTGCTGACCCTGGTCATCAACTGTATGCTGGCCGCCGCTGCGTAACGCAACTGCACAGAGCGCCCCGGAGCATCGCTCCGGGGCGCTTTCTATTCTGCCCGGCGGTACGTCTCCCCCGCCTGCGGCGCTATGCCCTTGATCTCCAGCAGCTCCGCCACCGTTACGAATACGTAGCCCTGCTGCTGTAAATGCTCGATCGCCATCAGCACCGCATCCACTGTGTTCTGGTAGCGGTCGTGCAGCAGCACGATGTCCCCGTCCCCGGTGCAGCGGTAGATCACGTCCAGTATTTTTCCGCTGTCCTTCGTCCGCCAGTCCTCCGTGTCCACCGACCAGTTCACCAGCGGCACGGACAGTGCCGCGGCCTCTGCCTCCGTCATCAGCCCGTAGGGCGGCCGTACCCAGTACTCCCCCTCCCCCAGCAGCTCCCGCAGCAGCGCGTCATTTTTCTCCAGATCCGCCATCGCCTGCGCCGACGTCAGGCTGTGCAGATCTGCGTGGTCGTAGGAGTGGTTCCCCACCTGATGGCCCTCCGTTGCGATGCGCTGCACGATGTCCGGGTCCTTCACCGCCTGACAGCCCACCACAAAGAATGTAGCTTTCGCTCCCAGCTCCCGCAGACCATCCAGCAGCCGCGGCGTACACCGGGGCGATGGCCCGTCGTCAAAGGTCAGTGCCACGTATTTTGGATCGCCGGTATCCCTCGTCTCCCCCACCGTCGAGATCACCCCTGCCCCGCAGCCGGACAGCAGCACCACCCCCGCCAGCAAAGCGCAAACCCATCTTCTCATCACATCACCGGAAGCAGTATATGCACTCCGCCGCCGCTTCTTTCCCCTCTCCGCAGACTTGCCGCATTGGGCATTCTCCGCCGCCCTCCCGTCGACGCCCTCCGCCGCCCGTCCTCCCCGACGGCGCAAAAAAAGAACACGCCTGTCGGCGTGTTCTTTTTTATGAAAGTAAAATTACTTCACCAGCTCGATGATGGCGGTCTCGGCAGCATCGCCGCGGCGGACGCCGGTGCGGATGATGCGGGTATAGCCACCGTTGCGCTCGGCGTAGCTGGGAGCCAGTTCCTTGAACAGCTTGTTGGCCACATCCTCGCGGGTGATGAAGCTCAGCGCCTGACGGTAAGCGGCCAGGTCACCCTTCTTGCCGAGAGTGATCATCTTCTCGGTGAGGGGCTTGATCTCCTTGGCGCGGGTGATGGTGGTCTCCATCCGGCCGTTGTCCAGAAGATCGGTGACCTGCTGACGGAGCATCGCCATACGCTGATCGGTAGTCTTACCGAGCTTACGAGTTCCGGGCATTTCAGTTTCCTCCTTGTTATGATCGGGCGCGGTATGCGCTGGATCGTTAGTTGTTGTCTTCGCTGGCCAGGGACAGGCCCATCATCGCCAGCTTGTTGATGACTTCCTCCAGGGACTTGCGTCCCAGATTGCGTACCTTCATCATCTCGTCCTCGGTCTTGGAAATCAAGTCCTCGACGGTGTTGATGTTGGCGCGCTTGAGGCAGTTGAAGCTGCGTACAGACAGATCCAGTTCCTCGATGGTCAGCTCCAGCATCTTGTCCTTGGAGTCCTGCGCCTTCTCCACCACGGTGGACTTATCGCCCAGCGTGTCGGACAGGTCGGTGAACAGGGCAAAATGGTCGCAGAGAATCTTGGCGCCCAGGGACACCGCATCGCGGGCAGCGATGGTGGTGTCGGTCCAGACCTCCAGCGTCAGCTTATCGTAGTCGCTGGAAGCGCCCACACGGGTGCTCTCCACAGTGTAGTTGACCTTGTACACGGGGGTATAGATACTGTCGATGGGGATCACGCCGATGACGCCGGGTCGCGCCGCCTTGTTCTTGTCGGCGGAGACATAGCCGCGGCCGTGGCTCAAGGTGATCTCCATGCTCAGAGTGGCGCCCACATCCAGCGTTGCAATGTGCAGCTCGGGATTCAGGACCTCCACCTCGCCGTCAGTCTTGATATCACCAGCCGTGACCTCGCAGGGTCCGGCCGCCTCGATAAACACGGTCTTGACGGCGTCGCTGTGCAGCTTCGTCAGCAGATTTTTCACGTTCAGAACGATCTCCGTCACGTCCTCCTTCACACCGGGGATGGTGGAGAACTCATGCTGCACACCGGCAATTTTGATGCTGGTGGCTGCGGTTCCGGGGAGGCTGGAGAGCAGGATGCGCCGCAGCGCATTGCCCAGGGTCGTTCCGTATCCGCGCTCCAGGGGTTCGATCACATATTTTCCATAGGAAGCGTCGCCGGGTGTTTCGATACACTCGATCTGGGGCTTCTCAATTTCGATCATGCAGTACCCTCCTTCATTCTATTGGCGGCGCGGTGCCTTCCGCGCCAATTTCATTCCAGTGCTTCGTGAGGGTCAGAACCCTATTACTTGGAGTACAACTCGACGATCAGATGCTCCTCGATGGGCATATCGATGTCCTCGCGGGCGGGCAGGGTGACGACGGTACCCTTCAGGGCGGTCTTGTCACGCTCCAGCCACTTGGGGACGGTGACCATGGGTGCATCCTCGGCGGTCAGGCGCTTAAACGCCACGGAGGAGCGGCTGCCCTCCTTGACCTCGATCACATCGCCCACGCGCACCAGATAGGAGGGGATGTTGACCTTGTGCCCATTCACGGTGAAATGGGCGTGGTTCACCAGCTGACGCGCCTCGCGGCGGGTCATGGCGAAGCCCAGGCGGTACACCACGTTGTCCAGACGGCGCTCCACCAGGCTCAGCAGGTTCTCGCCGGTCTTGCCGGGCATCGCGGAGGCCTTCTCATAGTAAGCGCGAAACTGCTTCTCGAGGATGCCGTACACGAACTTGACCTTCTGCTTCTCGTTGAGCTGGATGGCGTACTCGCTCTTCTTCTTTCTCATCTGGCCGCCGGGGTTGCGCTTGGTCTCCTTCTTGGAGTAACCCATGACGGTAGGAGAAATACCCAGCGCCTTGCAACGCTTGGCGACAGGCTGCATATTCTTAGCCATGATTTAATATCCTCCTTCTTCCGATTACACGCGACGACGCTTGGGGGGGCGGCAGCCGTTGTGGGGGATGGGGGTGACGTCCTTGATCATCGTCACTTCCAGGCCCACGGCCTGCAGCGCGCGGATAGCCGCCTCACGTCCCTGACCGGGACCCTTCACGAAGACCTCAACGGTCTTCAGGCCATGCTCCATAGCAGCCTTGGCAGCCGTCTCAGCGGCGCTCTGGGCGGCAAAGGGCGTGGACTTCTTGCTGCCGCGGAAACCGAGACCACCGGAGGAGGCCCAGGACAGAGCATTGCCCTGAGAGTCGGTGACGGTCACCATGGTGTTGTTGAAGGAAGAACGGATATGGACCTGGCCCTTCTCGATGTTCTTCTTTTCGCGACGACGGCGAATGACCTTCTTGCCTTTTACGTTAGCCATGATCTATTCTTCCCTCCTTTACTTCTTCTTGTTAGCGATAGTCTTCTTGGGGCCTTTGCGGGTGCGTGCGTTGGTCTTGCTGCGCTGGCCGCGAACGGGAAGGCCACGACGGTGGCGCATGCCGCGATAGCAGCCGATTTCAGTCAGGCGCTTGATATCCAGCGCGGTCTGACGACGCAGATCACCCTCGACGATGTAGCCGTGGTCAATGGCCTCACGGAGCTTGGCCTCATCGGCCTCCGTCAGATCCTTGACGCGGGTGTCGGGGTTGATGCCTGTCTGTGCCAGGATGTCCTGAGCACTCTTTCTTCCAATACCATAGATATAAGTCAAACCGATTTCGATTCGCTTATCCTTGGGCAGGTCAATACCGGCAATACGTGCCATAATTTAGAGCACCTCCACTTTCTACTTAGCCCTGTCTCTGCTTATGCTTGGGATTCTCGCAAATGACCATGACACGGCCTTTACGACGGATCACTTTGCACTTCTCGCACATGGGCTTCACGGACGGTCTTACTTTCATTTTGATAAACCTCCTACTTACTGCGCCAGGTGATCCGACCGCGGGTCAGATCGTAAGGCGACATTTCCACTGTCACCTTATCGCCGGGCAGAATCCTGATGAAATTCATTCTGAGCTTTCCGGAAATATGCGCTAAGATCGTGTGTCCATTTCCAATGTCGACTTGGAATGTGGTGTTGGGCAGCGATTCAACGACGACGCCCTCTACTTCGATCATGTCGGATTTTGCCAAGTGTTATCCCTCCTGGTCTTGATCACTGCCGCGTATCGCGGCGATGGCTTTACGAAGCTCACTATTTGTGATGGTTTCGTTGCTTCTGATCCTCTGGGAAACCGCGCCCCCATCGCGCCGGAGCAGCGCCGCGTGTTTGCGCCGCTTGCGCTTCGGCCGTTCCACGGGCCGCGTCTTTCCGTCCGCCAGCAGGAGGAAGTCCCCCTCCGTCGCAAGGACGAAGAAGACCTCTCCCTTATCCCTGCCGGCGGTAGATGTTACGATATTCGCTTTCACAATGTCCATATCACACCAATGACTTCTCCGGGTCCGTCAGAAGCTCCGGCTCCCCGTCGGTGATCAGTACGGTGTTTTCGTAGTGTGCGGCGTTTTTCCCGTCGGCTGTCCTCACCGTCCAGCCATCCGGCATCTGCCTGATAGCGGCCGTCCCCGCGTTGACCATAGGCTCCACGGCGATGGTCATACCCCGCAGAAGACGGGGTCCATGGCCGGGCTTGCCGTAATTGGGGACTTCGGGTGCCTCATGCATCTGGTGTCCGATGCCGTGGCCGACATATTCCCGGACGACGCTGAAGCCGTTTGCCTCCACATACGCCTGCACAGCGGCGGAGATATCCGACAGGCGATAGCCCTCGCGGGCATACTTTATGCCCTCAAAGAAGCTCTGCTGCGTCACCCGGATCAGCCGCAGCGCCTCGTCGGACACCTGACCACAGGGATAGGTGCCGGCGCAGTCGCCGTGGAAACCGCCGATGAACGCCCCCACGTCTACGCTGACGATGTCGCCCTCCTGCAGCACCCGTTTGCCGGGGATGCCGTGGATGATCTCGTCGTTGACGCTGACGCACACGCTGGCCGGATAGCCGTTGTAGTGCAGGAAGGAGGGCGTTGCGCCCTGCTCCTTGATAAACTGGAACACTGCTTTGTCGATCTGAGCTGTGGTGACACCGGGTTTTACCATATCCCGTGCCAGGGCACGGGCTGCCGCGGTAATTTTGCCCGCCCGGCGCATCAGCTCGATCTCATGGGGTGACTTGAGCGTGATCATTCGGCCACTCCCAGCACCCGCAGGATCTCCCGTGTCGTACCCTCCACAGTGGGCTGGTCCTCCACGGTCTTCAGAACGCCTCTGGCCTCATAGAAGCCCTTGAGGGGTTCCGTCTCCTTATGATAGACCGCCAGACGGTCTTTCACCGTCTCCGGGTCATCATCCTTACGCTGCTTCAGCGCACCGCCGCACACATCACAAATTCCCTCTTTTTTCGGGGGGATGTTTATGATGTGATAGCTGGCGCCGCAGCTCTCGCAGACACGCCGGCCGCCCATGCGGGCGATGATCTTCTCATCGGGGATCTCGATGGCGACCACAGCGTCGAATCTGATACCCGCCTGCTCCAGCGCCTCAGCCTGGGCGATGGTGCGGGGCACCCCGTCCAGAATGTAGCCGTTGGCGCAGTCGGCCTCCTGCAAACGCTCGTTGATGATGCCGATGATGACCTCATCGGGCACCAGCTTGCCAGCATCCATATACTCCTTGGCCTTCAGCCCGGTGGGCGTGCCGTTCTTCACAGCCGCCCGCAGGATGTTGCCCGTAGAGATGGTGGGGATATCCAGCTTTTTCTTGATGATGTCTGCCTGGGTGCCCTTGCCGGCACCGGGAGCGCCTAAAAGGATCAGTTTCATGGTAATTACCTCAAATTATTCCAGGAAGCCCTTGTACTGACGCATCAGCATCTGGGACTCCAGAGCCTGGACGGTCTCCAGCGCAACACCGACCACGATGATGACGGAGGTACCGCCGATGGACAGAGAGGGCACATTCACGATCTTGCCGATCAGCAGGGGCAGGATCGCCACGACGCCCAGGTAGATAGCGCCGAACAGCGTGACCTTATTGAGCACCTTCTTGATGAAGTCCGCGGTGGGCTTGCCCGGGCGGAAGCCGGGGATAAAGCCGCCGTTCTTCTTCAGGTTGTTGGATATCTCAACGGGGTTGAACTGGATGGTAGCATAAAAGTAACTGAAAGCGATGATCATCAGGAAGTAGACGATCATATACAGTACACTCTTGCTGTCCACAGCGTTCACCAAAGTATACGCAAAAGTACCCTTCTCCGGTGCGGGCAGGAACGCCGCCACCGTGGGGATGATCATGGCGATGGACTGGGCAAAGATGATAGGCAGCACGCCGGACATATTTACCTTCATGGGAAGGGTAGATGCCTGACCGCCGTACATCTTACGGCCCACCTGGCGCTTGGCGTACTGCACGGGGATGCGGCGCTCGGCGCCGTTGACCCAGGTGATCAGTACGATCAGAGCCAGAATGCCGATGACCACCAACAGTGCGTGCCACCACTGCATAGCCCCGGACTTCAGGGAAATGCTCATGCCGGACACCATGCTGGGCACGCGGGACAGGATACCCGCGAACAGGATGATGGAGATACCGTTGCCGATACCGAATTCCGTGACCTGCTCGCCCATCCACATCACGAAGGAGGAGCCGGCAATGAAGGAGATAATGATGACCAGCGCCGCCCACACACCGGTATTGGTGAGGATGCTGGCGTTCTTCATCAGGGCGTAGTAGCCCCAGCCCTGCAGGATGGCGATGGCCACCGTGGCGTAACGGGTGATGGACTGGATCTTCTTCTTGCCCTCCTCGCCGCCCTCACGGGCCAGACGCTCCAGGGGAGGAATGGCGATGGTGAGGAGCTGAATGATGATGGAGCTGTTGATATAGGGCTGTACGCCCAGTGCAAACACTGTAGCGCTGGCGAAAGCACCGCCGGACATCACGTCGTACAGGCCCAGCACCGTGGTGCTCATCTGAGACAGGTAATCGCCCAGCAGCTTTGTGTCTACATAGGGCACGGGGATCGCGTTGCCGATACGGAAAATCAGCAGGATCAGGGCGGTGAAGACGATCTTCTTACGAAGCTCGGGGATCGCCCACGCTTTTTTGATCGTCTGGATCACTTAGATCACCTCTGCCTTTCCGCCGGCTGCCTCGATCGCTTCCTTGGCAGCCTGGGAAAAAGCAGCGGCCTGCACGGTCACCTTCTTGGTAACCTTGCCGTTACCCAGGACCTTGACGCCGTACTCGCACTTGCTCAGGATACCCTTAGCAAGCAGGGCTTCCGCGGTGACGATCTCGCCGTCCTCAAACTTGTTGAGGGCGCTCAGGTTGATGATCTCCAGGGGCTTGGCAAAAATGTTGTTGAAACCGCGCTTGGGGATGCGGCGTGCCAGAGGCATCTGACCGCCTTCGAATCCGATGCGGGTGCCGCCGCCGGAGCGGGCCTTCTGACCCTTGTGACCACGGCCTGCGGTCTTGCCGTTGCCGGAGCCGTGACCACGGCCCTTGCGGTAGGCTTCCTTAACGGAGCCGGCTGCGGGAGACAGTTCGTTCAGTTTCATTCTCTCGCACCTCCTTATTCTTCAGTGACCTTCAGCAGGTAGCCGATCTTGGCGACCTTGCCGCGGGTCTGGGCATTGTCGGGCTGGACGGTGGTATCACCGATCTTACGCAGGCCCAGGGAGTTGGCGGTAGCGATGTGCTTCTCCAGTCTCCCGTTGAGGCTCTTTACGAGCTGGATCTTCAGATTAGCCATTGTTCAGTCCCTCCTTAACCCACGATCTCGTCCACGCTCTTGCCGCGGGTGCGGGCGACTTCTTCGGGGGTACGCAGGGACTTCAGGCCCTCGAAGGTAGCGGCCACCACGTTCACAGCGGTGTTGGAGCGCAGGCACTTGGTACGGATATCCTTGATACCCGCGGCCTCCATGATGATACGCACGGGGCCGCCGGCGATCACGCCGGTACCGGGGGCGGCGGGCTTCATCAGCACGCGGCCTGCACCGGCCTCGCCGATGATCTCGTGGGGGATGGTGCTGCCGGACAGGGACACGTTGATCATGTTCTTCTTGGCGTCCTCGATGCCCTTGCGGATCGCCTCGGGCACCTCGGCGGCCTTGCCCAGGCCGTAGCCGACCTTGCCCTTGCCGTCGCCGACCACCATCAGGGCGGAGAACTTCATGACACGACCACCCTTAACGGTCTTGGAAACGCGGTTGGTAGCGACTACTTTTTCAATGTACTCGCTCTGCTCTCTTTCAAATCTGGCCATTGATAAGTCCTCCTTCCTTAGAATTCCAGGCCGCCCTCGCGGGCGCCTTCAGCCAGCTCGGCCACACGGCCGTGGTACAGGTAGCCGCCGCGATCGAACACGACGGTATCGATGCCCTTAGCCTTGCAGCGCTCGGCAACCAGCTTGCCCACAGCGCGGGCCGCGGTCTTGTTGCCGCCGTTGCCCTCGATCTCTTTGTCCAGAGAGGAAGCAGAGACCAGGGTATTGCCGGCCACATCGTCGATGACCTGGGCGTAGATGTTCTTCTCGCTGCGAAATACGTTCAGACGGGGACGCTCGGGAGTGCCGGACAGCTTGGCGCGGACTCTCTTATGGCGCTTCAGACGCTGCGCGTTGGTATCGGGTCTTTTAATCATATCGGCACACCTCCTTACTTCTTAGCGCCGGTCTTACCGACCTTGCGGCGGATGACTTCGTCAACATACTTGATGCCCTTGCCCTTATACGGCTCGGGAGGACGCTTCTCGCGGACTTCCGCCGCGAACTGGCCCACCTTCTGCTTGTCGGGACCGGAGATCACGACCTTGTTGGGGCCGGGCACGTCGATAGTAATACCGTCGATCTCCGCCATCTTCACGGGATGGGAGTAACCGAGGTTCATGACCAGCTCGTTGCCCTCCTTGGCGGCACGATAGCCGACACCGTTGATCTCCAGCTCCTTCTTGAAGCCTTCGCTGACGCCGACGACCATGTTGTGCAGCAGCGCACGGGTCATGCCGTGCAGCGCGCAGTGCAGCTTGTCGTCGGAGGGGCGCTTGACATGGATGGTGTTGCCGTCCTGCTCCAGGATCATCTCCGGACGCAGGGCCTGGGTCAGGGTGCCCTTAGGGCCCTTGACGGTGACAACGTTGTTCTCCGCGATGGTGACTTCCACACCGGCGGGGACGGTAATGGGCATTCTACCAATTCTCGACATTGTTCAAATACCTCCTTACCATACGAACGCAAGGACTTCGCCGCCGACGTGCGCTGCGCGAGCAGCCTTGTCGGTCATGACGCCCTTGGAAGTGGATACGATCGCGATGCCGAGACCACGCAGCACGCGGGGCAGCTCGTCGGCGCCCACATAGACGCGCAGGCCGGGCTTGGACACGCGGCGCAGGCCGGAGATGACCTTCTCCTTGCCGGCATTGTACTTCAGGGTGATGCGGATAACGCCCTGGGTACCGTCGTCGATGACCTGGAAGGACTTGATGTAGCCCTCATCCAGCAGGATCTGAGCGATGCTCTTCTTCATGTTGGAAGCAGGAACGTCGACGGTCTCGTGCTTGGCGTTGTTGGCGTTGCGGATACGGGTCAGCATATCGGCAACAGGATCAGTGATGTGCATACGAATGTTTCCTCCTATTTTAGAGTTACAGGCTCACGCCTGTTAAGGCAGCGAGGTATCACTGATAATTTAGTCCGTCGGCAGCGCACTGCCGGTGTTTAATTACCAGTGACCTTTCGCCATCCTGTATTACCGGAGCCTTGCGGCTCTTAGGTACATGGGTTCGGCGGAGAGCGACGCTCTCTGCCGGAGTTCTCCTGGTAGAGATTTTGTTCTCAGACGAGGCGGCGAGGCGATGGCGTACTTTGCGTACGCCGAGCCGCGCCAACGAAGTATGAGGACAAAAGATCACCAGGAAGCCTTGCGGACGCCGGGGATCTCGCCCTTGTACGCCAGCGTACGGAAGCAGATACGGCACACACCGTAGTCACGCAGGTAGGCGTGGGGACGGCCGCACAGCTTGCACCGGTTGTACTTGCGGGTGGAGAATTTCGCAGGCGCCTGCTGCTTCAGGATCATAGACTTCTTAGCCATTTCGTTCTCCTCCTAATCAGCGTTCAAAGGGAGCGCCGACCAGAGTCAGCAGCTCGCGAGCTTCTTCATCGGTCTGGGCGGTCGTGCAGATGACGATGTCCATGCCGCGGATCTTGTCGATCTTATCGTACTCGATCTCGGGGAAGATCAGCTGCTCCTTGATGCCCAGGGCATAGTTGCCGCGGCCGTCAAAGGCGTTGGCGCTGATGCCGCGGAAGTCACGCACACGGGGCAGAGCCACGTTGAACAGACGATCCAGGAACTCCCACATCTTGTCACCGCGCAGCGTGACCTTGGCGCCCACGGGCATACCCTCACGCAGCTTGAAGTTCGCGACGGACTTCTTGGCGATGGTGACAATGGCCTTCTGGCCGGTAATGGTGGCCAGGTCGCCGCACACGGCGTCCAGGACCTTAGCGTTCTCACGCGCCTCACCGCAGCCCACGTTCACGACGACCTTGTCGATCTTGGGGATCTGCATGGTGGACTTGTAGCCGAACTTCTTGAAGAGAGCAGGAGCTACTTCTTCGGTATACTTGACTTTCAGACGTGCCATTACTTACTCTCTCCTTTCTTTACAGGGCAGCGCCGCAGTGCTTGCACACGCGGACTTTCTTGCCGTCCTTGATCTCATAGGCCACGCGGGTGCCCTTGTCGCACTTGGGGCAGACCACCTGGACCTTGCTGGCGTAGATAGCCGCCTCGCGCTTGACGATGCCGCCCTCTTCGCCCTGCTTGCGGGGCTTGATGTGGCAGGTCACCATATTGATGCCCTCGACCACGACCTTGCGCTCACTGGGAACGGTGCCCAGCACCTTGCCGGTCTTGCCCTTGTCCTTGCCAGACAGAACGACCACCTTGTCGTTCTTCTTGATCTTCAGATTGTTCATGTGTCCGTCCCCTCCTTAAATAACTTCGGGAGCGAGGGACAGGATCTTCATGTAATCCTTGTCGCGCAGCTCACGAGCCACCGGCCCAAAGATACGGGTGCCTCTGGGGTTCTTGTCGTCCTTGATGAGGACGGCGGCGTTGTCGTCGAAACGGACATAGGTGCCGTCGGCACGACGCACGCCCTTGGCGCTGCGGACGATAACGGCCTTGACGACCTCGCCCTTCTTCACCTGACCGCCGGGAGTGCTCTTACGCACGGAGGCAACGATGACGTCGCCGATGTTGCCGTACTTGACCTTGGAGCCGCCCAGAACGCGGATGCACTTGATCTCTTTGGCGCCGGTATTGTCAGCGACCTTCAGATAAGATTCTTGCTGGATCATACTTACGGCACCTCCTTACTTAGCCTTCTCGACGATCTCGACCACGCGCCAGCGCTTGTCCTTGGACAGGGGGCGGGTCTCCATCACCTTCACGACGTCGCCAACACCGCAAGCGTTCTGCTCGTCGTGAGCCTTCAGCTTATAGGTACGGCCGACGATCTTCTTATACAGAGGATGGGCGACGCGGTCCTCGATGGCGACGACCACGGTCTTGTCCATCTTATCGGAAACGACCTTGCCGACTCTGGTCTTGCGGGAGGAAATTCTCTTCTCTTCCATGTTACTTCTCCTCCTTTTCACGGATAACGGTCTTCACACGAGCGATGTCGCGCTTGGTCTCGGCGATCTTGAGAGGATTGTCCAGCTGATTGGTTGCGTGCTGCATACGCAGGAAGAACAGATCCTTCTTCAGGGAGTCCAGCTTCTCGTTCAGCTGCTCCACGGTCATTGCACGTACTTCAGTTGCCTTCATCTCATTCACCTACTTCCTGGGCTTCGAGATCCTCGCGCTTGACGATCTTCGTCTTGATGGGCAGCTTGTGGCTGGCCAGACGCAGGGCCTCGCGGGCGACCTCTTCAGAAACACCGGCGATCTCGAACATGACACGGCCGGGCTTGACTACTGCGACCCAATACTCGGGGGAACCCTTACCGGAACCCATACGGGTCTCGGCCGGCTTCTCGGTGATGGGCTTGTCGGGGAAGATCTTGATCCAGACCTGACCGCCACGCTTGGTGTAGCGGGTCATGGCGATACGAGCCGCCTCGATCTGGTTGCTGGTGATCCAGCTGGGCTCCAGAGCCACCAGGCCGTATTCGCCGTAGGTGACCTTGTTGCCGCGCATGGCCTTACCGGTGAGGCGGCCACGGTGTACTCTGCGGTACTTAACTCTCTTGGGCAGAAGCATTACTGAGCGCCTCCTTCTTTCTTTTCTGCAGGCTTGCGGAAGCCGCCCTCGGGACGGGGACCGCGGTTGAAGCCGCCGTTCTGACGGTCACGGTTGAAGCCGCCGTTCTGGCCATCGCGGCGGAAGCCACCGCGGCGGTCACCGTCACGACGGTTGCCGCGACGCTCACGACGCTCCTGATAGGGCTTGCTGGTGTCCAGCGTGCGCGGGGTGGTGCGCAGGGCCTGGGACAGGATCTCGCCCTTGTAGATCCAAACCTTCACGCCGATGCGGCCGAAGGTGGTAGCAGCCTCAGCAAAGCCGTAGTCGATGTCGGCACGCAGCGTCTGCAGGGGGATGGTACCCTCGTGATAGTGCTCGCTGCCGGCGATCTCGCGGCCGCCCAGACGGCCGCCGCAGTTGCACTTGATGCCCTTGGCGCCGGCGCGCATAGCGCGGCCCATGGCGTTCTTCATAGCGCGGCGGTGAGAGATACGCTTCTCCAGCTGTGCGGCGATGTTCTCGGCCACCAGCTGCGCGTCCATATCGGGGTTGCGGACCTCGACGATGTTCAGCTTCACGGTCTTGCCGATCAGCTTCTCCACGTCCTTGCGGTACTGCTCGATCTGCTCGCCGCCCTTGCCGATGACCACGCCGGGGCGTGCCACGTGCAGATAGATGGTGACGACCTCGTTGCTGCGCTCGATCTCGATCTTGGAGACACCGGCGGCAAACAGCAGCTTCTTCAGGTACACACGGATCTTGTGATCCTCGACCAGCAGATCGCCGACCTTCTCATTGCTGGCATACCAGCGGGAATCCCAGTCCTTGATGACGCCCACGCGCATACCATGGGGATTAACTTTCTGACCCATTTAACTGTTCCTCCCTTTCTTAGTCTCTCTCCGCGACGGCCAGCGTCACATGAGAGGTTCTCTTGTTGATGCGATAGGCACGGCCCTGTGCACGGGGCATCATCCGCTTCAGGATGGGGCCGGGGGTGGCGAACACCTGGGTCACGACCAGCTTGTCGGGATCCATGCTGAAGTTGTTCTCCGCGTTGGCGCAGGCGCTCTTGAGCAGCTTGACCAGAGGCTCGGAGGCGGACTTCGGGGTGTTCATCAGGATCGCCATAGCAGTCTTGGCATCCTTGCCGCGGATCAGATCGCAGACGATCTGGACCTTGCGGGGAGAGATGCGGACGTATCTCAGATATGCTTTCGCTTCCATATTACTCTGCATCCTCCTTTTTAAGCTTTCTTGGTATGGCCGCGGAAGGTACGAGTGGGCGCGAACTCGCCCAGCTTGTGACCCACCATGTCCTCCTGCACATAGACAGGCACATGACGGCGGCCGTCGTGGACAGCGATGGTGTGACCGACGAAGGCGGGGAAGATGGTGGAGCTGCGGCTCCAGGTCTTCAGCACGTTCTTCTCGCCCTTGGCGTTCATCTCTTCGACCCGCTTCAGCAGCTCAGGGGCAACATACGGGCCTTTTTTGATAGATCTGCTCATATTCTCTTGCCTCCTTTACTTCACGTTGCGACGCTTGACAATGAACTTGTCGGTGGGGTTCTTCTTCTTGCGGGTCTTGTAACCCAGAGCCGGCTTGCCCCAAGGAGTGACAGGACCGGGACGGCCCACGGGGGACTTGCCTTCACCGCCGCCGTGGGGGTGATCGCAGGGGTTCATGACGGAGCCGCGCACGGTGGGACGCCAACCCATGTGACGCTTACGACCGGCCTTACCGATCTGGATGTTCTCGTGCTCCAGATTGCCGACCTGACCGATGCAGGCCTTGCAGTTGGTACGGATGATGCGGACCTCGCCGGAGGGCATACGGATCTGGGCGTTGTCGCCTTCCTTAGCCATCAGCTGGGCATAGGCGCCGGCGGAGCGAACCAGCTGGGCGCCCTTGCCGGGGTGCATCTCGATGTTGTGGATCACGGTACCCACGGGGATGTTGGCGATGGGCAGGCAGTTGCCGGGCTTGATATCGGCAGCGGCGCTGGAGATCACCTTGTCGCCAGTGGCCAGACCAACGGGAGCGACGATGTAGCGCTTCTCGCCATCCTCGTACTGGACCAGGGCGATGTTGGCGCTGCGGTTGGGATCGTACTCCAGGCGCAGAACGGTGGCTTCCATGTCCATCTTGTCGCGCTTGAAGTCGATGATGCGATACTTGCGCTTCTCGCCGCCGCCGCGATGACGGACGGTGATGCGGCCGTAGCTGTTGCGACCAGCGTTCTTCTTCAGCACCTCAACGAGGCTGGCTTCAGGCTTCGCGTGCTTGTCGATACCGTCGAAGCCGGAAACAGTCATGTGGCGGCGGGAAGGGGTGGTCGGCTTAAAAGTTTTAATAGACATTCTCTACACTCCCTTCTCTTACACCATACCCTCGAAGAACTCGATGGTCTTGGAATCCTTAGCCAGCTGGACATACGCTTTCTTCCAGCTCTTACGGGTACCGGGACGGCCGGCGCCCATGCGCTTGGTCTTGCCATCGTAGTTGATGGTATTGACCTTGGCGACCTTCACGCCGAAGATCTTCTCCACGGCGTTCTTGATCTCGATCTTACCGGCGGAGGGCGCCACCTCGAACACGTACTTCTTGTCGGAAGTAGCGGCCATGGAACGCTCGGTAATGATGGGACGGATGATGATGTCGTATACGTTAGCCATTACGCGAACACCTCCTCGATCACGGTGAGGGCTTCCTTATCCAGCACCAGATACTTGGCCTTGAGAATGTCATAGACATTGATCAGGTTGGCCATAGAGGTCTCGACGCCGGGGATGTTGCGGGCGCTCTTGACGACGATCTCGTCCTTGGCGGGGGTGACCACCAGAGACTTACCGTCGGCCTTGACGGCGTTCAGGAACGCGCGGAAGTCCTTGGTCTTGATGCTGTCCATCTTGATGCTGTCGATGACGATGATCTCGCCGGCAGCAGCCTTGGCAGACAGAGCAGATTTCATAGCCAGTCTCTTGACCTTCTTGTTCAGAACGTAAGAGTAGCTGCGGGGCTTGGGGGCGAACACGATGCCGCCGTGGGTCCACTGGGGCGCGCGGGTGCTGCCCTGACGGGCGTGACCGGTACCCTTCTGACGCCAGGGCTTCTTGCCGCCGCCGGAGACCTCGGCGCGGGTCAGAGCGCTCTGGGTGCCCTGCCGGCAATTTGCCAGGTGGTTCTTGACCACTTCGTGCACGACGGCGGTGTTCGGCTCCACGCCGAAGATGCTGTCGTTCAGCTCAACAGTACCGACCTCAGCGCCGGCCATGTTCAAAACTTTGATAGCAGACATTTCCTTAAGCACTCCTTTCCTTACTTAGTGCGGGCGGAAGCCTTCTGCGGGTTACGACCGGAAGCCTTCTGCGGGTTGTTGCTGATACCAGCGTCAGCGTGCTTGATGCGGTGGGTCTTAACGGTGGACTTGATGAGCACCAGACCGCCCTTGGGGCCGGGGATGGCGCCGCGGACCGCGATCATGTTCAGCTCAGGATCGACCTTCACGATGTCCAGGTTCTGGATGGTCACCTGGTCGCAGCCCATCTGGCCGGCGCCGATCTTGCCCTTGAAGATACGGCTGGGATCGGTGGTAGAGCCCATGGAACCGGCATGACGATGGACGGGGCCGCCGCCGTGGCTCATGGGGGTACGGCCGGCGTTCCAGCGCTTCACAACGCCCTGGTAGCCGTGACCCTTGGTGGTGCCGGTCACGTCAACGAAGTCACCCTCGTGGAACGTGTCGGCCTTGATGATGTCGCCGATGTTCAGCTCGGCGGCGTTCTCCAGGTCGAACTCGCGCAGGTACTTTTTGGGAGCCACGCCCGCCTTGTTCAGGTGGCCCATCTCGGGCTTGGTCAGCTTGCGCTCGGGGACATCCTCGAAGCCCAGCTGCACAGCGGCGTAGCCTTCCTTCTCGGCAGTCTTCTTCTGGACGACGGTGCAGGGACCCGCCTCGATAACGGTGACGGGGATGACCTTGCCGTTTTCGTCGAAGATCTGAGACATACCGACTTTCTTGCCAATGATTGCCTTCATGTATGATCCTCCTTAAAGGTTATTGGTCGACATAGATTCAACTTCCATTGGGTAGAAGCCGCTTGCTCTGCCGACGTAACCCCCGGAACGCCTCACGCAAGTTAGCGCCCCGGCTGGGTAGCAAGCAAATTCGTTTGCAGGGATATTATATAAGGTGTTTACAGCTTGATCTCGATCTCCACACCGGCGGGCAGATCCAGAGCCATCAGCGCCTCCACGGTCTTGGGGGTGGAGTTGGTGATGTCGATCAGTCTCTTGTGGGTGCGGCGCTCGAACTGCTCACGGCTGTCCTTATACTTGTGGGTAGCGCGCAGGATGGTGACGATCTCTTTCTTGGTGGGCAGGGGGATCGGGCCGGAGACGGTAGCGCCGGTGCGCTTGGCGGTCTCGACGATCTTCTCTGCGGACTGGTCGATGACCTGGTGGTCATAGGCCTTCAGACGAATGCGGATCATTTCTTTTGCCATTTGGTTTGTTCCTCCATAAAATTCGTACGGTTTTTGTTGCTTTGACCAATGCCGTACGGCGGGAAATTTCTTATACGCCGTTCCGTGCGTATCATTCCGACTCATAAGAAACACCGGCGATCAGGCCGGTGCCCTTCTGGCGCGGCGATCTACGCCGACGAACAGAAATCTCTCAGCCGCCCGATTATCGGACATACTCCCCGGAAGTTACCTCCTTGCGGAGCAATCTCCCGGTTCATCGCAGTTGCAAACGCCTCCGGGTGTGCAGCACCCTTCGCGCGCGTACCCATATATAATAAAGGAAAAATCCCCTTATGTCAAGGGGATTTTTCTATTTCCTATACAAATTTTTTCAGGTATTTTTGTAGCTTTTGCCGGTCGCTTTTTAAAGTTTCACGCCACCGTATTCACCGTGCCCACAAACAGCGGCACATTGTTGTAGTCGAAAATCACGAACAGGAACGGCCGATCCAACTCCATCTCCACGGTGGGCGGCACTTCCATCATGGCCGAGTCCGCGCAGACCAGCTCCGTGTAGGCCGCGGCCTCCACGCCGTCCTCGTCGATCTTCACCCGCGCCGCCTGCATGACGCTGTCCACCACCGCGCCGTTGTCGGTCAGCGGCGTAAAGTCCGCCTTTGTCCCGTCAAAAGCGCCAGTCACGCCCAGCGAGCGCAGCGCCTCATTCAGCCCCGTGGAGGACTTCACATCGAACTTGGGCACCGACCACACCAGCTCTGCGGCGTTGTAGTCCCCGGCCAGCTCCGTCAGGAAGCCCTGCCGCTGCAGCAGGCTCTCCGGCGTCACGCCCTCGTCCGGCAGCACGAACACCATGCGGCCATAGTTCAGCGACCGGGGCGCGGCGGTGTAGCCGTCACCCTTCCGATAGCTGCCGCTCTCCGTGCGGTGCATGAAGTCCACCTTCTGCGCCGACCCGTCGGCAGCGGTGAATGTGTCCTGCTTCGTCCGGCTGCTCTCGAAGGCGTCACGCCAGCTGGATTTATAATATATGGTGTTGTACAGCCGCAGCAGATTGTCCACTTCGGTCTGAATGTCCCGCGTCTCCTGGGACAGCAGCCCTCCGGTGTTCTGGTTCAGCCAACTGGCGATGGCCTCGTCCGCCTCCGCCGTGCCCATGGGCACCCGGTAGGTGGACGCATAGTACCAGTCCGCCAGCGCGTCCACGGCCTCCTGCTTCACGTCGGCGTTCTCCCGCAGGAACGCGCCGTTGGCCAGACGGCACACCGACCGCCCGTCGTCCAGATACACGCTCATCCACAGGTCGCGCACCGTCTGCCGCAGCGTTTCGCTGTCAGCCGCGCTCAGCAGCTCCATCACCTGCTGCTTCGTCTCCCCTGCCGTCATCTCCGTCAGCATACTGAGCGCCACATACAGGCTGATGGGCGAGTACACCCGGTTCTCGCTGTCGGCGAAGATCTTGCCCAGCGTCCTGTCCGCAAAGGCCAACACCGCGCCGCCGTCCGGCTCCGCATCCAGCTTGCCCAGCTTTTGCAGCGCCTCCCGGTACTCGGTGTACGCCGCGTCGTAGGCGTCCCAGTCGCCCTCACCGTTTTCATCGAAGTAGTCCTCAAACCGCGGTTCCGCCGGGTACGCAGGGTACGCCGCCTCTTTGACCACATACTTCGTCAGATCCACCGCCGCTGCCGGTCCCTCTGCCCTGCAGGTTATCACCTCTTTCGAACCGCAGCCCGCCAGCATCAGCCCCGCCAGCACCGCGCACATGGCCGCTTTCAGTCGTTTCATGGGAAATACCTCCTTTTCTTCCTTCTGCCCCTTTGACGGATATGCGCCGCGATTTGTTCCCAGCCGAAAAAAGACCGCCCACAGGCGGTCTTTTTTATATTCAGACACGTTTCCACTTTGCGCCGCCGGGCACGTCGGTGATCTCGATTCCCTGGGCCTTCAGCTCGTCGCGGATGCGGTCGGCCTCGGCAAAGTTCTTGGCCTTCTTGGCATCGGCGCGGGCGTGGATCAGCGCCTCCACTTCTGCGTTGGTCTCGCCGTCCTCGCTGATGACGGTGAACTCGCCGGCAGTGGGGGCGGCGGCCTGCTTGGCGCGGAGGGTAGCGGCCTTCTCCAGCAGCTTCAGGCCCAGCACGGTGTCGAAGCTGTCCAGCAGGGCCAGCTTGGTCTTGTCATTGGTCTTGGCCTTCAGCACGTCATACAGCACCGTCACAGCCATGGAGGTGTTCAGGTCGTTGTCCATGGCAGCCATGAACTTGGCCTTGTACTCGTCAAAGGCAGCCCGGTCCACCTCGCCCTCATCCTTCAGCGCCGCGATCTTGCTCAGCAGCTTGTTGTAGGCCACGGTGGCGTTGTCCAGGTTCTCCCAGGTGAACACCAGACTCTTGCGGTAGTGGCTCTGCAGGCAGAAGAACCGGTAGGCCAGCGGGTCATAGCCCTTCTCCTCCAGCAGCGATACCGTCAGGAACTCACCCTTGGATTTGGACATCTTGCCATGGTCGGTGTTCAGGTGTGCCACATGGCACCAGTGGGGGCACCAGGGATGGCCCAGATAGCTCTCGCTCTGGGCGATCTCATTGGTGTGGTGGGGGAAGGCGTTGTCCACGCCGCCGCAGTGCAGGTCCAGATACTCGCCGTTGTACTTCATGGAAATACCGGAGCACTCAATGTGCCAGCCGGGATAGCCCACGCCCCAGGGAGAGTCCCATTTCAGCGCCTGGTCCTCGAACTTGGACTTGGTGAACCACAGCACAAAGTCGTTCTTGTTGCGCTTGTTGGTGTCCTCCTCCACGCCCTCGCGGACGCCCACAGCCAGATCCTCCTCGTTGTGATCGTTGAAGATGTAGTACCGCTTCAGCTTACTGGTGTCGAAATACACGTTGCCGCCGGCCAGATATGCATACCCGGTGTCGATGAGCTTGGTGATGATCTTGATATAGTCGTCAATGAGGCCGGTAGCGGGCTGCACCACGTCCGGGCGCTTGATGTTCAGCTTCCGGCAGTCCTCGAAAAACGCGTCGGTGTAATACTTGGCGATCTCCATGACGGTCTTGTGCTCACGCTTGGCGCCCTTGAGCATCTTGTCCTCGCCCTCATCGGCATCAGAGGTCAGGTGTCCCACGTCGGTAATATTCATGACGCGGTTCACGTCGTAGCCCGCGTAGCGCAGGTATTTCTCCAGCACGTCCTCCATGATATAGGAGCGCAGGTTACCGATGTGGGCGAAGTGGTACACGGTGGGGCCGCAGGTGTACATCTCCACATGGCCCGGCGTATGGGTCTTGAACTCCTCTTTCTTGTGGGTGGCGGAATTATACAAATACATAACGGTTCTCCTTCTATCTACATTATATTATTATGCCGAACAAAAACGCCTCCCATGCCGTAGGGCATGAGAGGCGAAAAAGACTTCGCGGTTCCACTCTCGTTTATCACTCAAGTCCGGCCATAACGCAGGCCATGCGGAGGGCATCCACATCCCTCGCGCTCCCGGACGCACTTTCTGCACCGCTGTGCGGGACGGCTTTCAGCCGGTGACCGTCCCTCTCTTGGCAAAGCTGTGGCGCGTACTCTTTCCGTTCATCGCGCTATTCGGTTCAGTTAATAGTAACAGGAATTTCCCGCCGTGTCAAGTCATTTGACCTCTTTGAACACATCAGCGTTTTTGGCGAAGTACTCGATGCCGGAGTACACGGTTGTCACGAGGATGACGCCCTGACACACATAGTTCAGCCACTGAGGAATACCCAGCAGGATCAGGCAGATACACACCATGGTGCTGGCGGTCTTGACCTTACCGGACCAGCCAGCGGCGATGACCCGGCCCTTCTCCACAGCCACCAAACGCATGCCGGACACGGCAAACTCCCGCAGCAGCACGATGGCCAACACCCACGCGGCGAAGGTGCCCTCCTCCACGAACCAGCACAGCGCCGCCATCACCAGGCACTTGTCCGCCAGCGGATCCATGAATTTCCCGAAATCGGAGACCTGATTATAGTGCCGGGCAATGTAGCCGTCCAGCAGGTCGGTCAAACAGGCCACGATGTAGATGCCCAGCGCCACATAGCGGCTGCCGGGAAAACCCCAGTACAACACCACCAAGAACGCGGGAATCATCAGCACCCGCAGGATCGTCAATTTGTTCGCCGTAGTCATATATGTATCCACCTTTCGCTTTTATCTCTCGCAGCATTATAGCACGGTGCCGGGCAAAGGGAAAGCCCCCTTTTACTCCGCCAACTCGCCGGTCAACTCGCCGTCCATGGTGCCGGTGATACGCACCGGCACGAACTCACCCGCCTCCACCTCATGGTCGGCGGTGAAATAGATGCGCCCGTCAATATCGGGGCTCTCGGCGTAGCTACGCCCCACGAACTGCATGGCCTCCTGGTCGAACCCGTCGCACAGCACCTCTGCCACAGTGCCCATACGGCTGTCGTTGAAGTCGTCCATGATTCGGGACTGTACGTCCACCACCAGCTCCGCCCGGCGCTCGGCCTCGGCGGTGTCCACACGGTTCAGCATGCGCGCCGCCGGTGTCCCCTCCTCCGGGGAGTAGGGGAACACGCCCACCCGTTCGATGCGGACCTCCTGTAAAAATTCGCACAGCTCCTCAAACGCCGCCTCATCCTCGAAGGGCAGACCGGTGATAAGGCTGGTCCGCAGCACCAGGTCGGGGATACGCGCCCGCAGCTCACGGAACAGTGCCAGCAGCTCCGCCTTGTCGCCACGGCGGTTCATGGCGCGCAGCACCTTGTCGTTGCAGTGCTGGATGGGGATATCCAGATAGGGCAGCACCTTCTCCTCCGCGGCGATGGTGTCGATCAGCTCGTCGGTGAACTCGTCCGGATACAGATAGTGCAGCCGGATCCAGCGGAAGTCCAGCTTACACAGCTCCCGCAGCAGCGCCGCCAGCTTCTTTTCGCCGTACAGGTCGATGCCGTAGCGGGTGATATCCTGGGCGATGACGATGCACTCCTTCACCCCGGCGTCAGCCAGATGCTTCGCCTCGACCAGCACATCCTCCATGCGGCGGCTGCGGTATTTCCCGCGCAGAGAGGGTATCACACAGTATGCACAGCGGTTGTCGCAGCCCTCGGCAATACGCAGATAGGCATAGTGCCCCGGCGTCGTCAGCACCCGGTCGAATTCATCGATCATCCCGTGGATATCGGCAAAGCGCCGGGGCGTACCGCCGGCCATCATCTCGGAAAGCGCCGGCACGATCTCACCGTAGCTGCCGGTGCCCATGATACCGTCCACCTCGGGCAGCTCGTCCAGTATCTCCTGCTGGTAGCGCTGGGTCAGGCACCCCGTCACCAGTATCTTGCCCACCTGTCCCTCGGCCTTCAACGCCGCCACAGACAGTATGGTGTCGATCGCCTCCTCCTTGGCACTGTCGATAAACCCGCAGGTGTTGATGACCACCGCGTCCGCACCGGCGGGTGCCTCCAGCAGCGTATGCCCCGCATCGCGGCACAGAGCCATCATCTGCTCTGTATTCACCAAATTCTTGGCACAGCCAAGGGAAATAAATGCAACCTTCACGTCGTATACCTCACGTCTCGTCTATTTCCTGCCCCCACTCATTGAGCACGGGCCGTATGTCATTCCAGGAAAACCCACGCCGCTGCAATGCCGCGGCCAGCTTCCGGCTGTCCTCCTGTGTCATGGGCCGGCCCCGCAGTCTGGCAGCCACCACCTTCCGCACGGCGTCCGCTGCCGGGGGCAGCTGTGCCAGCGCCTCGTCCCACAGCTCCCGGGGCACGCCCCGGCGGTGCAGTTCCTGTTTCACCCGGCCTGGGCCATAACCCATGGCCCCGTAATGCCGCACGATAACGCCGGCATAGCCCTCGTCATCCACCGCGCCGAGCGTCTCCAGCCAGTCGGCGGTGTCCGCCGCCTGCTCCTCTGTGGCGCCCTTTTTTGTCAGACGGCGCTGCACCTCTTTTTTGGACAACATCCGTCCCGACGCCATCCGCGCCGCGGTCTGCTTCAGCTGAGACTGCTGTGCCGCCGCCTGTAATTCTACCACAAGCGCCGGCGACAAGTCCATACCTTTGTATAAACCAAAGCGCAGAAGCTCCGCGCCGGTGATTCGAAGGAGGTCGCCCCCCTCCAGAAACACCAGCACGCGCTCCTGCTTGTGCTTTGATTTTTCAATGCGCTCGATCCGCATCAGTCTTCGTCGTCAAAATCGTCGGCGGACACGTCCACCGCCCGTCCGGCGGCCTTGGCCGCTACCCGGGACTGGCTGCCCATCAGCTTGTGGAAGTTCTCACGCACCGCCGTCTCCAGCTTATCCGCTTCGTCCGGATGGTCACGGAAGTACTGCTTGGCCGCGTCACGACCCTGACCCAGGCGCAGCTCGCCCATATTGAACCAGGAGCCGCTTTTCTGCACCAGGTCCAGCTTCACCGCCAGATCCAGCAGATCGCCCAGCTTGCTGATGCCCTCGCCGTACATGATATCGAACTCCGCCTCGCGGAACGGAGGCGCCACCTTGTTCTTCACCACCTTGGCCCGGGTACGGTTGCCGATGACCTCGCCGCCGGACTTCAACGTCTCGATACGGCGCACGTCAATGCGGACGGAGGCATAAAACTTCAGCGCACGGCCGCCGGTGGTGACCTCCGGATTGCCATACATGACGCCCACCTTCTCGCGCAGCTGGTTGATGAAAATGACGATAGAATTGGTCTTGTTGATGATTCCTGTCAGCTTACGCAGGGCCTGGCTCATCAGTCGGGCATGCAGGCCCACAAAGCTGTCGCCCATCTCGCCCTCGATCTCCGCCCGGGGCACCAGCGCCGCCACGGAGTCCACCACCACTACGTCGATGGCGCCGCTGCGGACCAAGGCCTCGGTGATCTCCAGCGCCTGCTCGCCGGTGTCCGGCTGGGAGATCAGCATATCCTCCACATTAACGCCCAGTGCCTTGGCATAGGTGGGGTCCAGAGCGTGCTCCGCATCCACAAAGGCTACCTCGCCGCCCATTTTCTGCGCCTCGGCCAGCACGTGCAGTGCCAGCGTGGTCTTACCGGAGGACTCCGGTCCGTAGATCTCCACAATACGGCCCCGGGGCAGGCCGCCGATACCCAGCGCCAGATCCAGCGACAGTGAGCCGGTAGGAATGGACTCCACATTCAGCGTACTCTCCGCACCATAGCGCATGATCGACCCCTTGCCGTACATCTTCTCGATCTGCTGCATGGCCGTCTCCAGCGCCTTCTTTTTGTCGGATACCACCGGTGCCGGGGCGACAGGTTCCTTTTTGACTGCCATAGTTCCGTCCTCCTCAAGTTCTGATGTATCTAATATATCTCCCCAACTGTCCCAAAAAACGGACAGTCAACGTACGCTGTCAAAGCTCCGAGCACAGCACACCCTCTACCACCCGGGGAATACCGTTCAGATCCGGGGTGATCTCCAGATCGCCGAAACCCACACTCCGCATGATCCGCAGCACCTCGTCCGCCTGGCCGATACCCACCTCGAACAGCAGCCGTCCGCCCACGCGGAGCGCTGCCGTCCAGTGTCCGGCGATCGCTCGATAGAAGTCCAGCCCGTCCGCGCCGCCCCGCAGCGCCAGATGAGGCTCGTAGTCCCGCACAGACGCGTCCAACTCCGCGATGTCCCCATCGGGGATATAGGGCGGATTGGACACGATGCAGTCAAACTCCCCCAGATGGGCCGACGGCTTCTCCCGCGCGTCCAGCTGCAGGGACACCACCCGCCCGGTCAGGTCATTGCGGCGGATGTTCTGGCGGCAGATACGCAGTGCGCACTCGTCCAGCTCGCCCAACACCACATGGCTCTCCGGCGCGTTTTTGGCCAGGGCCAGGCCGATACAGCCCGAGCCTGCACACAGGTCCAGCACCCGGGGCTCGGCCACGGTCTTCAGGTACATCAGCGCCCGATCCACCAATACCTCGGTGTCCGGCCGGGGGATCAGCACACTCTCAGAGATATCCAGCGGCAGGCCGTAGAACTCCCACTCGCCGATCAGGTACGCCACCGGCTCGCCGGCCAGATGGCGCTCCGCCAGGCGGCGCACCTGCTGTTCCACCGACTCCGGCACGTACAGCCGGCCATCCCGGCTCAACGCCTCCCGGGTCTTCCCGGAGGCGCAGCACACCAACTCCCGGGACTCCAGCGTGGGGTCGGGCAATCCTGCCCGCAGGAATTGCTGCCGCACGTCCAAATACAAATTGTTATATGTGATCGCCATAATACGTACCGTTTTCACTTTCTTCGGTATTTTTCGGCGCTTTCCGCTGTTTTGCGCCCCGCTGCGCGACCCCGGTTCACCAGGTGTCGGTACCCTTCTCCTCCGGAATGACCAGCTTCATGGCCTCGATCGCCACCTCGATCATGCTGTCGTCCGGCTCGTGGGTCGTAAAGTTCTGCAGCCACATACCGGGGGCAGAGAGGACGCGCGTCAGCGCATTGTCGTGCGCCCCCACCAGGCGGTTGAACTCATAGGTGATGCCCACCACGGGCACCAGCAGCAGCAGCTTCACGCCCACACGGACCCACACGCTCTGCCAATTGATGTAGGGAAACACCAGGCTGGAGACAATGATGGACACGATGATGACCACAAACAGGAAGCTGGTGCCGCAGCGGGGGTGGTGCCGGGGCTGGATACGAACGTTCTCCACCGTCAGCGGCAGTCCCGCCTCATAGCAGAAAATGGTCTTGTGCTCCGCACCGTGGTAGCAGAACACCCGGTATACGTCCTTCTGTCTGGAGCAGAGGATCATGTACGCCAGCAGCACCAGGATCTTGACCACACCCTCGATCAAATTGTGGATCGCTGGGCTTGTGGCGTGGAACAGCCCCGCCAGAAACGTAGGCAGCAGCATGAACAGCACCAGCATGAGGCCGATGCTCAGCACCACTGAAAAGCCCACCAGCAGCGATTGCAGCTTCTCCGCCGGCACGTGCTTGTTGAGCCATTCCTCCAGCTTGTCCGGCTTGGCATTCTCGTCCTCCGGGAAGTAATCTGCCGAGAACATCAGCGCCTTGACGCCGGTGATCATGGAGCCGATGAACGTCACCGCGCCCCGCAGAATGGGAACGCCCAGAATGGGGTAGTTGGCCTTGACGAATTTGCGCTGGGTCACCTTGGTGACCAGGCCCTCCGGTGAACGGACCACGATCGCATCCTTCTCCGGGCCGCGCATAAGTATTCCCTCGATCAGCGCCTGTCCGCCGATACTGGTACGGAAAGCGCCCTTTTTCTTTTCCATAGGTCTGCTGAATTCCTTTCTGACGCAAGCATAGCACAGCTTGCAGTAAAATGCAACACTTGTTCGAGTTTTTTCTGTTCTTTTTTACAATTCCTGTTCAGCCTGCTTTTTCAACGGCAAATACACCGTAACTACGGTGCCGCCGCCCTCGGCGTTGGCGATGTCCAGTCGTCCGCCGTGGCGCTGGACGATCTCGTCGCAGACCGCCAGACCGATTCCGCTGCCCCGAGCCTTGGATGAGCCCTTGTAGAACTTCTGCTTCACATAGGGCAGCTCCGCCTCCGGTATACCGGGGCCGAAGTCCCGGATGGTGATCACATACTCCCCTTCCTGCTGGCTCAGATGCACAGCGATGCGCTTGCCGCTGCCGCCGTGCTTGGCCGCATTGTCCAGCAGATTGCAGAATACCTGCTTCAGGCGTTCCGGGTCGCCGGAGATGACCTCGCTGTACTCCGCCCGATCACTGGAATACTCCAGGGCAATGCCGTCCTGACGAAACAGCTCCCGGTAGCTGTACACCGCGTCCTCCAACTCCGCCTGCAGATCGGTGTCCTCCACCTGCAGGGTGAAGCGCCCATCCTCCAGGCGGGAAAATTGCAGCAGTTCCTCCACCATATTGGTCAGACGGCGGGACTCCTTCACCATGATCTGCACGCCGCGCTTGATCTGCTGCACGTCGTTGGACTCATCGGCCAGCAGCGTTTCGCCCCAGCCGTTGATCGCCGTCAGTGGTGTCCGCAGCTCATGGGACACCGAGGAGATGAACTCGGACTTCATTCGTTCGCTCTCGCCGATCTTGCGGGACATATCGTTGATGTTGTCCACCAACTCGCCCATTTCGTCGGAGTACTTGTTGGGTATCTGCACGCCGTAGCTGCCGCCGGAGATACGCTTGGCCGCCTCTGACACGGCGGACACGGGGGCCACCACATTGTTGATGAAGATCATACTGGACATGACGATCAGCCCCACCACCGCCAGCATGACGCCGGCCACCAGCAGGACCGTCAGCAGCACCTGCCGGTCGATGTTCCCGATGGCGGTAACGTAGCGCATAACGCCCACCACCTGGCCGTTGAACTTCAGCAGGCCGGACACCGCCAGGATGCGCTCCCCGGTGACGCTGTCACGGCCGATGTAGTCCTGCACCGTGCCGCTTTCCAGCGCCCGCAGTATTTCCGGCGTGCTGGGGTAGGTGCCGGTGGTGACGCCCCGGGTCGTGACCTCCACGCGGCCGGATCTGTTGAGGAACTGCAGCTCGATCTTGTCGCTGTCGTCAAAGGCGGCGGCGTAGATCGTCGCGCTGCGGTAATACTCCCGATAGCTGGTCATCACATAGGTGTTGAAATAGTCCGCGCCCGCCGCGGCCTTTGCCCGCAGTGTAGAGCGCGCACTGTTGTAGTAGTTGCTGGCAAAACCCACGGAGATGAGCACGCCCACCAGCAGCAATATGACCAGCACCGGCCCCATGCTGCCGGTGAGCCACCGGCGGCGCAGGCCCTGCACTTTATGCTTCTTTCCTGCCAAGGCGTTCATCTCCTTTCATCGCAAAATAAGGTATAGCGCACCCACGGGCGCGGCGCAAAGCCTGACAGCGAGAGATTTTTTGCCAGGACGAGCCACAGCGGCGCAGGCGTACTGTGTGTACGTCAAGCCGCTGCAATGAAGTACTGGCGGAAAAGCTCTGCTGTCACAGCCCCCATTTGTAGCCGAAACCCCAGATCGTCGTAATATAGGTTGGGTTCGTGGCATTGTCCTCGATCTTCAGCCGCAGGCGCCGGATATTCACGTCCACGATCTTGAGCTCGCCGAAATAGTCGTGGCCCCAGACCAAGTCCAGGATCTCCTCGCGGGAGAGCGCCTTGCCGGGGTTCTCCATAAACATCTTCATGATGGCGTACTCCACCTGGGTGAGCTTGATCCGCTGACCGTTCTTCTCCAGAGTACGGTTGCGGGTGTTCAGCAGGAAGGGCGGCTGGTCGATCTCACCGGCGTCTACGACACCGCCGCCGGACCGGCGCATCAGCGCATCCACGCGGGCAGTCAGTTCCGCCGGGGAGAAGGGCTTTGTCACATAGTCGTCGGCACCGGTCATCAATCCCGTCACCTTATCCATTTCCTGGGACCGTGCGGTAAGCATAATGATGCCGATGGCAGCGTTGGTGGCGCGGATACGGCGGCAAACCTCAAACCCATCGATACCGGGCAGCATAATGTCCAGCAACGCCACTCGGACATCGCTGTGGATCTTCAGCTTTTCCAGTGCCTCCTCGCCTGTTTCCGCCTCCACCACCTCGTAGCCGGCGCGGCGGAGATTGATAACGATAAAGCTGCGGATGCTGGACTCGTCCTCCAGTACCAGTACCTTTTTCATGGCAGTCCCTCCTTGTCAGTTGCTCCAGCTGCCTACGATGAGGCTGAAGCTGCGGCGCAGCAGATCCTCATCCATGCCGTAATAGGCCGCCGCGTCATTCAGCTCGCCGGCGTAGATGGTGGCTGTCTGGCGACGCAGCAGCACCCTTTTCCCCATGCGGCCGCGGTTCTCCCGGTTCTCGCCGGTGATGGTGTACAGGCTCAGCACCGGATCCCCGTTGATTGCCAGGCTGAACTGATTTTCATTGCTGATGCTGGTGGTGGCGGTCTCCACGCTCCAGTCCCACCAGCTCTCCGGTATGGTGAAATACCACCCGCAGGACAGGCTGTGGTACGTCTTGGCCACGGTGGACAACTGCCCGTCGCCGTTGCAGCAAAGCCAGCTGACCAGACCGTCCGTCTGCTCCGCTGTCCAACTGGTGTCCGGACTGGGCAGCTCGATAATCCCGTCGCCGTTGATATCCTGGGGCAGCAGCTGACGATAGGGAAACACGGCGTTGGACATGCCGGTGCTGCTGCCGCTGAGTGCCAGATTCACCAGCCCCAGATCCTGGCGGAACACCAGAATATCCGTGGCGGCCATACCCTGCTCGTCCACACCGGTGATGTACAGCGCCGGCGTGTCGGCATCCAGCCGATCGCTGACCAGGCTGCCCCGGTTCACCGAGGCCATGGTGCTGGACAGCACGCAGCGGTAGGCCACGCCCATCTGCTCATCCTGCCAGCCGTAGAACTCCGCCACCGGCTGGCTGTCCGCGTCGGTGCGAAGCACCAGCAGGCTGGGGATACCGTCACCATTCAGATCCTGTATGGTAAAGCGCGTGTAGCCGCTGGACATCAGCGCCACTGGCTCCCGCGCCACGGTGTACACCGCCACGGTCTGCACCTCGGCGCTGATACGCCAGCCCACGATCAGCTCACGCCGGCCGTCGCCGTTCAGGTCCTGATAGTACACGCTGTCGATGGCGGTGCCGCTGCTCTCGATGGTGCAGTAGCGGGCATAGCTGTCGCCCTCGATCTTAAATACAAATATTTTCAGCGGCTTTTCGTCGCTGCTCATGCGGAAAAAGGCCAGGGCCTCCTGCTGTCCGTCGCCGTCCAGGTCAGCCATCTGCACCGACTGGATATTCCGCCCGCCGGTAGGCGAGGCGTACTCATAGCCCTGTGTGATCAGTGCCTCCAGCTCCTGTGTCAGGCCGGTGTACTCCTCCGCCATTCGCGGCAGGGTAAACAGTTCCTCCACCGAATCGTCAGAGAAACCGCAGCCGGTCAATGCCGCTGCCAGCAGCGCCAGCAGCCCGACCAGGCAGATATACCGTTTAAAACGCCGCATACAGCAGCACCTCCCTCCGGGTCATACTCTTACTTAAATATCATACCACATCTTGCACCGCTTTGGTAGAGGGAAAATCGTAAATAAACAGCAAATTAATGCCGGACGCAGAGAGCACCCCTTTCGGGGTGCTCTCTGTATTCCCCTGCCGGTGCAGGGTGGAAGACATCAGCCGTGGGAGGGATATCCTCTTAGGCATCGCGGCGGCCACGCCTCCCGCACAGCTTTACCGCGCCGGCCAGCGACAGGGCGGCGACCTCAGCGTATACGGCAATTCCCGCGTCAAAGGTCGTGGGGCTGACCGTCCTTTTCACAGGTGCAGGGGGCTCGCTGTAGTAATAGGCGGCCGCCGTGTAGGACACGGAGGGCTTGGGGAACTCCAGAGCCTCACCCTGCCCACCGACTGTGGCTACCGGTGTCAAGATCGCGCTCTCATTGGTATAAAGCGCCTTTGACACGTCTACGAGTGTGGTGGTGTCATCCACATAACCGTCCCCATTCAGATCCATCACACCGTGGGTGCCGGCGGCGGGCGTACCGGCGAGCTTTACAGTGTAGGAAAGCTTGACCGGGGCAAAGTTGGAGACCGGTTCGTTGATTTCCCATGTGAAGCTGTCGGCGGCACCGTCGTACTCTATCTTGAAGCGGTAATTACTCTCATTCCGGTCGCCGCCGAAGTAGGTCACATTTCCATCCTGCTTATATTGCAGTTCTTGCCCGCCAACGGTGAGACAAAACGTGCCGGGAACGAGATCGAAACTCTTGCCGACAGTATCCGCCACAGCGGAACCCTTATCAACAGCGTAGAGGACTTTATGTTGGATTGAGTCAAAAGCGACTGCTCTCCCTCCCGCCAGTCTGTTCATAAAGGCGGTACCCCACTGCCGTGTTTCCCTTGCCAACACGGCATGGCACTGATAGCCACTCTCCTGCATCGCTTTGTAGGTACTCTCTGTCAGATGCAGGGCTTTCTCCACATTTGAAACGTTTTCCTTTTTCTGCAGCAGTTTGCTATTTTCGGTCGGAGTCTGCCCAGTATATTGATAGTCCCAATCCTCGTTGTCATTGTCTGTCTCCATTCTTCCGGCAATATCGCTCATCCAGTCATTGATGCAGCCCTTGGGAATAAACGTTCCTGCCTCTTCGTCACTGTACCCGTACTGCACGTTCAACTCACTTAGCGTACCGCACTGGTTAACACCATTCGAGATTAGGCTGCCATCAAAGCTGCGCGTATACGGGGTAGTATGATCATCCCCCTTGCAGAACTGATAGGTAACGCCGTCACTGACAAATATCAGATGCTTGCGGTGCGGCTCGACCGCCGTATCGCCATCGAGCATTTTCTTGCCCGCAAGAAGTCCCGCATGCGTATTGCTGCCGCTGGATATAGTTTCCCTTATCGCAGCCTCAATGGTAGTATAGTTTTCCTTTGTAAGCTCCGTAAGCGGGAACGCAACATTTGCCTCCCGATTGAAAATAACAACGCCGACCTTGACCATCACACCGCGTTCCCTCACCTCTTTCTTCAGGTCGGCAAGAAGCTCTAACGCCTTATCCTCCTCATTTTCTCCTCCTTTTCCATTGTACAGACCTCTTTGTTTCAATTGTGCATTGAAACAAAGAGCAGTGGTACCACTGCTGGTTCGTGTATCTATTATATATTTTTATAGCGAAATATCAAGCAGTTATTGATATATTGGTAATTTTTGCAAAATTCGTATATACCCTTCTATCAGCGGCAAAAAAAGAGACATCCTCACGGATGTCTCTTTTTTGGTGCCGGTGACCGGACTCGAACCGGTACGCTGTCGCCAGCGGTGGATTTTGAGTCCACTACGTCTACCAATTCCATCACACCGGCAGATATTACCCGCACATTATACCGTAAATGGCCGGCGATTGCAAGACAAATTTACCCGCCGAAAGCACTGACGCCCAACAGGCTCAAGCCACCCATGATGGCACCGGCCAGCAGGACGCCGGCGGCGCAGGCGAAGGTGCTTTTTTTGAAGTCCATATCGAGCAGGCTGGCGGCAAGAGTGCCCGTCCAGGCGCCGGTGCCCGGCAGGGGAATGCCCACAAACAGCAGCAGCGCCCAGTACAGTCCGCGGCCGGCTTTGGCCTGGAGCTTACGCCCGGCTTTCTCCCCTTTTTCCAGGCAAAAGGTGAAAAATTTTCCGATATACCTCTTATCTCTCCCCCATACAAGCACTTTTCGTGCAAAAAAATAAATGATGGGAACCGGCAGCATATTGCCCGCGATGGCGATCAGATACGTCAGCCACAGGGGCAGACCGAAGGCCACGCCGTAGGGGATCGCGCCCCGCAGCTCGATCAACGGCACCATGGAGACGAAAAAAACGATGACACAATGCTTAAACATATACGTTCCTTCACTTTACTTCATTGTATACCTTATTGTATCCTTACTGTGCTTTTTTTGTAACTGTCATTATACCCGAAGGTGCTCTCTTTGACAAGAACCACAAGGGCTGTTTAAGAAAAACCTAAAATTTCTACCGGCTTTTTTACAGTTTCAGTCGACAAATCCCCCCTGTACCTGTTATACTACCTATAAGAAGATTTTATCATGGGAGGGAATGGGCCATGAGCGTTGCAGACGTCATATCGCTGCTGGGCGGTATCGCACTGTTTTTGTTCGGTATGTCCCTGATGGGCGAGGGCCTGAAAAAGGTCGCCGGCAGCCGCCTGGAGCTGGTGCTCTATAAGCTGAGCAGCACACCGCTGAAGGGCGTGCTGCTGGGCACCGGCGTCACCGCCGTGATCCAGTCCTCCTCCGCCACCTCTGTGATGGTGGTGGGCTTCGTCAACTCCGGCATGATGAAGGTCAAGCAGGCCATCGGCGTGATCATGGGCGCCATACTGGGCACCAGCGTCACCGGGTGGATCCTGTGCCTGTCTTCCCTGGAGGGCGGCAGCGGCGTGGTGCAGCTGCTGAGCACCGAGGTGCTCACCGGCATCGTGGCCGTGGTCGGCATCATCCTGCGGATGTTCACCGGCAAGACCAGCAACCGCTATGTGGGCGAGATCCTGCTGGGCTTCGCGGTGCTGATGTACGGTATGTCCGCCATGTCCGGCGCGGTGTCCCCCCTGCGGGAGAGCGAGGCCTTTATCCGCATCCTGACCAGCTTCTCCAACCCCATTTTAGGTATTCTGGTGGGTCTGGCGTTCACCAGCGTTTTGCAGAGCGCCTCCGCCGCGGTGGGTATTTTGCAGGCGCTGGCCATTACCGGCGCTGTCACCTTTGAGGTGGCTCTGCCCATCGTCATGGGCATCGCCATCGGCGCGGCGGTGCCTGTGCTGCTGTCCGCCCTGGGCGCCAACCTCAACGGCAAGCGCACCGCCTTTATCTATCTGCTGATCGACGTGCTGGGCGTGCTGATCTGGGCGCTGCTGTTCTACGGCGCCAACGCCATTATCCACTTCACCTTTTTGGACGCGGTCATGTCCTCTGTGTCCATCGCACTGATGAACACCCTGTTCCGCCTGGCCACCGTGATCGTGCTGCTGCCCTGCATTGGGCTGATGGAGCACATGGTGGAGCTGCTGTTCCCCGACGACGGCTCCGCCGCCGAGGAGCAGGAGATGGACCGGCTGGAGGAGCGCTTTTTGCAGCACCCGGCGCTGTCCATCGAGCAGAGCCGGCTGGTGACCAACTCCATGGCCGAACGGGCCGAGGGCAACCTGCTGATGGCCGTTGGCCTGCGGAACCGCTGGTCCGACAAGGATTTCCGCATGGTGGGTGAAACGGAGTCCGTTATCGACCGCTACGAGGACAAGCTGGGCACCTATCTGATGAAGATCACCAGCAAGTCCCTGTCTCAATCCCAGAGCGAGGAGGTCAGCAAATACCTGCACACCATCTCCGACTTTGAGCGTATCTCCGACCACGCACTGAACATTTCGGAGGCCGCCAAGGAGATACACGACAAGGATCTGCAATTCTCCCCTGAGGCCTGTCATGAGCTGGACGTGATAGAGTCCGCCGTCCGGGAGATACTATCCATCGCCGTGGGCGCCTTTGTGGAAAACGATCCCCAGCGGGCCGCCCGGGTGGAGCCGCTGGAGGAGATCATCGACGGCCTGTGCGACGAGATGAAGTCCCACCACGTGGACCGATTGCAGTCCGGCAGCTGCACGCTGAACCAGGGGTTCGTGTTCAACGACCTGCTGACCAACTACGAGCGCGTGGCGGACCACTGCTCCAACATCGCCGTGGCCATTATCGAGCTGGAGTCCGACTCCTTCGACACCCACGAGTATCTGAACAGTGTCCGGGCCATGAAGTCCAGTTCCTTCGCGCGGTACTATGAGGAGTACAAGCAGGAATATCATCTGTGAAAAACAGCCCTTCGGCGGTGGCCGGAGGGCTGTTTTTTTGTGTGCCGGGATGGGGAGTTTCGCGCCCCCTGGCGCGAGTAGCTTTCTTTCATCGTTGAAAGAAAGCTACCAAAGAAAGCCGCTTGAAACTACGTTTCAAGACTTCCTTGGCGCGGGAATGTGCAGGTGTTGCGCCTGCGGGCGCAAGCCTCCGGCGGCCACATTTCTTTCTGCGAAGAAAGAAATGTGGGAAAGAAAGTCGCTTAGACCTACGGTCTAAGGACCCCTTGGCGCGCTGTGGGTCATGCAGATTTGGCGGTATGCACTCGCGCATGAAGTGCGGTGGGTAACATTGTCGGTTCAGGGGACTGCTTGTACCTCTTGCGCCGCTGCCGCTGACGCTGTGCGAGGGTAGGGGTTGGTGCGCTGGTCGAGTGGCGATTATCAAATCGCGCCAAAGCCGCCCGGAGGGCGGCTTTGGTTGGTGGCGGCTGATGCCGCCGGGGTATGGGGGACGCCGCCTACGGGCGGGACGGGGAGTTTTACGCCGCTGCGCGGCTACACCTCATCCGTCACGGCTTCGCCGTGCCACCTTCCCCTCGAGGGGAAGGCTTTTTTCAACCGGGGGCGCTTCTTTTGGCTTTGTTTATCTCTTTTTGTTTGTTTATCTCTTTTTGGTGGCGCAGGTCAGGCCCGTCAGAGACAGGAGCGACAGGGCGGCGTAGAGGGCTACGCCGGGGTCGGCGGTCTTGGGGGCCTCGATGGGCTGCTCCGCGGGCGGGGCGTAGTAGTAGCCGCCGGTTTGGGGTTTTTCCTCCCACTTGGCCAGCAGATGCAGGGGACGCGTCACCGGCGTACTGAAGTTCCATGCGGCAGAGCCATCCGTTCCCGCTTCGTACCAATATTGGAAAACAAGATTTGGTTTGGTCGGGTCAGCGGGCTTTTCTGCCGGGGAGCCCAGCTTCGTCTCTCTCACCGTAATGTCATTGTCACTGCCCTGGTCCAAGTCAAATTTCACCGGGTACATGGCCGTAGTACTGCCATTACCCTCAAATGTGATCGTCTCGTCAAAAATGGTATAGCCCTCTTGGGAAGGTTCATGCGTAATAACACAGTTACCGACCCCACTCACGCAGACATTCCCCTTTACCGTGCCGCCGTGGGCTTTCATCGTCCCCGGGTCCATATAGATCGCACTGCTCTCCACAGAGCCAGCTGTGCAGTTCCGGATGGTACCGCCGGTCATTTCAAACCATGCACCGCCGACCAGGCAAACACCACCGCCGGTATAGGAAGCTTTGCAATCGCTGATCTCACCGCCGTTCATAGTGAATGTGCTCGATCCGGTATGTACCACAACGCCGCCACCCCAAACAGCGGTGCAGTTGGTGATCTTGGCCGTACCGGACATGGTAAAGCTCCCCTTAAATACAAACACACCGCCGCCCCGGCCGTGGTCGGTCGCACAGCCGGTGATGGTGCCGCCGGTCATCACAAGGTGTCCTTCTGATGAATTGTCTCCTATGTATACGCCGCCGCCATCCTCGGCATTACCGCCGGTGATGGTGCCGGACTTCGCCGCGCTGCTGTCCGTGATGGTCAGGGTCGCACGGTCACTCACCTCGAGCACACTGCCGGTGCCTCTCATCCTCAATACACAGCCGTTCAGGTCGAGGGTCAGGTTTTTTGCAATTTGCAGCGTGGCAGCAATCTCCGTATCAGAGCTCAATGTAATCGTATCGCCAGCGTTTGCCTTGTCTATCCTCCCCTGCAAGGTCAGTTCCGTCGCGCCGGCGGTGCACACCAGGGGATTTGTTACATCCCCCGATGTAACAAAAGCTGCCCATATGGGCAGCGCGCATACCAATACCAGGGTCATCAGGATGGGGAGCAGTCGTCTCTTCATGGCGGTTCCTCCTTCTATGGCTCACATATTTCTCTCCCGGGCCTGTGTGCCGCAAAATTTCTTGTTGGGAAAGTTTTTTTGCGTGCAGGCTCTGTTGTACGACCATCTTACCAGAAAGTGTCGCGAAAGGCAACGGGAATATCCAGATGTTGGCATAAAAAATCTGTGTGGGAGGTATAAGGGGAAGTTATGGGCCTTGGCGGGGGACGAAAAAAGACCGGCGGGGCCGGTCTTTTGTGTTCAGGCGTGGTATTGGGGTTCGTTGCCCTGGTAGATATCCTGCATCTCCCGGTCGATCTCGCTGATGGCGTCGGAGCACAGGCGCAGGCGGGCGGCATCCTGCTGGGTGAATTTGCGGTCGGATTTATACCGCAGCTCGTGCTCCAGACTGGCCCACATATCCATGGCGATGGTGCGGAGCTGGATCTCCACCGGCAGGACCATGGTGCCCTCGCTGATGACGATGGGCACGTTGACGATCAGGTGCAGGCTGCGGTAGCCGGTGTCCTTGGGCTCCTTGATATAGTCCACCTCGCGGAGGACGGTATAGGACTCGCTGCGGGTGAGCAGGGAGCGCAGGTAGTAGATATCGTCCAGATAGTTGCAGATGACGCGGATACCGGCCACGTCCTGGATGTGGGCGTAGATGTTGTCGATGCTGACCTCCAGGCCCCGGCGGCGCAGCTTGTCGATGATGCTGTCCAGCGTCTTGATACGGTATTCGATGTGGTGGATGGGCGAGTGGTCATACAGACGGGCGAACTCCTCGTCCAGGATCTCCATCTGCGTTACGGCTACCTTCAGCGCACTGCGGTACAGGTGCGTCACCCGCACCATGCCCGCCGCCAGCTCCTGCTCCTTCGGGGAAAGGCCCGCGGCGGTGGGAATGTCCCGCAGGCGGATGGTACCGCTTTTTTCGATCATCATGGGCAGACGCCCTCCTTTCGGCCGCAGCCCACGTCCGGGGCCGCAGTTTCATCCTACTATACGAATATGACCTGCCTGTGAACAAATCGATATTTCTTTAACAAGTATACCGACAGTTTGCGCGAAATGCAAGAGGGACGCCGTACAAAAAGCGCAAAGAAGGCGCCCACGGCTGCCGCCGTGGGCGCTGGGGTCATTTCCTGCAGCGGGCGAGGACGGCGGCGGCCACACGGTCGGCGGCCAGGCCGTCGAAATCGCGGCTCTGGGCAGCGGTGATGGCCTGACGCTGCTGTTTGTCCTCCAGAAAGGCCAGGGCCGACGCGGCCATGTTGTCCGGCGGGCAGGAGGCCGCCCAGCCGTGGGCGGTGAAGAACGCCTCGTTCCGCGTTTCGCAGCCGCCCACCATATCCGCCAGCAGCAGCGGCACGCCGCGGGTGCCGGCCTCGGTGATGCTGATGCCGCCGGGCTTGCTGACCAGCACGTCCGCGCTGTCCATGTACAGCTGCACCTGGGTGGTAAAGCCCACAGCCTCCACGCGGTACAGGCGGCGCAGCTCCAGGGCATAGCGCATCTGCTTGTTGCTGCCGCACAGCACCGTGGCAAAGTCGCCGTCGGCCATACGCATATCCAGGTCCTCCGCCACGTCGCCCATGGGGCCGCAGCCGATGCTGCCGGACATGAGGACGATGTGGCGGCCGGTCTCCGGCAGGCCCAGAGCTCTCCGCGCCGCGGCTCTATCGCCATGCTCGCGGAAGGCGGAACGCACGGGAATGCCGGCGGGCAGAAGGGTATCGCGGGCGATGCCGCAGCTGACGAACTCGTCGGCCAGCTCCTGATGGGGAATGACGCAGATATCCGGGGTGCAGGCACCTACCGTGGGGCTGCAGGTATAGTCCGTGGCCACGAAGCAGAACACCGGGCAGGCGCTCCACGCCTGCTTCAGCGCCGTCATCATCATGGCGGGGATCACGTGGACGCAGACAACGGCATCGTAGCCGCCGCTTTGCAGCGTGCGGCCCAGACGGCGAGCACCGCGGGCAATATAGCGGTACACCGGGCCGTCGCGCCGGTCCATCTCCTTGTCGCCCTCGGCGGACATATAGCCCGCCTTGTAGAGCTTGGGATACCGGCGGTAGAACCGGGTGTGCCACTTGGAAACGAATTTGGAGGCCTTTTTGGAGATGAAGCCCAAGCCGTCCATCACGTCGCAGGACGCGCCGCAGCGTTGGAGGCTGTCACGCAGGGCGGCGGCTACGGCGTTGTGCCCGCCGCCGGTGTTACAGGTCAGGATCAGTACGCGCATTTTGCTCTCCTTTCCGCTGCGCTCGCTTTCGCAGCAGCGCCGCCAGGCGCATGAGCCGGGGGCGGTTGTAGCGTTGTATCAGAATAAAGGGCAGATTGGCCAGCAGCACCCACACCGCCAGCACGATCGCGCCGCCCCAGCCGGGCCACAGCCACAGAAACGCCAGGCCCAGCAAACAGGAGGCCCCGTGGACCAGCTCCGCGCGGCACGTCTCCTGCACCAGCGCCGCGGCCTGATCCGCCGTCACGGCGCCGCTGCCGGGCAGTTCCTTCTTCACCATGTCCGGCAGGATGCGGCTCATGTCCGGCACCAGCTTCTTCCACTTATCGATGGCCAATTTGGTGTAGATGCGGCCGTTCTGCTCCCATTTCCGGCTGCGGAAGGGCCGCTTCTCCGGGTCAAAGGGACCGGGGATCGCCTGACCCAGCGGGTGCGCCAGCAGGGCCAGCGCCGCCGCGTACAGGACGCATTTCCAGAAGCCGCTCACGCCTTCTCCCCCCCGCAGCTGCGCTCCAGCGCGTAGCGCAGCGTGCCCTCCGTCAGGCGGGTGACGCGCTCCACGAACTGTTCCTCATCGTGCTTCATGCCGTAGTGCAGCCAGCTTTGCAGCAGGCCCACCAGCGTGGCCGTATACAGCGCCGCGATGGACTGCACATCCGTCTCCGCCACCGGCAGGTCCTCCGCCGTGCGGCGCACCAGATCCTCCACGGCACCGTAGACCACCTGGTAATACTCGCGCTCCAGCAGGTCGCGCTGGCTGGACTGGTACAGGTGGTAGACCGCGCGGCGGTTGGCGCGCATGAACGCCGCCACCCGCATCATCAGTTGGTACCAGCTGGTGCAGAGGGGTGGTGCGTTGAGGACGCGGTCCAGCTCCGTCTCCAGCACCTCGCGCACCAGGGCGTAGATGTCGCAGTAGTAGTAATAAAACGTATTCCGGTTCACGCCGCAGTGATCTGCGATGTCCACCACGGAGATCTTATCCAGCGGCCGCTGCTCCAGCAGGTCCAGAAAGCCCTTGCGAATGGCGTTTTTTGTGGTCTGTGCCATGTCCATGCTCCTCTCTTTGTGCAAAAACTGCCTTACCGCCTGTATCATACCGAATTCAGACAGTTTTTGCAAGATGCCCGTACTATGCACTTTAGGCAAAATGTGTGGAAATGTATGAACATAGTGTAAAAAAGCATCCCCGCACGGTGTGCGGGGATGCTTTTGCTTCAAATGGGGTCAGGCCGTCACCACGGGGCCGCCGTGCTTCTTGGCGCTGATCTTCTGGTAGGCGATGACCGCCGCCACCAGCACCAGGCCGACCACGTCGGTGAGCGTGCCGGGGATCATCATGCCCAGGCCGCCGACGGCCAGGACGATACGCAGCACCCAGTGGACCTTCTTATACAGATGGCCGTTCAGGGACGCCGCGATGGCAAAGATGCCCAACAGGGCACTGACGCAGATCTGCGCCACCTCCCACCAGCCGGAGATGTTTTCAAACAGCAGCGCCGGACTGTAGGCGAAGATGTACGGCACGATAAAGGCGGCGATGGCCAGCTTGGTGGCGTTGATGCCGGTCTTCATGGGGTCGGACTTGGCGATGGCCGAGCCGGCGTAGGCCGCCAGAGCCACAGGGGGCGTGATATCCGCCACGATGCCGAAGTAGAACACGAAGAAGTGGGCGGCCACCAGCGGGAAGCCCAGCTGAATGAGGATGGGCGCGCAGGTGGAGGCCATGATGCAGTAGTTGGCCGTGGTGGGCACGCCCATGCCCAGGACGATACAGCACAGCATGGTCAGCACCAGGCCGACGATGGTGGCGTTGCCCGCCAGCTGGACGATGGCGTTGATGAGGATGGAGGCCAGGCCGGTGACGGTGATACAGCCGGCGATGATGCCCGCCATGCTGCAGGCCACGGCCACGGTGATAGCGCCGCGGGAACCGGCTTCCAGAGACTCCACCGCGGAGAAGAAGGAGCGCTTGCCGGCATTACCCAGCGCCTTGCCGGTCGTCATGGGCTGGGTGTCGCCCTCACCGCGCTTGCCCTGCAGGAAGAAATTGACGAAGCCCACGGCAATGGCGGCCAGAATGGAATAGGCCGCGGAGTGGGACATGGTCTTGCTGCCGGAGGACACCAGCCACACCAGCAGGATCAGGGGAATGATCAGGTAGCAGTCACGGACCAGCAGACGCCACGCAGGCAGCTCCTCGCGGGGAACGCCCTTCAGGCCCAGCTTCTTGGCCTCCAGATGGACGGCGATGAAGATCCCGGTGAAGTACAGCAGCGCGGGCAGGATGGCCTTGACGGCCACCTGGGCGTAGGGCAGCTTCATGTACTCGGCCATGAGGAAGGCCGCCGCACCCATGATGGGGGGCATGATCTGGCCGCCGGTGGAGGCCGCGGCCTCGACGGCGCCGGCGAACTCGGGCTTGTAGCCGGTCTTCTTCATCATGGGGATGGTGAAGGAACCGGTGGTGACGGTGTTGCCCACGGAGGAGCCGGACACCATGCCGCACAGGGCGGAGCTGATAACAGCCACCTTCGCCGGGCCGCCGCTGGACCAGCCAGCCAGACGGTTGGCAAAGCTGATGAAGAAGTTGGCGATGCCGGTGCGCTCCAGGAACGCGCCGAAGATGATGAACAGAACGATGTAGGTATAGCACACGTTGATGGGCGTGCCGATGACGCCGGAGGTGGTGTAGAACAGCTTGTAGATGATGGTTTTCAGCGCGTCATACAGGGTGGTACCGTTCACCGCGCCGGCGTAGCTCAGCTGGTTGATGAACGCGTACACGATCAGCACGCCGGCCACGCACAGAATAGGCAGACCCACGCAGCGGCGGCACAGCTCCATCAGGATCAGGATACCCACCACGCCGATGATGACGTGGACCGTCTCGATACGGGTGGACAGGCGCACCAGCGTCATGGCGTTCAGCGCGAAGTAGAAGAAGCAGGCCGCGCCCACCACCATCAGCACGATATCGTACCAGGGCAGGTAGTTGACCCTGACGTGGTGCTTGCTGGCGGGGTAGGTCAGGAAGCCGATGATAATGATGCAGCCCACGAACATGGTGAGCCGGATCTCGGGCATGGCCTTGGAAAACAGGGTCATGCCGATGCAGAACAGACCGAACGCGGCCATGAGGATGCGGATGATCAGCTGGGGCGTACCCTCCCACAGGCGGGTGGCGGATTCACGGTCATATTTACGCATGACCGCGTCCAGATCCGGGGCCTCGTCCGCGGCGGTATTGACGCCGTCGGCCGGGCTGGTATCCGGTTTTTTCTTGTCGATGCTCATAGTCGTTTCTCTCCCTGAAGATTACAGAATAGCGCGAGGACTACGGCGGGAAACCCCGCCGTAGCCTCGAAAAGCGTCAATTCTCTGCTAAGGATTTAGTCGCCGAAGTACACGTCCTTGGCGATGACGGTCTCGGTGTAATAGTCGGAGGTCTCCAGCAGCTTGGCGATGTGCTCGCTGTCCAGGCTGACCAGGTAGGTATCCTTGGTGGTGGCCAGGTCGGTCACAGCGGTGGTGGGGGCACCGGCCACGATGAAGGCGGCGTCGATCTGGCCGTTCTTCAGGGCGTCGGCGCTGTCGCTGAAGGACTGGTAGGTGGGCTTGATGTCGTCCTCGGTCAGCCCGTAAGCACCCAGGACGTCAATGGCGTTGAAGTACACGCCGGAACCGGGAGCGCCGATGGACACGGACTTGCCGGCCAGGTCAGCCACGGTCTTGATGCTGGCGTTGGTGGTGACGATCTGCACCTGCTCCATGTACAGGGCGGCCACGGTGGAGAAGCCCTCGACCTTGCTCTCGAACAGGTTGGTACCGTTGTAGGCGTAGGCCATCACGTCGGACTGGCAGAACGCGAAGTCAGCGGTGCCGTCCACCAACTCCTGCACGTTGGCCTGAGAGCCGTTGCCCACCAGACCGACCACGTTGATGCCCGCGTTGTTGGTGGCGTGCTGGGCGATGACGGAGCCGAAGGCGTAGTAGGTGCCGGACTCGCCGCCGGTGACGAAGCGCAGGTTGCGGGAGTCGGTGTTGCCGGCGCCGTCCTTGACGGATGCGACCTCAAAGCCCTTCTCGGAGAAGTACTTGGCAGCGCCGGGGTGATAGGGCACGGAGGTGATGGAAGCGCCGTACTCCAGGCTCAGCTCGCCGTACTTGGCGTGGCTGGTGGTCAGGGACGCGGCGTTGTCGAAGATGTCCGCCACGAACTTGTACACGTCATCGCTGGACACGTCGTCGCGGGCCAGGATCACCGCGCCCACGGCCACGGTGGTGGTGTCGGTATGCTCAGCGGTCACATCGCCGCTGTCATCCTTCTTGTCGCCGCAGGCGACCAGGCTCAGCGCCATGACCAGCGCCAGAACCAGTGCAAAAAACTTTTTCATGTTCTTTCTCCTTATTGATAGATAAATTGTTTTCCTCTTCCTGAAAAACAGCTTTTTCCGCCGGCCGGTCGGGCGCGGCGGTGTTCAACGGTGCCATTATATCGCAGGCGTAAACTTTTTGCAATATCTAAATGCGGAAAATTTCATTTTTCTGCGGAACGATTTTCTCGTCCGTGCGGACGTTCCGCTTTTCTTAGTCAGCATTTCTTTCGGCAAATCCGTAGTTTTGTCTGTATCATGGTACTTTTTAGCGGTGGTCTATTCATAATGCTAAATTGTTTTATGCAGGAACGCCCCGCAAGAAGTGCATTTTCTGCCGGGCAATCCTGCAAAATAACAGAGGCGGGGCAAAGCCCCGCCTCTCAGCTTTCTGTCACATTCAACAGCTGCGCCGCAGCAGCTCGCATACCAGTTCATAGGTGCGCTCCGTGGAGGGCACGCTTAGCCGCTCCCGCACGGAGTGTACATCGTGCAGCTCCGGCCCCATGGACACCGCGTCCAGACCGGGGATCTTCTCCATCAGCAATCCGCACTCCAGACCGCCGTGGGTGGCCTCCACCACGCCGTCCTTACCGGTAAGATCCTTATACGCCGCCAGCAGCGTATCCCGGAACTGCGACTCCCTCTTGTACTGCCAGCCGGGGTACACGCCCCGCTCTGCCACAGTGCCGCCCGCCAGCGCCGCCACAGCCCGCACGCGCTGCGCCAGCATCAGCTTCCGGGACGCGATGGACGACCGGATGGAGAACGCGATGTGCAGTCCGTCGCCGCCCAGCTTCACCACGCCCATATTCAGGGAGGTCTGCACCAGACCGGGGAAATCCGTGTCCATAGCCTCCACGCCATGCGGCATGGCCGTCAGCGCCTGCACCAGCGTCACGGTGCGCTCTGCGGACACGGCTTTTGCCGTCTCCGCTGCCGCGCAGGTCAGCGTCACATCGGGGTCGGTGACGGCGTACTCGTTCTTCAGCACCCCCTCAAGCTCCCGAATAAACGCTTCGAACGCCCGGCCGCTGCCCTTGGGCAGCGCCACCGCCGCATCGCAGCGGGAGCAGATCACGTTGTCGAACTGCCCGCCGGAGAAGGCCGCCAGCCGCAGGCCGGGGAACTTCTCCAGCGCTGTGGCCAGTACCCGTCCCATGAGGCGGTTGCCGCTGCCGCGTCCCAGATGGATGTCCGCACCGGAGTGACCGCCCCGCAAGCCGGCCACGGTGATGCCGAAGCCCTCCATGCCCGCCGCATCGGTCAGCGCTGCGGGCAGCAGGCAATCGGAGCGCATGCCGCCTGCGCAGGACACGGTGAACACGCCCTCCAGCTCGGAGTCCAAATTCAGCAGTTTTTTGCCCTTCAGGTCAGAGCAGTCCAGCGCAAAGGCGCCGTCCATGCCCACCTCCTCGTCCACGGTGAACACCGCCTCGATGGGCGGATGCACCAGCGTATCATCCGACAGGATCGCCAGGATCATGGCCACGGCAATGCAGTTGTCGCCGCCCAGCGACGTCTTGTCCGCCCAGACCCACTCCCCGTCGGTCATCAGGTCAAGTCCCTCGCGGGTCATGTCCTTGGTGCAGTCGTCGGTCTTGGCGCACACCATGTCGATGTGGCCCTGCAGGATGATCGGCTCGGCGCTCTCGCAGCCGGGGGACGCCGGCTGCCAGATCACCACGTTGTTGCACGGCTCCTGCCGGTACTTCAGTCCCAGTTCCTTGGCAAAGTCCACGCACAGATCGCTGATGATCTTCGTGTTGCCGCTGCCGTGGGGCACCGAGCACAGCTTTTCAAAATATGTGAACACCTTTTCTGGCTTCAAGCCTTTCAAAACAGCCATTTTGATACTCCTTTCCCATGCGGCCGCGGTCTCCGCGCCGCCCATTCAGTATAGCATATCCGCCTGCCGAGCGCAAGCAAGTCCCTATGTGCCCACAGCCCATGCTTTCGCATGGGCTGTGTATGCAGCACACATTATCAGAAGTCGCCCAGGCCCATATCGTCCTCGGTGTTGGGCGCTTCCTCGTCGTCCTCCTCGGTGGGAGGCGCGGGGATGAATTCCTCCAGATAGGCCTCCTCCGGCAGGCCAGCCATATACGCCGGCAGGTTGATGATGATGCCGTCGATGTTATGGGGCAGTGTCATTTGGTACGTTTCCGTTGTCTCGCTGCCGCCCTTCTGCTGCATGACCTCCACGGTCAGCTCCAGCTTGTCGCCGATGACGGTGGTCAAGCAGCGCTCCTTTTCGTACAGCTTGGAGATCTGCTCGCCGTTCACGTACACAGTGATCTTATAGGGTGCCTCCACAGACTGGCCGCCCTTGTCCACTGCGCGGTTGTCGAAATAGACGGTGTGGCCGCGGCCGATGCGCAGCATCAGCACGGCGACGAGCACCAGCACCAGGATAAAGGCGATACGGATGAGCCACGAGCGTTTCGTCGTTTTCATGCGGTTCTCCCCTCCTCCTCGGCCTTCTGCTCAATGGCCAGCTGCTGACCCAGCGTGCGGTTCTCCTTGCGCTTCTTGGCCTCGTACATGACCAGTGCCACGGTGATAACGGCGTAGGACACGAACACGCGGAAGTACTCGCCGATCATGGAGTCGCCGGTGATCTTGGTTCCGGCGGCCGGCGCCACGATGAACATGGTATGGAACAGGAGCACACCCAGGAACACGTTGCCGATGGACGCCTTTTCCACGGAGGCGCCGCCCACCAGCAGCGCGGCGATGCAGAACATACCGACGTTGGTATGCGCCGTATAGGTGGGGAAGTTGCCCATGTTCTGCAGGTAGATGATCATGCCGAAGCCCGCGAACACGGTGGACATGACGATGGAGATCAGGCGGGTGCGGTCCACGTTGATACCGGCGTCCCGCGCCACGTTCATGTCCTGTCCCACCGCGCGCATGTCCTGTCCCAGCTTCGTGCGGCGGAACCACACGATGAACAGGCAGGCCAATGCGATGATGATCAGCGTCAGCACGGGGATCTTCACGCCGCCCACGTAGATGGCCAGCGCATTATCGATGCTCTGCCGCATCTGCAGAAGGCTGACTGTGTTGCGGATACCAAAGCCGCGGGGCAGCTTCAGTGTGTTGTGGAGGATGGGGATGATGGGCCCCATCATATACAGCACCACCAGCTGGTACACACCGGTCATGCAATAGGCGATAAAGTAGCTGGTGACCATCTCGCGGCCCTTGGCGCGGTTCAGGATGCTGCCGCACATAAGACCCAGCAGAATGGACAGGGGGATGGACAGGATGGCCGCCAGCACCAGACCTGGGATACCCCAGATCTGCCAGTCCGCCACCAGGATCAGCGCGATCTCGCCGGCCATAGCGCCCAGCGTCATGGCAAAGTTCAGACCCATACCGGCCATAATGGGGATCAGCAGGCTCAGGATCAAAAAGGCGTTGCGCCCCAGACGGGTCATAGCCTCGTTAAGTATGTAGCTCACCGGCAGGCCGGACACGGGAATGAGCACGGCGCAGATGATGATAAACAGGACGGGCACTGAGTTTTTGCCCAGGAATTGCTTTACGTCGAATCTCTTACCCTTCATGTCAGCGCCCCCTTTCCGTCTTTCTGGTCAGGGCATAGAGGATCATGCCGTTGGATACCACGATACGGATGACCTCGCTCATATCCATCTGGAAGGCGGCGCTCATCACGGTGGGGGTCATGGTCACCACGCCCTGATACAGGATCGTACCGATAATCACATTGCCGATGGATGCCTTATTCACCGACGCGCCGCCGATCAGGATGGCGGCCACGGCGGGCATGGCCATCCAGAAGGGGCCGTTGTACAGCTGTATGAAGCCGAAGCCCTGCTCATACACCAGAATACCCACAGCACCCAGCCAGGTGGACATGATCACGGAGATAAGCCGCATCTTGTCCACGTTGATGCCCGCTGCGCGGGCAAAGGCGGGGTTGGAGCCCACAGCGGTCATGGCGGTGCCGGTCTTGGTGTGCAGGAACGCCCACATCAGCACGGCCAGCAGCACGAAGAACAGCAGCGTACCGGTGGGGATCACCAGATTGATGCCGATGCAGTTCAGGTCGATGGTCAGAATGTTGGCCAGCGCCTTGTCATAATAGCCCTCCAACGAAATGACGGTACGCAGACCGCTGGCGGAGAAGCCCCACACCATGGTGGGATGCTTATACGGCAGCAGCAGCCACATCATGCACATGAAGGACACGGACGAGAAGCCCACATAGGTGGCGATCATCATCTCGCCGCCCTTGATCTTGTTCAGCAGCCAGCCGTAGCCGCCGCCGAACAGCAGGGCAAAGGGCGTGGCGATGAGGATGGCCATCAGGAAGCTGGCAAACCCCGTATAGCCCAGCTCGATGGACAGCGTGGCACCCAGCAGTCCGGACACGATACCCAGCGGCAGGCCGAAGTTCAGGCCGCAGCCGGAGTGTACCATGGGCACCATGGCCAGCACCATCACGGCGTTCCAGCTGAAACGGGTGATGATATTGGTGATCTGTGTGGGGAAATCCAGCCCCACGCAGGGCGCGGCGATGAGCAGCAGCAGCAGGAAGCACGCGATGATCAGACGCGGCAGGCCGAAGCTGTCCACCAACTCTCTGAATTTTGACTTGTTTCCAAGTGTGGTCGTATTGCCCATTTCTTCCTCCTTACTTCACCTGACTGACCATGAGCATACCGAACTCCTCGGAGGAATGGTCAGCAGGCAGGATACCGGCGACCCTGCCGCCGGAGACGATGGCGATGCGGTCGCAGATCTGGCGCAGCTCCTCCAGCTCGGAGGAGATCATCACCACCGTGACGCCGGATTCGCGGTTAAATTTCTTCAGCGCCTCCAGCACCAGCGCCTTGGCGCCCACGTCGATGCCGCGGGTAGGCTCGGACACGAAGAGGAAGCGGGGCTCCAGCGCGAACGCCTTGGCCAGACACACCTTCTGCTGGTTGCCGCCGGACAGCTCTCTGGCCTTCTGGGCGGAGCCGGTACACTTGATCTGCAATTCATCGATATACCGGTTCGTCACCGTGTGGATGGCCTTTTCGTCGCGCCATGTGAAGAAACCCATTCTCTTCAGGAACTTGTTCTGCACCTGCATGGCGGGGAACGCCACGTTCCACTCCAGCGACTCGTCCAGCAGCAGACCCACGCCGCGCCGATCCTCGGACACGAAGGCCAGCTGGGAGTCCAGGCACTTCCGGGGGCTGTTCAGCGCGATAGGCTTGCCATCGAACTCCACGGTGCCGCCCGCCTCGTACAGGCCCATCACACCGTTGGGAATACCCAGCTTGCCCTGGCCGGCCAGACCGCCGATGCCCAGGATCTCGCCCTCCTTCACGTCCAGATCCACGTTGCGGACGATCTCGCCGGGCATATCCACCCACAGCTTGCGGATGGACAGAATGGTGCGGGCATCGGAGTGGTCGCGGATGTCGTGGGCAGCGCCGCCGGCAGCCACCTCGCGCCCCACCATGTAGTGGGTGATGTCGCGGACATCCGTCTCGCGGGCAGCCACGTCCTTGACAACGTAGCCATCCCGCATGATGACCACCTTATCGCACACCGACAGGATCTCCTGCAGGCGGTGGGTGATGAAGATCACGGCGATGCCCCGGGAGGCCATGCCGCGGATGGAGTCCAACAGCGCCTGCGCCTCCTGCTCGGTGAGCACGGCGGTGGGCTCGTCCAGGATCAGCAGCTTCAGGTTCTCCTTGCTCAGCTCGCGGGCGATCTCCGTAAACTGCTTGTGCCCCACGGGCATGCTGCTGATGACCATCTTCTGGTCGATAGCCACGCCCATCTTCTCAATGGCTTTTGCGGCGCGGTTATCCATTTCCTTATAGTCGAGAGTGTCCAGGCGCGGGCCGAACACTTCTGAAATGACGCTTTTTTTCTTGGGCTCGCGGTTGAGGAGGATGTTCTCCGTGGCAGTAAAGCCGGGGATCAGCGAGAACTCCTGATGCACCATGCCGATGCCGGCCTTCAGCGCATCAAAGGGGGTGTTGAACTGCACTTTTTCTCCGTCGATCAGGACATCCCCCTCGTAGCCGCCCGTCTCACGGATCACGTCCATGCCAAACAGTATTTTCATCAAGGTGCTCTTTCCGGCGCCGTTTTCGCCCACCAGCCCCAGCACCTCGCCCTCTTTCAAGGTGAAGTTGATGTCTGTGAGCACCTGATTGCCGAAAAAGCCCTTTTTGATATTCCGCATCTCAAGCAGCGGAGCATTGTTCTTTTCCATATTCATCCCTACCTATAGCAGCGGGGAGGGAGGATGCCCTCCCTCCCCGCTTTAATGGTTGCTTCAAAAGCCTGTCGTCAGCTGATGGTAAAGTACTTCTCCGGGATCTCCACGTCGGCATTGCCCATGAAGTGGCCGGGATCGCCCATGATATAGGTATCCTGATAGATCAGGAACACGTTTTCAGACTTCGCGCCGGTGGTGGCGTTGGTGTAGCTGGCGCCGTTCCAGGCCGCCTTGGGAGAGTAGACCTGCAGCGCGGCAGCCACATCGTCCATGTCCTTCAGCTCGCTCTTGCCGTCCAGCACGTTCTTGGCGTGCAGAGCAAGACCGGCGGACAGGGTGTAGCCGTAGGAGTAAGCCCAGGTGCCGAAGTGATCGGCGCCGCCCTTCTCCACGATGGCGGACTCGACCTTGGTCAGGATCTTCTCGAAATCACCGGCTTCCTTGGTCAGATCAATACCCAGCGCGCCGGGATAGCCCATCAGGGGGGAGGGCAGGTCGGCCTCGATGAAGTAGCCGCCGCACTCCAGCAGGCGCTTCAGCAGAGGCTCGGTGTGCGCATCGTTGGTGCAGAAGTAGGCAGCGTTCTGGCCGTACTTCTCGACCCAAGCGGGCACCTGCTCCAGAATGTAGGCCTGAGCGCCGGAAACGCCCACGTCAGAGGTGGGATCGGGAGCCGTCTCCAGGACGAACTTCATGCCGAACTCCTCGCAGGCGGCCTGCATGATGGCCACGCGGCGGCTCATGGTCTCGTAGGACATGTGGCGGGGGAAGGAGATATGTACGAAGGTATCGCAGCCCAGCTCGTGCGCGGTGCGGATGATCAGGTAGCCGCGGGAGACGAAGTCATTGTTGGTGACCAGGTCGGCAGCGGAGCCGATCTCGGGCAGATCCTCGTGTGACTCACCTGCGATGCAGATGATGTCGGGGCGAGTCTCTTTGATCTTGCGGAAAGCCTCGGTGGTGCCGGGGACAGCCTGATTGACAATGATGGCCTTCATCAGGGGGTCGGCGGACAGGTTCACGATGCTCTGGATGGTGGTCTCGGTCTCCTCGGTGAAGTTGTCGGGATAGATGGCCAGCTGGACCATATCCTCGCCATACTCCTTCTGGAAGGCCTCGGCGCCGCGGCGATCATCCTCGGACTGAGAGACGGAGCCGGTCACGATGCCGATCTTGTAGGGCACGGTGTCGGTGTTGTCATCGGTCTCGCCCTTCTTTTCGCCGCAGGCGACCAGGGAGAACGCCATGATGAGAGCCAGCAGCAGAGAAACTACTTTTTTCATGTTTACCTCCTAATTCCTTTACCATAGTTTGTTGTTTCCTCCGCCAGAAGGAAACAGCGAACAGGGCGCGCCCCGTTCACTTCTATGCATTCGGGTGCTGCGCACCCATTTGATTTTACCAGATAAGTTCACACTCTGTCAACATATTTGTGTCTCTGAATGGTGTTCAATAGCGCATTTCCTTGTTTTTCATCCATACACTTTCCCCTATTTTTTGGCGCATTTGCATCATTTTCATGTATTTTTCATGCGGTTTTCTGTCAGAAGCCTGCTGTTTTGCTATAATAAACTTTTCTTTTGGCGAAATCTGTTTTTTGTCTGACTGCAGCAAAAGAGACAGGCTTCTGCCTGTCTCTCTCGCTTACCTTATAACTTATGGCACTCGTCAGATCTTCTGCTTCTCATCCACGATCTGGCGCAGCTTGGCGGAGAAGTCCTCCAGCGTCATGGCGCCCAGATCCTCGCCCTTGCGGGTACGGACGGAGACGGTGCCGTTCTCCATGTCGCGGTCGCCAACCACCAGCATGAAGGGGATCTTCTCCAGGGTAGCCTCGCGGATCTTCTTGCCGATCTTCTCGTTGCGGCTGTCCACCTCCACGCGGAAGCCCTGCTTGCGCAGCTCCGCGGCCTGCTGCACGCAGTAGTCGGCAGCGCGGTCAGTAATAGGCAGGAAGCGTACCTGCTCGGGCATCATCCAGGTGGGCAGCGCACCGGCGTACTCCTCGATCAGGTAGGCCAGCGTCCGCTCATAGCAGCCCAGAGACGTGCGGTGGATGATATAGGGCAGGGCCTTGTTGCCGTTCTCATCGATATAGTACATGCCGAAGCGCTCCGCCAGCAGCATATCGATCTGGATGGTGACAAGGGTATCCTCCTTGCCGTACACATTCTTGTACTGGATGTCCAGCTTGGGGCCGTAGAACGCGGCCTCGTCGATGCCCACGGTGTAGTCCACGTTCAGATCCTTCAGGATGCGCTCCATGGCGGCCTGGGCGTGGTCCCACTGCTCCGCCGTGCCCTCGTACTTGTTGTTGGGGTTGGCGGGGTCCCACTGGGAGAAGCGGAACGTGCACTTTTCCAACAGGCCCACGGTGCCCAGGCAGTACTTGGCCAGATCCAGGCACTGCTTGAACTCCTCCTCCAGCTGGTCGGGGCGCAGCACCAGATGTCCCTCGGAGATGGTGAACTGGCGGACGCGGATCAGGCCGTGCATCTCACCGGAGTCCTCGTTGCGGAACAGGGTGGATGTCTCGCCCAGACGCATGGGCAGGTCGCGGTAGCTGCGGCCGCGGTTCAGGAACACCTGATACTGGAACGGGCAGGTCATGGGACGCAGGGCAAAGCACTCCTTCGTCTCATCGGCGGGATCGCCCATGACGAACATGCCGTCCAGATAATGATCCCAGTGACCGGAGATCTTGTACAGCTCACGCTTGGCCATCAGGGGCGTCTTGGTCAGCAGATAGCCACGCTGCTGCTCGGTGTCCTCCACCCAGCGCTGCAGCAGCTGGATAACGCGGGCACCCTTGGGCAGCAGGATGGGCAAGCCCTGGCCAATGCAGTCCACAGTGGTGAAATATTCCAGCTCGCGTCCCAGCTTATTGTGGTCGCGCTTCACGGCCTCCTCCCGCTCCTTCAGATAGGCTTCCAGCTCGTCCTTGCTGGGGAAGGCCACGCCGTAGATACGCTGCAGGGTCTGCCGGTTGGAGTCGCCGCGCCAGTAAGCGGCGTTGCAGGCGGTCAGCTTGATGCCGTTGCCCTTGATGCGGCCGGTGGAGTCCACATGGGGACCGGCGCACAGGTCCACGAACTCGCCCTGCTTGTAGAAGGAGATGTGGGCATCCTCGGGCAGGTCGTTGATGAGTTCCACCTTGTAGGGCTCTTCCTTTTCCTCCATGTACTTGACAGCCTCGGCGCGGGGCAGCTCGAAGCGCTCCAGCTTCAGCTTCTCTTTACAGATCTTACGCATTTCAGCCTCGATCTCGCCCAGGTCGTCCTGGGTGAAGGCGAAAGGCGCGTCCAGATCGTAATAAAAGCCGTTGTCGATGCTGGGGCCGATGGCCAGCTTCACCTCCGGGTGCAGGCGCTTGACAGCCTGGGCCAGGATGTGGGAGCAGGTGTGCCAGTAGGTCTTGCGGTACTGTTCGTTTTCAAACGTAAATTCCTTGTTGACTTCGCTCATAGTCTGTTCCTCCTTGTGATCGGGGCTGGATAAATAAAAATCCCCACCCCTGAATGGTATCAGGGGTGAGGTAATAGGCATTACTCCACGGTTCCACCCTGCTTACGGCCTGCGCAGCATTTTTACTGTCCGCTGCGGATGGCGGGATATCTTTCGTCGAGACAAGGCGCAGGAGCGCAGGAATACGGTCTGTATTTCAAGCTTCTGCAACGCAGTATCGGCGGAAGAGATCCGGCATACGCCGTCGCTTTCGATCGCTGTAACGGGCGATACCCGTCCTGCTCGTCGCAGGCGGCTCGGAAGTGGTACGGGCCGTGTCCTTGGCGGGGTGCTTTCAGCCGGGGGCGCCCCTCTCTTTGGCCGCGGAAAAACAGCTTCTTCTTCGTCACTGCCTTTTTGATGGCAATAAGTATAAACCGTTCGGCGCGGTTTGTCAACGGGTGGTTTCACGGGGGAAGGGCAAAATCAGCCGCGTGAAGCAAAAAGAGACATCCTTTCGGATGTCTCTTTTTGCTGGCGCGGAAGGAGGGATTTGAACCCTCGCGCCGCTTTTGACGGCCTACTCCCTTAGCAGGGGAGCCCCTTCGGCCACTTGGGTACTTCCGCATACATATTTATTTTCTGGCGGAGAGAGTGGGATTCGAACCCACGGATGCTTTCACATCGCCGGTTTTCAAGACCGGTGCTTTCGACCACTCAGCCATCTCTCCGTGCGTAAAAGCGTCTCTCGTGCCAAACGCGAGTATTATATTACCATGCGCCGACGCCTTTGTCAACAAAAAGCCTCGGAAGAAATTTGAAAAAAATTCAAAATAGGACTTGCAAACCGCCGAAAACTGTGGTATTCTAAGTGGGCTGTTTGAGGCACAACAGAATATCCGGGTGTGGCGAAGTTTGGTATCGCGCTTGAATGGGGTTCAAGAGGCCTCGAGTTCGAATCTCGACACTCGGACCACGTCGGAGCAGGTTTGTATGCTTGCTCCGACTTATTTTTTACATAGCGGAGAGGGAGATGGTGTTGTCATCTCCCTCTTTTTTGTCCGGCGAAGGACGCGAAAAAGCGCGGCAGCTGCCGCGCTTTTTCCTCTTCCTCCCTGCTCGGTCCTTCCTGAAAGAAGGTCCCCCTCGCTGTTAAGTGAATTTAGTATACCATGAATACGCCCGTTTGTCTATCCTTTTTGCGCGCCGCATCCAGCATTTGCCACTGTTTTTCATGCATATCGCGCTGTCGCGCGGCAAAACTACCGTTGCGATACCCAACAAGGGCATTTGCCCCACAACATGAAAGGAGAACACAACTATGTCTACCAAGAACAGCAACAAGCTGAATGTCCCCGAGGCCAAGGCCGCTATGGATCAGTTCAAGATGGAGGCCGCCTCTGAGGTCGGCGTGAACCTGAAGAACGGTTACAACGGTCACCTGACCAGCCGCGAGGCCGGCTCCGTGGGCGGCCAGATGGTCAAGAAGATGATCGAGTCCTACGAGAAGAACCTGTAAACGGCCCTTCCCGCACGAAAAAAGAACCGCCTTCGGGCGGTTCTTTTTTACGTTCTCACAAGGTGACCTCCGTGCCGTTGTTCACCTCGATGCGGTAGCCGCCGGGGTTGTATACATCCGTTCCGTTGCCCCGGAAGCGGCAGTCATCCAGCGCCGCATAGGAGTTCGGCGGCAGGCACAGAAGCTCCAGCGCCGTGGTGTTGTTCAAAAAGTCGATGTGCCTGATGGTATATGTATAGGAGTTGCTGTACGCGGAGTCGTACCGCGCGCCCACCCCGTTGCCGCCGATATACCCGCCGTGGAGATAGACCCAGCCGCCGTTCACGGCCAGCGCGCCCACGTCCCAGCCGGTTACGCGGCAGTTCTCCAGATAGGTGGGCGCTCTGGCGGTCACGCCGGTTCCGCCTCCGTCTCCCTCGAAGCTGACCTCCGAAAAGCGGACGTAGGCGTGGCACCGCTCCGTGTCGCTCAGGGGCGTCACCGTCACCGGCGCGGCAAAGGTGGTGCCGCTGCCCTTCAGCGTGACCGCGCAGCCCACCGACACCGGCGCGTCATAGGTCACGTCCGGCAGCTCCACCGTGATGGACGTGTCCGCGTCGTACTCCTCCGCCAGCCGATCCAGCAGCGCCTGCAGCTCCTGCGCCGTTTCCAGCGGCGCGTCCTCCGGCGTGATGCGCAGCGCCTGCTGCTCCTCAAATTCCACGGTCATGGTCAGGTGCAGCACGTCGCCGCTCTTCATGCGCAGCGTCCAGACCACCTCGTTGTGGGTGCAGGTGGGATCCGCACGCAGCCGCCGGTACAGCAGCGCCGGGGACTCCGGTGTTTCCTCCTCCGCGTCCCACAGCTTCACCCGGCTCACGCCCTCCGGCGCGGTGACGGACACGTCCCAGCTGTCCAGCAGCGCGGCGAAATCCTCCGCTGCGTAGTCCTGGGTCACGGCGTCCTCCACCATGACGGTGGCGGGGAAGTCCACCGTTCCGCCCGCCGGGATCAGCTCCGAGCGATACCCCACCGGGTCGGTACGGCCCTCGATGGACGGCGTCACAGCCGTGAACACATGGTACTCCCGTCCGTCCGCGCCGGTGTAGTAGGTCTGGCAGGCCGCCAAATAGGGATCCGGGGCCGGGTCGGTCGCAGCGGCCGGATCGGCTACGCTGTTCGGGCGCTGCGGCTCCGTTTCGGCGGCCGGCCACAGCCAGACGGCCAAAGCGGCCAGTACCGCGGCAAGGCACGCCGCCAGCAGGCGCAGGCGGCAGTACGGGCCGATAAACAGCGGGAACAGGCAGAGAAAAGTGGCAATCGAACACGGCGCACTTTTGACCGGGGAGGTAGGTAAAAAAGTAGATTTTCCTATAGGTTTATGATATGCTGTTCTAAAAAATAAATGGTAAACCGAAATATCATATAAAAGTAGTGGAGAAAAATGATGGATTTGTTGTGGAGGTATATGAAATGAAAAAGATTCTCGTATTATCACTTTGCTTTGTACTTGCACTATGGATGGCAGGTTGCGTCCAGAATAAAAATATCAATTTTGGGGATGTCACGATGAAAGTTGTAGAGGGAAGTGTAACTCCTTCAGGTTTGACAGTTCGCATTTCAAATAACACAGGAATTGATATCAATGGCGGGATCAATTACGATTTTTCTATTGAAAAAAAGGAAGATGATAAATGGTCACCAGTAAAAGAGATCGGCGATAGAACTACTGACACCGAAACATATATTTTTCAAGGAGAAAGAGATTTGAATATCAATTGGTCTGAAATATATGGTTCGCTTTCGGCGGGAGAATACAGAGTCGTTAAGTTCTTTTATCCATCGACAGAAGATGGCTCTTATGGTACAGACGATGGTTTTTACCTATTCGCTGAGTTCAGTATCGAGTAACAAATACGAATTTTATCGGGGAGCAGCAACCTCTGTCGGGGCTGTCAATGGTCGAGATGAACGGCGCACAAGTGCGCCGCCATTGACCGCCCCGCCCGGTCTTGCCCTGCGGTTATCAAGGCGGGCAAGCCCTAGGGGTGCTTGCCCGCCTCCTTTAATTTTGGGCGGAGGTCAGTAGCCGAAATTGGCCTCAAATTGAGGCCAATTTTGGCAGGGGCTTGCAAAGCCTAGATCCCTTGCAATCGCAGGCTTTCTGTGATACTATTTTGATACTAAGAAAACGAGGTGTCCTAAATAGCAGGTGAAATATTAACATATTTGCGAAAGTTTTTCTTGTGAAATCACTTCAAATACACCCACATATATTTGAATTTGCCGAGCAGCAATAATCTGGACCGCTTTCTGTCGGAGAACAATGAAAATTTCCGGGACACGCCGCTACAGCTGACGCTGCAGCGGCTCTATACCACCACCGGCCTCTCCAAGGCCGCGCTGGCCAAGCAGTCCGGTATCAGCGAGGTATATCTGCACCAGCTGTTCTCCGGCTGCCGCTTCCCCTCCCGCAACCGCCTGCTGTGCGTATGCTTCGGCCTGGGCGCATCGGTGGAGGACGCCCAGGACCTGCTGCGGCAGGCGCGGCACGCGCCGCTGTACACCCGCGACCGGCGGGACGCCATCATTCTCTATGGTCTGAGCCACAGCATGACCTTGTTCCAGATCAACGACAAGCTGTTCACCGAAAAACTGGATACCTTATGCTGACACCGACAGGGGAAACCGGGGAGAAAGCAAGAGGAGCGCCCATGTGGGCGCTCCTCTTGCTTTTCAGTCCGGCAGACGGCCCTCCGCCAGCAGCCAGGCGCCGGCGGCCAGCAGCAGCGCCTCCGGCGGAAGCCGCCCCCAGCGCAGGGGCAGGGGGATATCCTGCGGCTCGATGGCCGCGCCGTTCACCGCCGTCAGCCGCCGCTGCACGCACAGCACCGGGCGGGGCGTCAGGCCGGACAGCGTCAGGCTGCATCGGGGCGACAGGCCGCAGCCCACCACCTGCTGCGCCCGCAGAGGCGCGGCGGTATTCTCCTGGGGCAGCAGCACCGTGCGGCACAGCGGCGCGCGTCCCAACACCGCCAGCCGCGCCGTGCCGGGCCGGTCCAGCACCAACAGCTCCCAGCACCGGCGCAGCAGCACCGCCTCGTCCACCGGCGGTACGGACGGCGGCAGCCAGCGCCCCAGTCCGCCGCGAAAAAATGCCATATCGACCATGTACGTCTCACCTCCCGCGTAGTCTGCCGCGCTTTGCGCCGTCTTATGCCCCGGCGGAAATTTCCCCTGTCCTTTTCGCGCCGGATGTGCTATACTGTCAGGTAGCTTGTTTCAGGAGGTGCCGCCATGCCATTCCGCGCGCATTTACATACCGTCAACCGTCACCGGCGCCTGGTGCGGCACTATTGCTTCAAGCTGGGTCTGGTGTGGCAGGGTCTGACCCACGACCTGAGCAAATACAGTCCCACGGAGTTTTGGCGGGGCGTAAAATACTACCAGGGCTGGCGCAGCCCCAACGACCAGGAGCGCCTGGAAAACGGCGTGAGTCTGGCGTGGCTGCACCACAAGGGGCGCAACCGCCACCACTTTGAGTACTGGATCGACTACTGCCGCCGGGAGGATGGGACCATCTATATCGGCGGATGCAAAATGCCGAAAAAGTATGTGGCGGAGATGTTCTGCGACCGGATCGCCGCCTGCCGGGTCTATCAGGGCGACGCATATACGGACGCCTCCCCCTACGACTACTACCAGCGGAGCAAGGACCTGCGGCGGACGGATGCCAGCCGCTTCATGCATCCGGAGACGGCGGCGCTGCTGGACCGGTGGCTGCTGCTGCTGAAGGAGCGGGGGGAGGAGGCGGCCTTTGCCGCTATTCGCGCCGAATTGGCGGACAGCGCCTACTGACGGCGGAGCGCAGGCGCTTTGTTAAGAAGAAAACAATAGATTTTTGAACATTTCCCTTGCTTTCCATCACTATTTGTTTTACAATGTTTTGGTACATTTTGATGTGAGGTTGTCAACAACATGGCCCATCCCTATAAAACGCGGGAAGGCGGCGCCACCGTGACGGTGTTCGTACCCTACGACTGCCAGAACAACTGCCCCTTCTGCATCAACAAAAAAGAATACGCGGACTGCTCCGGCTTCAGTCTGGAGAAGATACTGGCAAGCATCCGGGTGATGGACGGCATCACTCCCCGGTGTGATTTTGTGTTCACCGGCGGCGAGCCGCTGGCCGACCTGAACGCACTGCAGCAGATGCTGGACGCCATCCCCGCCACCCACAAGATCTATATCAACACCACCTTCCCCGCCCAGACCCACACCTCCTTCGAGGAAATGCTGGCCTTTACGGAGAGGAACAAAGACAAGATCACCTGCATGAACATCTCCCGCCACCTGCAGCACTATGTGGAGGAAAGCCCTGACCAGGTGCTGGGGAAGATCGCCTGCCCCACGCGCATCAACTGCGTGCTGTACAAGAACTATCCGGCGGCGAAGCTGGTGGACTATGTGGAACGCTTCCTGCCCTACCGTATCCCCATCCAGTTCCGGTACGACTACACCGAGACGACACCGGAGAACCTGTACGAAGAGGAACACGACAAGATATTGCAGGACCTGAAGCGCCTGTTCACCTACAAGGGGCTGGACGGCTGCCGGATGCGCAACGGCTTCCACTTCGAATACAAGGGCCTGCACATGACGTACCACAAGACGCTGCCCTACTCCACCATTGAGGAGAAGGGGCCGGACGGCGTGACCTACGACATTCTGTACGACATCCTCATCAAGCAGAACGGCGAGATACACAGCGACTGGACGGGCGTGAAGATGGACGTGGATGCCTACCGCAGGGTGGTGTTCGAGCCCTACGACCTGAAGGTACTGAACGGGACCATTGACTTTTGAAAAAGAGACCGCTTTGCGGTCTCTTTTTTTCGGAACCCGCGGCGGGGTCGCTCCGTCATAGGTAGTGAAAGCCTTGGCGGAAAATAAATGGCTTGTTTGTATTTACCCCCTTTTACTTCCGCGCGGTTTGTATTATAATGATGTATTGAGCCGGTATCTCATATACCGGCGGGCAAAACAGTCTTGAGTGAATGATAAGGAGCAATTCTATGAAACGTTTTATGACCCTGCTGCTGGCCATGCTGATGGTCCTGTCCCTGGCCGCCTGCGGCGACAAGTCCTCCGCCACGGTGGATGCCGAGGGGCTGGGCAAGGCGCTGGCCGAGCGCGTACAGTTTGACAGCACCATGAGCGCTATCGACGCCGGAGACTATCTGGAACTGCCCGAGGGCAGCAGCGCTGCCGCCTATATGTCTGACGGCAGCACCATGGAGGAGATCTTTGTGGTGTCCTGCAAGGATAAGACGGACGCATCGGCGGTGAAGATCGCCATGCAGGAGCTGCTGGACAGCCAGACGCAGGAGGCCGGGCGCTACCAGCCCGAGGAGGCCGAGCGCCTGAACAACGCCGTTTTCGCCACTTACGGCACCTGCGTGGTGCTGTGCGTTACCTCTGACACGGATACCGCCAATGCGGTCATCAAGGAGTATGTAGGATGAGTCCGCGGTATGAACGGCGGCAGCGGGGCGGAGGCGGCGCGCTGCTGCTTCTGATCGCCGCCGCGGCGCTGGTGGTGGCGGTGCTGGCCATCTTCACCGATGTATTCAGCGGTAAAAAGGCGCCGGACAAGGATACAGACAGCCCTGCCGTCACCCAGCCCGCGGACGGCGAGCCTGACGGGACCGGCGACGCGGACAACACCGCGAAGGACCCGGAGGGCGATCAAAAGGGTGGTCAAAGCGGGAACGGCGATGGGAGCACTGATAAGCCCGCCGTGGCCACCACGAAGCCGGCAGCCTCCAATGTGATCACCACCGACGCCACGCCTTATCAGTCCGGCGGCGTATACATCGTGGGCAATGCCGGATATGAGATGTACAACTATGTGGGCTCCCTGGCGGAGAAGTACCAGTCCACGGTCAACGCCGTGGCGGACAGCCTCAGCGGCGTCAGCAATGTCTACGCCATGGCGATCCCCCTGTCCAGCAGCATTACCCTGCCGGACAGCCTGCTCAGCGACATACCCGGCAGCGATCAGGCACAGGCCGAAAAGGATATTCTGGCGGGAATGGGGCAGAATATAAAAACGGTGCCCCTGCATGACGCGCTGAACGCCCATCGGACGGAGTACATCTATTTCCGCACCGACCACCATTGGACGGCGCTGGGCGCCTATTACGCCTATGTACAGTTCTGCAACGTCAAGGGCATTACGCCCCACGACCTCAGCGACTATGAGGTGAGCCAGTACACGGGCTTTTTGGGCTCCTTCTACAACGACGGCGGCAAGCCTCAGGCCATGGCGGATGATCCGGATACGGTGAACGCCTATCATCCCGTCAGCAGCACCGCCGCCATGAAGTACGGCAGCAGCGAGGACAGCGAGCTCACCGGCGGCAAGGTGATCTTTGACGAGTCCACCGCAGCGGCCAGCCTGAAATACGGCGCGTTCATCATGGGCGACAACCCCTTCACCGTGATCGAGAATCCCGAAGTCAGCAATGGGCAGAGCTGCATCGTGGTGAAGGAGTCCTTCGGCAACGCCTTTGTACCGTTTCTGGTGGACCACTACCAGACGGTGTATGTGGTGGACTACCGGTATTACGGCGGCAGCGTCAGCGCACTGGCCAAGGCCAAGGGCGTGACGGACGTGTTGTTCGTCAACAACCTGTCCGCCATACGCGGCAGCTATCAGATGGGTAAGCTGGCCGGCGTGAAGTGACATCTGTTTTGAACAGGGCGGGCAAGCCCGCCCTGTTCCTTTTTCTGACTATCCGCAAAGGAGAGCACATCACATGGTATTCAGCAGCACCACATTTTTATTGGCGTTTTTGCCGCTGGTGGCTATTTTATACTATATCTGCCCACGGAAGCTGCGGAACGGGTTGTTGCTTGTCTTCAGCCTGCTGTTTTACGGCTGGGGTGAGCCGAAGTACATTCTGATCATGCTGTTCTCCACGGTGTTCGACTACTGCAACGGTCTGGCCATCGGCCGCTTTCGGAACAAGGGAAGGGAGGGCGGCGCCAAGGCGGTGCTGGTCATCTCTGTGGTGGGAAACCTGGCGATCCTGGGCTTTTTCAAGTACACGGATTTTGCCATCAGCAACCTGAACGGTCTGCTGGGCACAGCCATCCCGGCGCTGGGGCTGCTGCTGCCCATCGGTATCTCCTTCTACACCTTCCAGACCATGAGCTATACCATCGACGTGTACCGGGGGCTGGTGCCGCCCCAGCGGAACATCGTGGACTTCGGCGCGTATGTAACGCTGTTCCCCCAGTTGATCGCGGGGCCTATCGTGCAGTACAAGACGGTGGCCTACGACCTGGAGCACCGGCGGGAGTCGGTGAGCGAGGCCAGCGAGGGTCTGCAGCGGCTGGTGATCGGTCTGGGCAAGAAGGTGCTCATCGCCAACCAGATGGGCGCCATCTGGGAGGACATCGCCGCCATGTCGGACCCCACAGCGGTCACGGCATGGATCGGCGCCATCGCGTACACGTTCCAGATCTATTTTGACTTCTCCGGCTATTCGGACATGGCCATCGGCCTGGGGCATTTCTTCGGGTTCCATTTCCTGGAGAACTTCAACTATCCCTATGAGTCACGTTCCGTCACCGAGTTCTGGCGGCGGTGGCACATCAGCCTGTCCACCTGGTTCCGGGAGTACGTCTACATCCCCCTGGGCGGTAACCGCAAGGGCAAGGGTCGGCAGCTCCTGAACATTGCCATCGTCTGGCTGCTGACCGGCCTGTGGCACGGGGCCAGCTGGAATTTCGTGCTGTGGGGCGTATACTACGCCGTACTGCTGCTGCTGGAAAAGACGTTCCTGCTGAAGTGGCTGGACAAGGCGCCCCGGTTCGTAGGGCACGTGTACACCTGCTTCTGCTTCGTCATGGGCTGGGTGCTGTTCGCCATCACAGACCTCGGCGCGCTGGGGGCCTATGTGGGCCATATGTTCTCCGGAACCTTTGCCGACAGCACCACGGCGTACCTGCTGCGGTGCGGCTGGCTGCTGCTGGTCCTGGGCGTCATCGGCTGCACGAGCCTTCCCAAGCGGCTGTGGGAAAAGCGGGAACAGGCCCTCTCCCCCGCCCTGTCGGACGGACTGCGAACGGTGTGGGTAGTCGTCGTACTGCTGGTGAGCATGGCGTTCCTGGTGGGCGACAGCTACAACCCGTTTTTGTACTTTAGATTTTAAGGAGGCGGCGCTATGAAGAAACGAAGCGGCATCGCGCCGCTGATCGCCATCGGCGGCATACTGCTGGCGCTGTCTGTCGGCAGCTTTTTCCTGACGCCGGACCGGGCATTCTCGGAGAACGAGAACCGCTATTTGCAGCTGACGCCCAGACTCACCTGGGACCGCATCATGTCCGGCGACTTCATGGAGGACGTGGAGGACTATACCAGCGACCAGATCGTCTTCCGGGACTTCTGGACCGCCGCCCGGTCGGTGCTGCAGCGGGCCGAGGGCAAGGAGGACATCAGCGGCACCTATCTGGGCGCGGACGGGAGGTACTTTGCCAAGGTGACCGATGACAGCTTTGACTGGGTAAGGCTGGAGAAGAACGCCGGGTATATCCGGGATTTCTTTGCCGCCAGCGGCAAGCCCTGCACGGCGCTGATCGTGCCCAGCCCGGCCGGAATTCTGAGGGATATGCTGCCGGAGAACGCGCCGTATTTCAACGAGGACAAGGCCTTCGGCCGGCTGGGTGATATTCTGGGCGGTACGCTGCTGGACAGCCGGGAAACGCTATCGGCGGTGGACGATCCCTACTACCACACGGACCACCACTGGACCACCATGGGCGCGCAGGCGGCCTATACACTGTGGGCACAGGCCACGGGGCACACCGCCCGCAGCTATGACCTGACGCTGGCCACGGACAGCTTCCGCGGCACGCTGTACTCCAAGGTGCTGCTGCCGGACAGCGTATACGACAGCGTGTACTACGCGCCGGAGATCACGGTGGAGAGCGTGGTGTGCGACGGGAAAGACGGCGCGCTGTACGACCTGTCCGCCCTGGAGCAGAAGGATAAGTATGAGCTGTTTCTGGGCGGCAACTACGGCCAGTGCGTCATCACCACCGGCATTGAGAACGGGAAGCACTTGCTGCTGGTGAAGGACTCCTTCGCCAATTCCTTCGTACCGTTCCTCACCGGCGACTATGAGACCATCACCATGATCGACCTGCGGTACTACCGGGGCAGCATGGCAGAGCTGGCGGCGGAGGCCGACAACATTCTGGTGTTGACCGAGGTCACGAACCTGGCGGGCTCGGGAGACTATTTCAAGCTGAGTAAGTGAAAACAGGCGTGCGCTCCGCGCACGCCTGTTTTGTCCTCTTTACAAACGGCTGTTTTTTGGTATAATAGTAAGGCTAAGGAAATTTACAGGCACAAGGAGAGACGATATATGGCCGTTATCGAGTACGACGAGTATAAACAGAAACTGCAGGCGCTGGAGCCCACCCTGGGCGAGCTGGAGAAGGCGCTGGGTATCCCCAAGGCCCGTGAGGAGCTGGCCGAGCTGCAGAAGGAGACGGAGCAGGAAGGCTTCTGGAACGATCTGGAGCGCAGCCAGCAGGTGAGCCGGCAGGTGAAGCGCCTGGAGAACAAGATCAAGAAGCACGACAAGCTGGTCAGTGAATGGGAGGACACCCTGACCCTGTGCGAGATGGCCCAGGAGGAGGACGACCCCAGCCAGCTGGAGGAGGTCGTCAGCGGATATGAGACGCTGGAAAAGGAGATCAGCGAGCGCCGGCTGGCGGCGCTGCTCAGCGGTGAATACGACGCCAACAACGCCATTCTGACCTTCCACGCCGGCGCCGGCGGCACCGAGGCCCAGGACTGGACGGAGATGCTGTACCGGATGTACACCCGCTGGGCCGAGCGCCACGGGTACACCTACCAGCTGATGGACTATGAGGCCGGCGACGAGGCGGGCATCAAGTCCGCCACTATCCTCATCGAGGGCGAGAACGCCTATGGCTATCTGAAGAGCGAGAACGGCGTGCACCGGCTGGTGCGCGTGAGCCCCTTTGACGCCAACGCGCGGCGGCAGACCAGCTTTGCCGCGCTGGAGGTCATGCCGGAGCTGGACGACGACAGCGAGATCGAGATCCGTCCGGAGGACATCGAAATGCAGGCCTGCCGTTCCAGCGGTGCAGGCGGCCAGCATATCAACAAGACGTCCTCCGCCGTGCGTCTGACCCACCTGCCCACGGGCATCGTGGTGTTCTGCCAGACGGAGCGCAGCCAGTTCCAGAACCGGGACAATGCCATGAAGATGCTGCGGGCTAAGTTGGCGGAGCTGAAGCTGCAGCAGCACGCGGAGAAGATCAGCGACCTAAAGGGCGTGCAGATGAAGATCGAGTGGGGCAGCCAGATCCGTTCCTATGTGTTCATGCCCTACACTCTGGCCAAGGATACCCGCACCGGCTATGAGATGGGCAACATCCAGGCGGTGATGGACGGCGATATCGATGGGTTCATCAACGCGTACCTGACCGCCGCCGCTAACGGTGAGATCAAGAAATAAAGATTTTGGGAGGCCGCTGCGCGGCCTCCCTGTTTTTCCCCGGTGTACAAAAAGAAGCGGCTCTTAAGAGCCGCTTCTTTTTCATTCAGTTCAGCACTTCTCGAAGACCACCGCGGTGCCCATGCCGCCGCCGATGCACAGGGTCGCCAGGCCCTTCTTGGCCTCGGGACGCTTCTGCATCTCGTGCAGCAGGGTGACGATGATACGCGCGCCGGAGGCGCCTACGGGATGGCCCAGAGCGATGGCGCCGCCGTTGACGTTGACCTTGCTCATGTCAAAGTGCAGCTCGCGGGCCACGGCGATGGACTGGGCGGCAAAGGCCTCGTTGGCCTCGATCAGGTCGATGTCGTCGATGGTGACGCCGGCCTTCTTCATGGCGTTGCGGGAAGCGACCACGGGGCCGACGCCCATGATCTTGGGATCCACGCCGCCCTGGCCCCAGCCGATCAGCTTGGCCATGGGCTTCAAACCGTACTTGGCCACAGCCTCGCCGGAGGCCAGCACGATGGCGGCAGCGCCGTCGTTGATGCCGGAGGCGTTGGCGGCGGTAACGCGCTGGGTGCCCTTATCGGGAGCATCCTGGCAGCCGGTGGGCTCGAAGGTGTTGACCACCACGGGGTTGGGGGACTCGGGGCCCACGGGGAACGCGCCCTTCAGCTTGGCGATGCTGTCCGCGGTGACACCGGCCTTGGGATACTCATCCTTGGCGAAGGGAACCATTTCCTTCTTGACCTTGATCATCACGGGGACGATCTCGTCATCGAACCTGCCGGCGGCCTGGGCGGCCTCAGTCTTCTGCTGGGAGGCGGCGGCGAACTCGTCCTGCTCGCGGCGGGTGATACCCCAGATGTCGTTGATATTCTCGGCAGTGGTGCCCATGTGATAGTTGTTATAGGCGTCCCACAGGCCGTCCTTGATCATGGTGTCCACCAGCTTCTTGTCGCCCATACGAGCGCCCCAGCGGGCGTCCATGGAGGCAAAGGGAGCGGCGCTCATGTTCTCGGTACCGCCGCAAACCACGATGTCGCTGTCGCCGGCCAGGATGGAACGGGCGCCCTCGATGACGGACTTCATGCCGGAGCCGCAGACCATGCCCACGGTATAGGCGGGGACGGAATAGGGGATACCAGCCTTGATGGAGACCTGACGGGCCACATTCTGGCCCTGGGCAGAGGTCAGGATGCAGCCGAACATCAGCTCATCCACATTCTCGGGAGCCACGTTTGCGCGCTTCAGAGCCTCCTTGACCACCACGGCGCCCATTTCGGCGGCAGGGGTGTTCTTCAGGGAGCCGCCAAAGGAACCGATGGCGGTACGGCAGCAGTTAACAACATACAGGTCTTTCATGAAAGTTACCTCCTATAAAATATGTTGAAGATAGTATACAACAAAGGCTCGCGCCTGTCTATCCCTAATGATAGTCACAAATTTAACAATAGTCAATCCCAAATTGCAACTTCGTTAAAAAATCGTCAAATCGAGCATATCAAATGGCGGTTTCCCGTCATTTTGACGAAATGACGCATCCTCATGCCGCCGGTTCGGCGTCAGCTCCGGTATCGGCAGTGTCCTCCCCCGCCGTGTCGGTACCGGCGTCGGCGCTGTGGTCATGGCCATCATCGGCGGTATGACCACCAGCCTCCGCCATGGCGGCCTGCATCTCCGCGCGGAGCTCCGTCATCCGGTCATAGAAGGCTCCCACGTCCAGGCTGCTATACAGCTTGGCGTTGGACACCACGGAGGCGTTGGCCAGCCGGTCGCTCTGGACCTGCTGGAAATAGGCGTCCGCAGCCACGGACAGGTCCAGATCGGTACGCAGGATCACATAGCAGGAGCCATCGCCGTAGGGATCAATGACGGCGGTCAGCTCCTCCAGCTCCAGCGCCATGATGGCGTCGCTGAGGGGATCGCCCTCAGCGGCGGTCAGGGTAACGGCGCCCACAGCCTCCTGCTGCAGCTCCTCGCACATGGCGGCGTACTCCGCCGCCTTGTCCTCCGCCTTCTGCCAGCGCTCCAGCAGATCGGCGGCCATGGTCTCGGCATTTTCGCCGGTGAGGGTCAGCACATAGACGCTGGCATAGCCCTGCTCCTGGGCGTAGGCGCGGACGGCATCCTCGTCATACAGGCTGCCGCCGGGGCCATAGGCCGTTTGCAGGCTGCTGTTCAGGTATTGGGCGGCCAGCATACCGTCGAAGGTCTCCTCGCTGATGCCCATCAGGGCCAGCTGCTGCTGATAGCCCTCCTCGCCGTAAAGGGACACCAGCTTCTGCCGCTGGAGAGCCAGGGCGGCCATGTCTCCGTCGGTGAGGGCGATGCCCTCCTGCTCTGCCCAGGCGCGGGTGACGGCAAAGCGCTTGGCGGCGTTCACCGCCTCCAGCTTTACATAGTCGCCGTAGGTAATGCCGCCCTCGGACACGGCGGCGTTCCAGTCCACGTCCGGCAGCTGGCTCGCCAGATAGGTACAGACGTAGTCCACCCAATAGAGGTACTCCTCACAGGTGACGATCTGACCGTCGACGACCAGCATCTCGCCGTCCGGGTGAAGGCCGCTGGCCTGATACAGCAGGCCCTCGGTGCTCTTACCGCCCTTCATGCCGCCGGTGAGGGCAAACGCGCCCACCAGCATGACGGACACCAGCGCGCCCGCCAGAAAACGGATCCAGTTATTCTTCATGTTTTGCCTCCTCAGGGGACTGCGCCCCGTTCATTTGTTGTGTATCTGTCTGATGGAGCCGCAGGGCCTCCACCAGCGCGCCCGCGGCGGCCAGCGGTTCCTCCCCGGGCTGCATATACAGTGTCAGGCGGGGCGCTGCCCCGGCGGACAGCTGCGCGCGGCTGCGGTAGGCCGCCATGGTGCACACCGCCAGCAGCGCGGCGGCATCCACCCGATCGTCAAAGCTGAACACCAGCTGGCGGCCCTTCTGGGTGATATCGGTGACGCCGCAGTCCATAGCGGCGGCGCGGAGCAGCGCCACCTGCAGCAGCGCCGTCACCGGCGGCGGCACGTCGCCGTAGCGGTCCAGCAGCTCGTCGGTGAGCTCGGACTCGTCCTCCGGCGTGCGGAGGGCCGCGATGCGGCGGTAGAGGTCCATGCGCTGCCGGGCGGCGGGAACGTAAGACTCCGGGATATAGGCCGCCACGGTGATGTCAGCGGAGCACTCCACCCGGGCGGGGGCGGTCTTGCCCTGCTGCTCCAGCACCGCGTCGTTCAGCAGCTTCAGGTACATATCATAGCCCACGGACATCATGTAACCGGACTGCTCCGGGCCCAGCAGATTGCCCGCGCCGCGGATCTCCAGGTCGCGCATGGCGATCTTGAAGCCGGAGCCAAACTCTACATACTCGCGGATGGCGGTCAGACGCTTGGCGGCCACCTCGGTGAGCACCTTGCCGGCCCGGTAGGTCAGATAGGCGTAGGCCCGGCGGGGACTGCGGCCGATGCGGCCCCTCAGCTGGTGCAGCTGGCTCAACCCCATGTTGTCCGCGTCCTCGATGATCAGCGTGTTTACATTGGGGATATCGATGCCGGTCTCGATAATGGTGGTGCAGACCAGCACGTCGATCTCACCCTCGGCCATGCGGGCCATCACGTCGCTGAGCTGACCCTCGGCCATCTTGCCGTGGGCTGTCTCGATGGCAACGTCCTCGCCCAGCAGGTCACGGAGACGGGCGGCGGTGGCATCGATGCTGTCTACCCGGTTATGCAGGTAATACACCTGTCCGCCCCGGCCCAGCTCCCGGCGGATGGCATCCGCCAGAAGGCCCCAGTCATGCTCCAGCACATAGGTCTGGACGCTCTGGCGGTCCTGGGGCGGCTGCTCGATGGTGCTCATGTCGCGGATGCCGGACATGGCCATGTTCAGCGTCCGGGGAATCGGCGTAGCAGAGAGGGTCAGGGTGTCCACCTGCCGGGCCACCTGACGCAGACGCTCCTTGTGCGTGACGCCGAAGCGCTGCTCCTCATCGATGATGAGCAGCCCCAGGTCCTTGAACTGCACACCCTTGCCCAGCAGCTTATGGGTGCCGATGAGCAGGTCCACACGACCATCCTTCACCCGTTCCAGCACATCCTTGACCTGCTTGGGGGTGCGGAAGCGGGACAGGACCTCCACCGTGACCGGGAAGGCCCGAAACCGGGCGGCGGCGGTGGCATAGTGCTGCTGCGCCAGCACGGTGGTGGGCACCAGCAGCGCCACCTGCTTGCCGTCCAGGATGCACTTCATGGCGGCGCGGAGGGCCACCTCCGTCTTGCCGTAGCCCACGTCGCCGCAGAGCAGCCGGTCCATGGGCACGGGTTTCTCCATATCGGCCTTGATCTCCCGGATGGCGGTCAGTTGATCGTCGGTCTCCGTATAGTCGAAGGCCTCCTCAAACTCCTGCTGCCAGGGGGTATCCGGTGAAAAGGCGTGGCCGCCCAAGCGTTGGCGCTGGGCGTACAGCTTGATGAGCCCGTCGGCCAGGTCCTTGGCCGCGGCCTTGGCACGGCGGGTGGTCTTGGTCCACTGGTCGCCGGAGAGCTTGTTGAGCTTCACCTTTTCGGTGTCATCCCCGCCGCCGATATACTTGCTGACCAGGTCCAGTGAGGTGGCGGGGACGTACAGGCAGTCGCTGCCGGCGTACTGTATCTTGATGTAGTCCTTCTCCACGCCGTCCACCGGCAGGCGGATCATCCCGGCAAAGCGGCCGATGCCGTGGTGGATGTGGACCACCAGGTCGCCCACCTCCAGGTCGGCGTAGCTCAGCAGCCGCTGGCGGCTGTCGGGTTTGGGTGGGCGGGGCCTTTTGGCCTTGCCGGACAGGGCACGGGTCAGCTGCCCCTCCGTCAGGACAGCCAGCTTCAGGGCAGGCCACTCGCTGCCGGCGGACAGTGCCCCCACGGAGACGAGCGTCTGGCCCGGGGCGGGGACGGCATCGCCCTCCAGCGCCAGGGCGGCGGGGATATGGCGCCGCTGGAGAAACTCCTGCATATTACGGCAGCGGACCGCGCCGCCGCAGAGCACCAGCACGCCGAAGCCGGCGGTCAGATAGTGGGTGATGTCGGTGGCGGCGGCATCCAGGCTGCCGCCGTAGCCGGAGAGCTGCTTGGCGCTGACGTCCAGCAGCAGGCGGGGCGGCAGCAGATAGCGGCTGGTGGGCAGGCTCTCCAGCTGGCAGAGGGCAAAGCGGGAGAGCACCGTCTCCAGCTCCGGCTCCGTAAGGGTCAGGTCGCCGAAGGCGCCGGCCATGAGGCCGGCCTCCACGGCGGCGGTAACATCCTGGCGGGTCTGAAACAGAAAGGCCCGAAGCGTCTCCTGCACCCGGCCGGCCTCGCCGGCACAGAGGATGGTGTCCTGGGCTAGATAGTCAAACGCGGTGGTCTTGTCCGGGCAGACGGCGGCCATATAGCGGTCCGCGCCGGGTGGCGCGATCCCCTGGCGCAGCAGTTCGGCATCGTCCAGCAGACGCTGACGAATGGCGGCGTGCTCCTTCTTCAGGCGGCGGGCGGCATCCTCCATGCGCCCGGCGGCGTCGGCGGCGGTGGTCTCTTCGGCAAAGGGCAGCAGCTCGGACGCCGGCAGAATACACACCTGGCGGCGGTTCAGCACGCGGCGCTGTGTGGCTGTCTCGAATTCGCCCAGGCTATCCAGCTCGTCGTCGAAAAACTCACAACGCAGCGGGCGCTCCTCCCCGGGGGAGAACACGTCCAGAATACCGCCCCGCAGGGCAAACTGACCGGGCCCCTCCACCTGATCGGTGCGGGTGTAGCCGGCGGCGGTCAGACGGCGGCAGAGGTCCTGCACGTCGTACCGCGCGCCCACCTCCAGAGAAAAGGCGGCGGCGAGCAGCACCTCCCGGGACAGACAGCGCTGCACCAGGGCGGCGGCGGTGGTCACCACAACGGGGGCGTCGCCCCGGGCCATACGGTACAAGGCGGACAGCCGGGCATTCTCCCACTGGCGGCTGTAAGCGGCGGGGCGCAGCTGCAATTCGCGCTCCGGCAAGCACACCGGCTCCACGCCCAGCAGAACGCGGATATCCGCCGCCTGACGCTGAACGTCCTTCTCATCGGCACACAGGAGCAGCAGCGGACGCTTCGTCTCTGCCGCCAGCGCGGCGGAGAACATGGCCCGGTGGACGGGGGCAAGCCCCGTCACGGCAGCGCAGCAGGTAACGGCGCTGCTGTGCAGCGCCGCCAGCAGCTCCTGAAGCTGCGGCAGAGCAGATAACTTGTCTAACAATCCGGTCACGGGGCATCCCTCCTTTCCCCTCCGGCGGCACTTCGTGCCGGTCAGTTAAATCTGTTCATAGCCCGGTCCGGGCCTTCATCAATGACGGACAGGGCGGCATCGGCTGCACGGTCCAGGGCAGCGCGGAGGGTCTTGGCCTCCTCGCCCTGGGGCTTGCCGATGACCCAGTCGATCATCTCGTGATCCGGGTGATCGGGCATCCCCACACCCACCTTGATACGTGGAAACGCATCGGTGCCCAGGTGCTGAATGATGTTCTTCAGCCCGTTGTGACCGCCGGCGGAGCCGCTTTTGCGGATACGCAGCTTGCCCACCGGCAGGGACACGTCGTCGGAGATGACCAGCACATGGTCGGCGGGTACCTTGTAAAACCGCGCGGCCTCGCCCACGGACTCGCCGGAGAGGTTCATGTAGGTCTGGGGCTTCATCACCAGTATTTTATGCCCCTTGTAGTCCAGCATACCGGTCCATGCCTTGAAGCGGAGCTTATTCAGGGCAAATTTCTCCTTTTCCATCAGGCTGTCCAGGGCCAGCCAGCCCATATTGTGGCGGGTGGACTCGTACTTGCTGCCGGGATTACCCAGGCCCACCAGCAGCCACTCCACGCCTCCGCTGCCGTTCCGATTAAAAAACAAGGCTGTCGCCTCCTTGCATGCACAAAATAAGAGGACTGCAGACGCAGTCCTCTTATTATAGCACCGTTTTTCGGGTTTGGAAAGTATTTTAGTTGAACAGCTTGGCGATGGAGATCTCCTGATAGATGCGCTCGATGGCCTCGGCGAACATGGGGGCCACGGAGATATACTTGATCTTGTCGCAGCCCTCGCCCATAGACTCGGGAATGGTGTTCAGCAGAGCGACCTCCTTGATGACGCTGTTGTTCAGGCGCTCCAGCGCGGGGCCGGACAGCACGCCGTGGCTGGCGCAGGCATATACGCTGTTGGCTCCGCCCACCTCCACAATAGCCTTGGCGGCGTTGCAGATGGAACCAGCGGTGTCGATCATATCGTCGAAGAGGATGCAGTCCTTGCCCTCCACGTCGCCGATGACGTTCATGACCTCGCACTGGTTGGCCTTCTGGCGGCGCTTGTCCACGATGGCCAGGCCCATGTGCAGCTTCTGGGCGAAGGTGCGGGCGCGGGCCACAGAGCCCACATCGGGAGAGACGACCACCATGTCCTCGCACTTTTCGCCGAACTTCTTGGCGTAATAGTCCACGAACACGGGGTTGCCCAGCAGGTTATCCACGGGGATATCGAAGAAACCTTGGATCTGGCTGGCGTGCAGGTCCATGGTCAGCACGCGGTCGGCGCCGGAGGCGGTGAGCATATTGGCCACCAGCTTGGCGGAGATAGGGTCGCGGGACTTGGCCTTACGGTCCTGACGGGCATAGCCGAAATAGGGGATCACGGCGGTGACACGGCCGGCGCTGGCGCGCTTGCAGGCGTCGATCATGATGAGCAGCTCCATCAGGCTGTCGTTGACGGGTTTGCAGGTGGAGTTGATGAGGAACACATCGCTGCCGCGGACGGTCTCGTACAGGGAGACGGACGCCTCACCGTCAGCGAAGCTTTTAACCTCTGCCTCGCCCAGCTTGATGCCGATGAGCTTGCAGATCTCCTGTGCCAGCGCGGGATTGGCGTTGCCTGTAAAGATCTTCATATCCTTGCCGTGAGAAATCATGGTGCGTACTCTCGCTTTCTATCCGAATTTTTATAGGTACAGGTATATTGCAAACAGCTGCGCTGTTCCGCACTTGTTAAAAAGAAAACAAAAATGCCGCCCACTGACAGTGCGCTCTACAGCGCGGCGTACAGCGTGGACGGCACGGCACCCGAAAGGCGGGTGCGGTCATGGACAGTATTGCACTTGTCGGCGCGAATGCGGCCCATTGGCACTCACCTCTTTCTGCATTGTTCTCTGCCCCTATTATAACAGGTCCTGCGGGAAAATCCAGTATTTTTCCCGTTTTTTTCGGCAATAATTTTTCCGGCAGCGGTCCGTGGGCGTTCGTCTGTCTTTTGGTGGGTCAAACAGAAAGTATTTTGAATGTTTCGGAGAAATATCGCCTGCTTTTGGTATTTTATAGTTGCATTTCCCATTACATTGTTTTACAATAGTTGTCGCTTATGTAATAGGAGTGTGATACGGTCATGCTGCACATCGTACTGGTCGAACCGGAAATACCCCAGAATTGCGGTAATATCGCCCGCACCTGCGCCGCCACCGGCAGCCAGCTGCACCTGGTGCGGCCTCTGGGCTTTGATATTTCCGACCGGGCGGTGAAGCGTGCCGGACTGGATTACTGGCACCTGGTGAACGTACAGGACTACGACGGGCTGGAGGCGCTGTTTGCGCGGCACCCGGAGGCGGCCGCCGATCTGTGGCTGGCCACCACCAAGGCACCGCAGGACTACACCCGGGCACGGTTCTCGCCGGATTGCTGGCTGTTCTTCGGCAAGGAGACAGCCGGGCTGCCGGAGGACTTCCGCAGGACCCACTATGACCGGTGCATACGGCTGCCCATGCGCCCGGAGGCGCGGAGCCTGAACCTGAGCAACTCCGTGGCGATCCTCACCTATGAGGCGCTGCGGCAGAATGGCTTTCCCGGTCTCGCCGGAACCGGCGAGATGGCAAATATATGAATTTCACGTGAGAGGAGCGTATTCCATGAATTACAATAAAAAAACAGTACAGGATGTAGACGTCAAGGGCAAGAAGGTCCTGCTGCGCTGCGACTTCAACGTGCCCCAGGACAAGGAAACGGGCGCGATCACCAGCGACAAGCGCATCGTGGCGGCACTGCCCACCATCAAGTATCTGCTGGACAACGGCGCGGCGGTCATCGCCTGCTCCCACCTGGGCAAGCCCAAGGGTGAGTGGAAGATGAAGCTGACGCTGGCGCCCGTGGCGGAGCGTTTGAGCCAGCTGCTGGGCCGGGAGGTCATCTTCGCCAAGGATATCGTGGGTGAAGATGCCAAAGCCAAGGCCGCTGCCCTGCAGCCCGGCCAGATCATGCTGCTGGAGAACCTGCGGTTCGATATCCGCGAGGAGAAGAACGACCCCGGCTTCGCCAAGGAGCTGGCGGACATGGCGGAGCTGTATGTGTCCGACGCCTTCGGCACCGTGCACCGTGCCCACGCCTCCACCGTCGGTGTGGCGGCATACCTGCCGGCGGTGTCCGGCTTCCTGGTGGCCAGAGAGCTGTCCGTCATGGGCAAGGCCCTGGACGACCCCAAGCGGCCCTTTGTGGCGGTGCTGGGCGGTGCCAAGGTCAGCGACAAGATCGCGGTCATCAACAACCTGCTGGACAAGGCAGACACCATCATCATCGGCGGCGGCATGGCGTATACCTTTGCCAAGGCCCAGGGCGGCAGCATCGGCAAGAGCCTGTGCGAACCGGATAAGCTGGATTACGCCCTGGAAATGATCGAAAAGGCCAAAAAGAACGGCGTGAAGCTTCTGCTGCCCACAGACACCGTGGCGGCGGACGACTTCTCCAATGACGCCAAGCGCCAGGTGGTCAGCACCATGGCCATTCCCGAGAGCTGGGAGGGTATGGATATCGGTCCCGACACCATCAAGACCTTCTGCGACGCCGTGAAGGGCGCGGGCACCGTGGTGTGGAACGGCCCCATGGGCGTGTTTGAGTTCGACAACTTCGCCGCCGGCACCCGGGCCATGGCCCAGGCGCTGGCTGACAGCGGCGCCGTGACCATCGTGGGCGGCGGCGACAGCGCGGCGGCGGTGGAGCAGCTGGGCTTTGCCGACAAGATCACCCACATCAGCACCGGCGGCGGCGCGTCGCTGGAGTTCCTGGAGGGTAAGGAGCTGCCCGGCGTGGCCTGCCTGCTGGACAAGTAAGGTCCGGCAGCTTCGCCGCGGCCAGCGGAGCGGATCGGCCGCGCAGGCTTTGGCGAAAACCGTTTTATTTTGTGTGCATATCCCCATTTCTATATAAAAGTAAAAGACGAGGAGTTAGTTTGTTATGAATCGCAGATATCGCAAGACCATTATCGCCGGCAACTGGAAGATGAACAAGACCGCCAGCGAGACGAAGAAGTTTGCCGAGGAACTGAAGGCCCTGCTGCCCAAGGCCAAATGGTGCGACATTGTGGTGTGCGTGCCCTCCGTAGATATCGCCGCCGCCATCAAGGGCTTCAAGGATGCCCGCGTGTCCGTGGGCGCACAGAATGTGTTTTATGAGAAGAACGGCGCGTACACCGGCGAAGTCTCCGCCGATATGCTGAAGGACCTGGGCGTAAAGTACGTCATCATCGGTCACTCTGAGCGCCGCCAGTATTTCGGCGAGACGGATCTCACCGTCAACCGCAAGGTGCTCTCCGCGCTGGAGGCGGGTCTGCACCCCATCATCTGCGTGGGTGAGACGCTGGAGCAGCGGGAGCTGGGCATCACCATGGAGCTGATCGCGCTGCAGGTCAAGTCCGCCCTGGCCGGCGTGCCCGCGGAGAAGCTGCGGAAGTGCGTGATCGCCTATGAGCCTGTGTGGGCCATCGGCACCGGCAAGACCGCTACCGCCGAGCAGGCCGCTGAGGTCTGCACCTTCATCCGCACCACCGTGCGTCACCTGTACGGCGCCCGTATCGCCCGCAGCATCACCATCCAGTACGGCGGCTCCATGAAGCCCGCCAACGCGGCGGAGCTGCTGGCCCAGCCGGACATCGACGGCGGCCTTATCGGCGGCGCCTCTCTGAACCCTGAGGACTTTATCGCCATCATCAATGCTGCCAACCAAGGCTGAGCATTTCCAAGGAGGAACGGCATGAATAAGACCCCTACCACCCTCATCATCATGGACGGCTTCGGCATTGCGCCCCCCGCGGACGACAATGCCGTCACTCTGGCCAAGACGCCGGTGCTGGATAAGCTGTTTCAGGAATACGCCCACACCACGCTGTCCGCCAGCGGACTGGACGTGGGTCTGCCCGCCGGGCAGATGGGCAACAGCGAGGTAGGCCACACCAACATCGGCGGCGGCCGCGTGGTGTTTCAGGACCTGCCCCGCATCAGCCGTGCTATCGAGGACGGCAGCTTCTTTAAGAACGAGGCCTATAACCAGGCGATGGACAACTGCCTGGAGAAGGGCACCAGTCTGCACCTGTGCGGTCTGCTGTCGGACGGCGGCGTACACTCCCACATCGAGCACCTGTTCGCCCTGCTGCAAATGGCTAAGGACAAGGGGCTGACCAAGGTGTACGTCCATTGCTTCCTGGATGGCCGGGACGTGTCCCCCACCAGCGGCAAGGGCTTCGTGCAGGCGCTCGCCGACAAGTGCGCCCAGCTGGGCGTCGGCAGGATCGCCACGGTGATGGGCCGCTACTACGCCATGGACCGCGACAAGCGGTGGGAGCGCGTACAGATGGCCTATGACGCCATGGTATACGGCGAGGGCCGCCGCAGCGACGACCCGGTGGCCGCCGTGGCGGAGAGCTATGCCAACAACATCACCGACGAGTTCATGGAGCCGGTGGTTGTGGACGGCGACGGCACCATCAGCGACAATGACAGCATCATCTTCTTCAACTACCGGCCCGACCGGGCCCGGGAGATCACCCGGGCCATCGTGGACCCGGACTTTGACGGCTTTGCCCGGGAGTTCTTCCCCACCACCTATGTGTGCAACACGGAGTACGACGCCTCCATGCCCAACGTGCTGGTGGCGTGGCCCCGCATCGCCGTGAAGAACGGGCTGGGTGAGTACCTCAGCCGCATGGGCATGACCCAGCTGCGGATCGCCGAGACGGAGAAGTATGCCCATGTGACGTTCTTCTTCAACGGCGGCGTGGAGACGCAGTACCCCGGCGAGGACCGGGTGCTGGTGCCCTCTCCCAAGGTGGCCACCTATGATCTCCAGCCGGAGATGAGCGCCTTCGAGGTGTGCGACAAGTGTGTGGAGCGCATCGAGTCAGGCGCCTATGACGTCATCATCCTGAACTTTGCCAACTGCGACATGGTGGGGCACACCGGCGTGCTGGAGGCCGCCATCAAGGCCGTGGAGACAGTGGACACCTGCGTGGGCAAGGTGGTGGACGCCACGCTGAAGATGGGCGGTATCGCCATGGTGACCGCCGACCACGGCAACGCCGAGGATATGAAGCAGCCCGACGGCAGCCCCATGACCGCCCACACCACCAATCCGGTGCCCTTTATCCTGTGCGGCGCCGGCACAGAGCTGCGGCCCGGCCGGCTGGCGGACATCGCGCCCACCATCCTGGACGTGATGGGTCTGGCCTGCCCGGAGGAGATGGACGGCAAGACGCTGATCGTGAAGTAAAACGAACGATCCGCTTTTACGCGAAGTCCCGAAGCGCGGCTTCGGGACTTCCTTATAAGGAGACAAACCCATGAACATATTTGTCATCGGCTGCGGGCGGTGGGGTTCCCTCATCACCTGGTATCTGGATCACATCGGCCATCATGTGACGCTGTACGGGCGGCAGAGCTCGCCCCGTATGCAGTCCTTTCTGGCCACCCGGCAGAACGATCTGCTGACGCTGCCAGACTCCGTGGGGCTGACCACCGACCTGCGGGACGTGGAGCAGGCGGAGACGGTCATCATCTCCATCGGCTCCCAGAGCCTGCGTTCTCTGCTGGCAGAGGCGCCTATGCAGGCCCTGCGAAGCAAGACGGTGGTGCTGTGCATGAAGGGCCTGGAGATGGGCACCGGCGAACGGCTCAGCGTTATCGCCGGATCACTGCTGCATGAGAGCAACACCGTGGCGGTCTGGCTGGGGCCGGGCCATGTGCAGGAGTTCTACCGGGGCATCCCCAACTGCATGGTCATCGACAGCGGGAACGACGCTGTAAAGCGCCGACTGGTACAGGAATTCTCCAGCGACCTGATCCGTTTCTACTATGGCGGCGACATGATCGGCAACGAGGTAGGCGCCGCGGCCAAGAACGTGGTAGGCATCGCGGCGGGTTTTCTGGACGGCGTGGAGATGTCCAGCCTGAAGGGCGCGCTGATGAGCCGGGGCACCCGGGAGGTGGCGCGGCTGATCAAGGCTATGGGCGGCAATGAGCTGTCCGCCTACGGGCTGTGCCATCTGGGGGACTACGAGGCCACGGTGTTCTCGCCCTACAGCCATAACCGACAGTTCGGCGAGTCCTTCATCCGCCATCAGGACTATCACCGGCTGGCGGAGGGCTATTACACAGTGGAGGCACTGATGGTGCTCCGCGAAAAGCACGGCGTGGAGCTGCCGATATGCATGGCGGTACACAACATCCTGTACGAAAGCGCCGATCCCCGGGCAGAGCTGAGCGGCTTGCTGCGGCGGGGCCTGCGGGCGGAATTCGACGACTGAATATGAATAAAACATCCTCTGTCCGGCGACAATACGGGCAGAGGATGTTTTATTTCGGCGTGCCGCCCGCCGGAAGGGGCGGCGGCGGGACTTCCCGCCAGGAAAGGGACACGCATATGAAGGACTCCCGAAACGAACGGCTGCGGGCTATGTTCGCCGGGCGGGGCTATTACATAGCCATCGCCCTGTGCCTTGTGGCCGCAGGAACGATCGGCTATTTTGCCCTGAGAGAGCGCCCGGTGACCGTGGAGCAGACGGACACGCCGCCGGTGCTGGATATCCAGCCCGTCACCCCCACCCAGCCGGTGGTAAAGCCCGCGCCGGTGGTCATCCCCGACCCGGTGGAGGAGGTGGAGATCACCGAGCCGGCAGAGCTGCTGCCCCAGGTGGTATCCCCTCTGGACGGCACCACAGTGACGGTGTTCAGCATGACGGAGCTGTTATATGACCCCACTATGGCCGACTGGCGCACCCACGACGGCATCGACGTGCAGGCCGACGAGGGCGCGGCGGTGAAGACCGCCGCCGCAGGGACCGTGCAGTCCGTTACCGACGACGAGCTGATGGGCACCACGGTGGTCATTCAGCACGACGGCGGGTACGCCACCCAGTACAGCAGCCTGCAGGCGGACGTGCCGGTGCAGCAAGGGCAGCAGGTGGCCGCCGGAGAGGTCATCGGCCGGGTGGGGGCCACCTCCGCCGCCGAGAGCCGCATGGGGCCGCACCTGCACTTCTCCGTCAGCCGGGACGGGGCGGTCATCGACCCCCACGACTATGTGAACGGCGGCGAATAAGCGAAAAGAACGCCCTGTCGGGCGTTCTTTTCGCTTATTCCATAGATGTGACGGTGCCCATGAACAGGGGCACGCAGGCGTGGGTGTCCACGACCATGTAGAGGAAGGGGCGATCCAGCGTCACGGTCTTGACGTCGGTGGGCCGCGCGCTGCCGCCGTTCACCTGCACTGACGTGGCCGCGGCGGCCCTGGTGCCATTCTCGTCCAGCGACAGATACGTCTTGTGCAGCACAGAGGAGACGTACAGATTATTGCCGCTGGGCGCGCTGCCTATGGCCCGCAGATCAGCTCTGGACACGTCAAACAGGTCCGTGATACCCATAGCCGTCAGCGCCTTCTCCAGCTCCAACTCCGTTTGGGCGGTAAACCGCGGGATGGACGCCTGCACATCGGCGTATTGGTGACCGGTGATCAGCTGATACAGATGCTCGCCGGTGAGGTTCTTCAGGTAGTCCTCCAGCGTCACGCCCTCATCGGGCAGCAGCGCTGCGAACGCATATTTCCCGCCGTCATAGGGCTTCAGGAAGCCGGTAACGTTGTTGCCGGACAGATAGATGCTCTCGCTGCTGGTCAGGTAATCCGCCGTCTGGCGCGCACCGGAGGCGGCGGTGAAGGTCCCGCCCTCGCGGATATCCGACGCTTCGTAGGGCGTCTCCCACCGGGCGTCAAAGCAGGCGGCGTTGACCAGATACAGCATGGTGGCCTCGCCGGGTGCCTGCTCCAGCAGACTGTCGATCAGGCCGTTTGTCTCCTTGCTGACCCAGCGGTTCAGGTCGGTGACCAGACTGCCGTCGAACGCGGAACGATAGATCTCCGCATTGTAGTAGTTGACGCAGGCGCGCAGGAAGCTGTCCTCCACCCGGAAGGTATCCCGCACCCACGCGGAGTTGGCCAGCGAAACGGCGCAGCTCTTGTACACGGCCGGCAGGCTCATGCGGTAGGTGTACAGAAATTCATTCAGCTGGTTCAGGCTCATACCCGCCGCCGTTTCCATCTGCTTCAGGGTATTTCCACCGGCGCCGTTGGCCGTCATGCCCAGTGCGTTCAGGATGGACACCGGTGACAGCAGCACGCCCGTCTCTCCCGCCCGTTCACTGCGAAGCAGTGACAGGGCGAAGGCCGACACCGCCTCGCCTCCGGCGGTCAGGTCGGTAGTCGTGTCCAGTGCCTGGGGCACGATATCCTTGGTCAGTGCCTGCGCCTTGATACCGCAGCCGGGCAGGGCCAGCAGCATCAGCAGCGCCAGCACCAGCGCCGCCGCACGTTTTTTCATAGGATCCGCCTCCTTTCAAAAGGCTCATCTGTTATATAGACGCAATTCCTTCGGAAAAGGTTTCCCGCCCGCAGAAAAAGCGCCGCCATCGGCGGGGATGGCGGCGCGGTATGTCACTTGCAGTATTTCTCGATGTAGGCATCCTGGCACTTGATGATGATATCCACCGCCGCCTGACGGCCCAGCACGTCGCTGACCACGGTCTCCTTGCCCTCCAGGCTCTTATAGACCCGGAAGAAGTGCTTGATCTCGCTGGCCACGTGGGCAGGCAGCTCGGAAATATCCGTATACAGATGATAGGTGGGATCCTCGAAGGGGATGGCGATGATCTTCTCATCCAGGTCGCCGCCGTCCTCCATGGTGATGACGCCGATGGGGAAGCAGCGCACCAGACTCATGGGGCGGATGGACTCGCTGCACAGCACCAGCACGTCCAGAGGGTCGCCGTCGTCGGCCCAGGTGCGGGGAATGAAGCCGTAGTTGGCGGGGTAGTGGGTAGAGGTGTAGAGGATACGGTCCAGCCGCAGCATACCGGTATCCTTATCCATCTCGTATTTGTTCTTGGAGCCCTTTTCGATCTCGATGACCGCCCAGAAATCCTCGGGCTTTACCCGCGCGGGGGCAATATCATGCCAAATATTCATAGGATGTTCCTCCTGTTCCAGTTTGTTCCGTGGACACATTATAGCGCAGAAAAGCGCGGCGCGCAACGGGGTTTTATAACTTTGTCGAAATGTTTTTTCCAAAAGGTGTTGACACAGGCCGGGCGGTGTGGTATTCTAACAAGTGCCTGATCCGCCGGTGTGGTGGAATGGTAGACACAGGAGACTTAAAATCTCCCGGCAGCAATGCCGTACCGGTTCGAGTCCGGTCACCGGCACCACCCGGTACAGTACAATATCGCGGAGTAGAGCAGTTGGTAGCTCGTCGGGCTCATAACCCGGAGACTTTTCCGATTCTTCGGAGCTCTAAATTCCGCAAAAACTCTATATCGCGGAGTAGAGCAGTTGGTAGCTCGTCGGGCTCATAACCCGGAGGTCGCAGGTTCAAGTCCTGCCTCCGCAACCAAACAGGAACTGCAAACCCATTGATTTCAAAGGGTTTGCGGTTCTTTTTGTTTTAACCGCACCCTTAAATCTCTTTGCTCATTTTGCTGTGACACCAACCGACACCAATGTGTCAGCGTCCTGCATTGTTCGGGCTTTCGGATATTTGATGTTGCGAAAGTGTGGTTTTCTGATACTCTTTCATGCTCTTGACACCAACGATTGACACCAACCGTTTCCCTGACACCAAATGACACCAGTTTTGCTGGCAAGTCATACTGAAAAAATAAGCTGCTCATTTGATGTTATTTTTCAATTCTGGCGTGGATGGCTTTTGCTTTGACTCCAACGCGTTGGTGTCAAAATCAGCTTGCTTGCGCTTGTTTCTCGTTTGCGTTGGTGTCAATGGCTAAATCGCGAATTTGGGGCATAGCTGCATTGGTGTCACCACTCAGTTCCAGTCCTTGGATATCCTCCGCAGCGATGCTGATGGTCGGCTCTTGATTATGCCGGGCATCCTCTATGGTGCTAATGGTCGGGTCTTGAGTCTGCGGTGCATCTGCGGAAGTATCATCAGAACTGCCGCTTATACTGCAGCTCATATAGTTGCCTCGCATTTTCTCCATGCTGATCTTCTTATGATCCGGAAGGACATGTCCATAGAGATTAAGCGTAGTTGATGCCTGCGCATGACCCAGTAATGCAGACAAGACCTTAATGTCCATACCTGACTCCAACGCTCGTGTCGCAAACGTATGACGCAGCGCATGGAAGTTCGCAGACTCGATTCCGGCAGCGGCTACTATGCGCTTAAAAAGCGTTTGGTAGACTTTCGGATCGTTGTGATGGCCCAGTGGCGTGGCAAAAATATAGCCCTGATCCTGATACTCTGATCCCAGTGCATCCTTTAGAGCGTTCTGCTTTTCTTTGTATGCCATCAAGTCGTCCCACAACTCATCGAACAATGGTATCTTTCGCATGGACAACTCAGATTTAGGCGAACGCACAACGATTTCCGTTGATGGAGTTCCTTTTTCTTTTTTAACGAGATGCCCTTTTTCATCAACCTTCTGCAGTCTGCCAAGTGTCCGCCTGACGTAGATGTAGTGTTCTTTTTCATTTACATCTTTCCAGCGCAAGGCAAGCAGTTCACCCAAACGAACCCCGGTACTGACTGCAAAGGTTATCCCATAGGCATGCAATTCATCAACACGGCTTACAGCGTCCTGTAATACCGCCTGCTCTTCCACGGTTAGAACGCGCATTTCTTTGGACTTGACCTTTGGCAATTTGACATTCAAAGTCGGATTTCTAAGAATCTTGTGGTCAGCAACTGCTTGGTCTAATGCCGAATGAAGCATATTGTAAATATTCCGCAACGTCTTCGGAGCTAACCCCTTCTTCTCTTCTGTACCGGCTTTTTCCTTAAAGAACTTCTGGAGATCCCTGGTGCTCAAAGATGTCAGCTTTATTTGCCCTATCTCCGGGACAAGGTGTATCCGTACATATCCTTCATAGGAGATGTATGTTGACCGCTTCACCGTTGGCAGGGCATATAACTCTAACCATTCTCGCAGCCATTTTTCCACGCTGTATTTATTGGGTTCTACGTAGGCACCTTTTGCAATCTCGTTCAGTATCTCGTTGAGTTTCTGCCTCACCTCCTCGAAAGAATCGCCATAGACCGCTTTTCGTTTGCTTTCCACTGTATAGCGTCCCATGTAGCGGCCATCTTTGCGTTTTGTAATGGATCCTTCTCCATTTGCTTTCTTTTTGCCCATACTTTTATTGATCCTCCTTACTGTCGTACAGGCATACAAATCGTACCATGTGGGATATAAACCTTTAGGTTTTTCCACACATAATATCTATACGACTTTCCGAAGGAAAACTCAACAGGAATCAAAGCAAATAACAAAAGTGCCTTTTATGTATTGTTGCGTTCTTTACCAAAGTTGGCGTCCATCCACTCCAAAAAATGTTTTTTGCTGATGATGATTCTTCTGCCAACTCGGATTTTAGGAAAATCATACCTGTTTACGACCTCATAAGTCTTATTTTTAGAAATGCCCATAATCTTTGACAATTCGCGCGGGCCAAATATCATGGGGATTTCTTCTATATCTTTGTAGTGATCCATATCACATCTCCTTATCGCTTTTTGCGCCACCTGCCGGTCCATTTCCTGCGCTCTCTTCGACCGCGTATTAGCAGGCTGCCGCTGTGCGGCACTTATGCGGTGGGTGCGCTCCCTTATGTTCTCGCACACTATCCGCCGCTCCTGTATAACCTCCGGTGGGGCTGTTCAGTTTTCAAGGTGCATGTAATAGAACCAGTCATCTTCTGACTGGCTTAGCCTTACACTAAATAAAAAGAAATCAGGCACCGTAAATTTAACATGCGAAGTAATATTTTTTCAAATTCTCTATATGGGCGATATTGTTTCTTGACTACCACAATATATTGTGGTACTATTACCATGTAATTGTTTTTTGTGCAACGCCTATACAGGCATTTCAGAGTGTTTCTGAACCGCACACGTTGTTAAGCTTGTATTTTAGTCAACAACGCCACTATGCCGCAGAGCAGTGGGCTGTTGACTTTTTTGTTTTTGAGGGGACATTTTCCCCTGCAGCGAGAATGACACCGGCCATGCCATCGGCAGGCGCAAGTATCCGAGAGGATCAGGATGTCATTCTCGCTTTTTTTATTTACCCAAATGCCGTAAGGCTTTGGAATATATTTGAAAGGTGGCATCCACATGAGCAGAAGGAATTATCCCGGCAAACGCTTGTATCGGTATCGAGAAGGAGACCGACGCAGGCAGAAACTCAGGAAAACGGAGCGGAAGGCGGCAAAATACCGCTGCAGCTATACCCGCGTTGTACCCCATCAGACGGGGCAGCGGAGGGTATAGCCATGGCAGTCGCAAGCGAGTCTTATGCACCGTCAGTCCTGGTCAGCACGGAGGGTCTTCCTGAGAAAGACTGGCTGGAATACCGGCGCAGGGGGATCGGCGGCAGCGATGCAGCCGCCATATTAGGAATCTCACCGTTTGCTGCGGCACGGGATCTCTACTATGACAAGCTGAAAATCGTGCCTTTTGACGACTCGGAGAGCAACTGGGTAGCTAAGAAGATGGGGCATCTGCTGGAGGATCTGGTGGCAGAGATATTCCATGTGAAAACGGGGTATCGCATCTATCAGATCAAGAAGATGTTTTATCATCCAGTACATACGTTTATGCTGGCGGATATTGACTATTTTGTAGAGCTTCCCGGAGGGCGAACCGCGATCCTCGAAATAAAAACCACCAACTATAATGCAAAGGATCACTGGTGGTCCGAGGATGGGCGGGAGATCGTTCCCCTCAACTATGAGGCTCAGGGGCGGCACTATATGGCCGTGATGAACATTGATGAGGTCTTCTACTGCTGCCTGTACGGCAACAATGAAGATGAAGTCATCATCCGGCATATCGACCGTAACCGGGACTATGAGGCGGAGCTGATCGCGCTGGAGCAGGATTTCTGGGAGAACCACATCCTCACCGGCATGCCCCCACCCTATACGGAGGACGGCGATCTGATCCTTAACAGCGTCAGACGTCATTTCGGGCCAGCTGACCCATCGGCGCCGGAGCTGATACTGGAGGGGAATATGGCACTGCTGATCCCCCGGTATCTGGAGCTTCAGACCCAGCGAAACGCAGAGAAACGAAACTATGAGCACATTGAAGCGGAAATGCGGCGGCTGCAAGGCCGCATCGTCGCAGAAATGGGACGAAGCTGCACGGCTGTCTGCCAGGGGCGTGAAGCGGCTTACAGTATCAGCTATAAGCCTGTGCGTAAATCCGGCATCAGTAAGGACAACCTGCAGCGTTTGCAGGCGCAGCACCCGGACATCTACGAGCAGTACGTCACTGTTTCGGAAAGCCGGCGCTTCTATGTGAAAAAGCGACGAGAGGAGGCTGCATGAGTTGGCTTATACAGGCATCTATGAACGGACGATCTTCTATAACCCTGTCAACAAGTACAGCGTGATCAGCGTAAAGACCTCAGACCGTTCTATCCCAGAAAAGGCTCGCAGCGCGTACCGGCATCGGGACAATATGATCCATTTTGCCGCCGTGGGCTATGAGCTGCCGCGCACCGATCAGGTCAGCATGATACTGGACGGTGAGTGGAAAGAGGGTAAAAACGGCTTTCAGCTGCATGTGACGAAATGTGAGGAGGTCGTACCTCAGACCCGCGAAGGAATCAAGGGGTATCTTTCCTCACGGCTTATCAAGGGCATTGGCGGCAAGACCGCCGAGCTGATCGTAGACCGGTTTGGCGCAGATACACTGCATGTGCTGGAGAATGAACCGGAGCGGCTGCTGGAGATACGGGGTGTCAGCAAGGCAAAGCTGGAGGAGATCATTGCCTCCTATAACGAGAGCCGAACACTTCGTGATCTGATGCTGCTATTGGCCCCCTTTCAGATCACCCCCACCACCGCCACAAAGATTTATGACCATTTCGGCGCACACAGCGTGGATATCCTGCGGGATAACCCCTTTGAACTCTGCCAGGTGTCTGGTTTCGGTTTCAAACGTGTGGACGCGATCATGCGAAAGAACAACTGGCCCCTCAATTCCCCCATGCGTATCCGCGGTGCGGTATTTGCCGCGCTGGAGGGTGCAAAGGGAGATGGCGGTCATCTGTATCTGGATGCAGAGCAGCTTCGCAAGGAGTCCATGGCTCTGCTGAACAGCATGATCCCCGTTCCTCAGATGCGGGTAAAGGCAGATGATCTGGAGGCTGTGATCGACGACATGCTGCTGCAAGGCAAGATCATTAACAGCAACGGCAACTATTATCTGGTCAAGACCTTCGCGCAGGAGGACGAAACCGCTCGCAGCATCGCAAGGCTGCTCTGCCGCCCGGTAGAACGGGTGGATGTGCAGGACTTGCTGACAAGGGTACGGCGTCAGTTGGGGGTCGAGCTCTCTCTGCGGCAGACGGAGGCTGTTCACATGGTATTCCGCAGCGATCTGTCCATCATTACCGGCTCACCCGGTACCGGCAAGACCACCGTCCTGAAAGCGGTCATTGAGGTGTTCAAGCTGCTGAAGCCATCGGAGAATATCCTGCTGGCAGCCCCCACCGGCCGGGCAAGCCGCCGCATGGCGGAGAGTACCGGCGTAAACAATGCCAGCACGCTGCACAGCCTGCTGGGACTGTTTGGTGAGGATGGCGGCTTCCGGAAAGGTGAGGAAGATATGCTGGACGCAGGCCTTATCATCGTGGATGAATCGTCTATGATGGATATGTGGCTAGCACGGCAGTTCTTCTCCCGCATTGGGCCGAACACGAAGGTTCTGCTGGTGGGCGATGCAGACCAGCTGCAAAGCGTTGGAGCCGGTGATGTGTTCCGTGAGTTGATCGACTGCGGGCTGATCCCTGTGACGGTGCTCAATGAGATATTCCGTCAGAAGAAGGACAGCCTTATCGCCTATAACGCGCAGAAGATCAACAACAATGACACCGGCTTTTTCTACGGCAATGATTTTACTGTCTGCAAATGCGCCAACCAGGAGGAAGCCGCCGAACACCTGCGGAATCTCTATCTGGCACAGGTGAAGCAATACGGTGTAGACCGCGTGCAGATCCTATCGCCCTTCCGCTCCACCGGCGCGGCCTCCGTTGACCAACTCAACGAGGCGATCCGAGAGCTGGTGAACCCGCAGACGGAGGAAGCCGATCTGAAGGTGGGCAGCCTCTATTTTCGGGTAGGTGATAAGGTGATGCAGAACAAGAACAGTATTAAGGCGTCCAATGGCGATATTGGCTTTATCCGCAGTTTTCGCCATGATGAGCGGGATGGTATGCGCATATCGATCCAGTTTTCGCCCACGAGGGTCGTGGAGTACTCCATGGAGGAAATGGGCCATGTGGAGCTTGCCTATGCTACCACCGTCCATAAGGCGCAGGGCAGTGAGTTTGATGTGGTACTATTCCCTTTGCTGAGGAGCCATGCCCGGATGCTGACGCGGAGCCTTGTCTACACGGCTATCACCCGCGCTAAGTCAAAGGTCATTCTGGTGGGTCAGATCGGCATGCTCTACATGGCGGTTCACAAAGACGATACCGGAAAACGCAACACGCAGTTAGGACAAAGGATCTCACTCTATACCAATACGTTCAAAGTGCAACAGCGCAGTGCTTGAGTATCACTGTGAATATTTTGTAAAAATGAGGCAAGCGCGTTAAATCTACGCCCTGTCTCATGTTTTTATTTAGAAAGGAGCTTTTGAAATGAATACACCCGAATCCACTTTGTTCAATGCTGTCCCCGTCGTGTCTGAGCTGAACCGTGTCGCAGGCTTCGATCCGTTGCGATTCTTGAAAAAGACTGCCAACGGACACGAGCTGGATCTGCGATATAAAAAGCTCTGGTTCAGGCTGAAATATCCCGCCGGACGCACGCGGCTGACGCCGCTGCGCATCACGGATCAGTTGGCGATCATCGAGGCAAAGGTATTCTTCGACAAGGATGATGCCGACCCCGCCAGCAGCTACATTGCCACCATGACACAGGAAAACGCACCTGCCGGTCTGTATATTCAGGCTGCGGAGCATGATGCTCTGGACATGGCGCTGACCAACGCCGGCTTCGGCGTCCAGTTCGCACCGATGCCCAAGGCGGATACGCCTTACGCAGAGCCGATCACGCCTGTTATGCGGAGCGAGCCGGCCCCTGCACCTCAAGCGGCAGCGGAACAGGTCAGAACGGAACCTGCTGCGGTACGGGCCGATATTGAGCCTGTGGTCGTACAACAACCTGAACAGGAAGTGGTTCACCATGCAGAAAAAGCCGTACCTGACACGGCGCCGGTGGAAGTCTCTGCGGAACAGCCTGCGGAGGCCGTTGTAGAGCCTGTGGTAGAAACGGAACTGCCCTTCGTATATGACGAGCCAAGTGCCGCCAGTTATACCAAGGACATGGATGTGGATACCATCTGCACTCTGATGACCGAAGCGGAGGCCGAGGAGATCATCGTGCCCATCGGCACATGCAGCGGACAGACGCTCAAGCAAGTCGCCGAGCGGCGGCCAGCCAGCCTCAAGTGGTATGTGAAGGGCTATTCCGGGGATGACAATATCCTGCGGGCCGGTGCCAAGCTGATGCTGGACAAGCTCCAGCGTCTGGCAAATGCCAGCTGACAGACGAATCGTTCGAGATGATGGTAAGGAGGTGGCGCGGTGGCGCAGCCACAGGAGTTCCCGTTCAATATCATGGATGTGGCTGAGCTGCTGCATCTGCATATCCGGCGCAGACAGGCGGACAGCGTATATGCCGACTGCCCGATCTGCGGTGATAAGCGGGGGAAGATGAACATCAACTTTGCTAAAAACCTCTGGCGCTGCAACTACTGCAACGAAGGCGGCGGTATGCTGTCTCTCTACGGAAAGGTATACGGGATCAGCAATTCTGAAGCCTACCGTGAGATCTGCGACACGCTGCAAAACGGCCTTACGGCGCCGGAGTACACCGCAAAGGTGCTGCCGGAGCAGACGGCGATTGAGCAATCCGTCCTTGCCTCACCGCAGGAGATCCACCAGACATTTTCCATGCTGCTGGAGCTGTTGACGCTTACGCCTCAACACCGCAAGCATCTCCGGGAGGTGCGCGGGCTGACCGACGAACAGATAGAACGGCTGGGGTACAAAAGTACCCCGCCCTTCTACCTGTGCCGGTCACTGGCGCAAAAGCTGCGCAGCCGAGGCTGTAAGGTGGAGGGCGTTCCCGGCTTCTATGTAGGTAAGGATGACAAATGGACGGTCAACTTCAATTCCGTCACGGCAGGGATCATCATCCCCGCCAAAGGTATTGATGGGATGATACGCGGCGCACAGATCCGGTTGGATACGCCTATCCGAGAGCAGGAGAGCGACCCTGACAAGAGCGGGACAAAGTACCTGTGGCTATCCTCCGCTTCCAAGAAACGCGGAGTATCCTCCGGCAGTCCTGTCCATTTCGTGGGCGATCCCTTTGCGCGGGTTGTCTATGTGACGGAAGGGCTGTTGAAAGCGGACGTGGCCCACTTTCTGATGGATCGCTCCTTTGCGGCTACGGCAGGTGCCAACAACGTCAACAAGCTGGATATGCTGTTTGCGCTGCTGGCCACCAATGGCACAGAGGTCATCATTGAAGCCGAGGATATGGACAAGTATCACAACGCCGCTGTCAGCAAGGGCGCGTCGAAAATCTATCTCATGGCACGCAGCCATGGGTTGGAGTGCCGCCGCCTGACGTGGGATCCGAATTATAAAGGCATTGATGACTGGCAGCTTGCCATGCGGCAGAAAAAAGAGCAAAGAGATGTTTCTCAAATGAATTTCAGAACGCGGTTTGTCTGCGGGCTCTGTTCCTTTGACGCCATCAGTGAGGAGATCGCCGCATGGCACGAGAGGAACATCTGCAGCAGTACGCTCCACGATCACCTGGGTCTGAGTGAGCAGGAGTACGCCCGCTTTTTGCGGGATGGTGACGCGGCACTGGAGCAGTATCTTTTATCCCTGCGAGCGCAGCAGTGTTTCCGTATCTACCAGCCGGATGTATCTGAGGGCAAGGCCGCAGATTTCGCCTTTGGCGGGATCAGGGCTTTGCAGAAGGCCGGCTATGAACAGCCGCCTGCCTCGGAGTACGCGCTGGTCTATGAAGGAGCTCTGGTGTGTGAAGTGCAGCAGGACGACGCCATCCGTCTGAAACTGGTGGCGGCGCGATACAGCGGCGAGCTGCCTGCGGACTATCATGGACGTAGCGTTTCACCCTCCACGGTGATCGAGTTCTTTGACGAAAACGGGCGCAGATACTTTTACTGTGATGGGAATGATAAATTCCTGCCGGTAAAGTTCTCGCCAAAGCTGGCAAAAGATAAACGGGAACGGCACTGAGCTGTTCCACCATAAACGAACGGCATCGGGCAGGTGTTTCTATCACCCGCCCAATGCCGTTTTATTTTGAAATGGAGGAGCCTTATGGGAGTATATTCAGAGATGGCCGCAGACTTGCGGGATAATGTACAGGATCGAAGCCCGGCGATACAGGATGCCGCAGAGTTGGCGTCCAGACGGGCAGACGACCGGCAGCAGGCTGAGGAGGAGCAGGCGAAGGCTCTGCTCTCCCAGATGCAGCAAAACGCAGATGATTCCCCTCCACCTTCCAATCTGAAAGCAGATAAAAAGGCGGAAGAGGATCGTAAGCGGCAGGAGCATGAGCAGGCTGAGGCCAAGCGGAAAGCCGAGTGGGAGGCCAGGCAGCGAGCCAAGGAGGAATCTGAACAGGCCGCATGGGAAAACGCGGTAGCGATGAGCGATGACGAAGTGATGGCCGCCTCTATGAAGCGTGTGGGCGACGATTCCGAACGACTGACACGCCGCAACATGAAGCAGTGCGTCACCGAGTATATCCAGACGCTTTGCCTTGAGGATGTGGCCTTTGCCCGGAATGTCATGCACCCCCGCAAGAACATGGTCAACTGCTTCCGTTATATCAAACGCAGGGCATTTGAGTTTGCCAAGCAGGAGATGGAGGACAATGACGTCAAGCCCTCGGCTGAAGGCTACGGCACCGACGTGCCGGACGGGCTTTGCTACCAGTGGGCGGAGGATTACTTCAAAGATATGAACGCAAAGGAGGATCGTGGTCAAGAAGAAAAGTTTGTTCCTAAACCGTATTACGGCGGCAGGAGCAGCACGACGAAAAAGGCGGAGAAGAAAAAAGCGGAGAAGCCCGCCGCCAAAGCGGAGGAAAAACCAGCCGACACGCCAACGGAAGCTGCACCCTTGGACGAACAGATCTCTTTCGATAGCCTGGGGGTGAGCGCATGACTCGTAAAATAGACAAACGCGCCTGCCGCAAGTTTGCCATGCCGGAACTGGAATTCAATCTGAATGAAGGCGTGCTTCATGTAGAGAGCTACCCCTATATTATCCGCACGGCAGTGCAGAATATTGCCGGGCAGCGTATCCTGGTGCTCTATATCTATCAGAGGGAGAGCATTCTGGCGGGCAGCATCAAACCCCGTTGGGTCATGTTCCACAGCCGGGATGATTTCGCCACACTTTCATTTAGAGAGGATGCGAAGGCCACATGGCAATGCTCAACATTGGGTTCCTTGGACCGAATAGGAGGCTTTGACAGTAAGTGTGCTTTCTACCGGCAGCAGGACGAATCTCGCGTAGCTCGCTTTTGTAAATGTGAGCGCGGCGCTATTTCAATGTTAGGTTATCTGCAACGGCTGATTTCATACCGCAAGGAGTTAGAACGTAAGTGGAAAAAGCAGCGTGCGATCATAGACCGGATGAAATATGTGCCAGTGCTGCCCCGAGACCTTAAAGGTTTTATCCACCGCGAAGTCATGCCGCAGTATATCTTCTATGATTACCAGCGAAAAGCGCCGGGGCATGCATATTGTACCGCTTGCCGGCACGAGGTCCGTATTGCGGCAGCTAAGCACAACACCTCCGGCCTCTGCCCTCGCTGCAAAAAGAAGATCACATTCAAGTGCAGAGGAAGGCGTGGACGTATTTTTGACCGCGAAACGGTTCAAGTGCTGCAAAAGGCGGAGGGTAACGGACTGGTACTGCGGATCATAAAGGTGTACCGTTCGTTTGCTGACTCAGACATCCCAAACCATTTTGAGATCTGGGAAAATGCACGGCAGTTTATTACCCTTTCATCGAGCGGACAGTGCAGCGTTGATGCCTACTACTATCATTATAAGGCTGGATACGATTTGACTCCGTGGTGCAATGGATACCGCCCGGTATTCGACCGGTGGAAATATAATTTTACGGCAGATATGAGCGGGGTCTTATATCAACGCAACTTATCTGATACGCTGAAGGATACGCCGTGGGCCTATTCACAGCTGGAGGCATTTTCCGGCATCGCTTCGTTTTCGGGAGTGGCAACATTCTTGAGTGCATATATAAAACGGCCCAAGATTGAGCATTTGATCAAGATGAAGCTTTACCGCTTGGTGAGTGGCATCATATATGGAGGTTATAGTTACTCCGCACTTCAAGCCATCAATTTCAACGGTGAGAACATGCGGGCCATATTAGGTATTGATCGGCCTTATTTTCCACTCTTACGGGAGTTGAATCCTTCAATCGACCAATTACATCTGATTCGTCAGCTGCTCCAAGCAGATCACAAACCGAGCACGGAACAAATAAAGTGGTTTATTGCCAGCAAGATCAGCAATGCCGACGCGGCGAAAGAGTTGCTTGCTCACATGAGTGTGCATAAACTGCAGCGTTATGTGGAGCAGCAGTTTGCTCCGGAAGATGAAGCGGCTTTGAAGCGTGTAGACTATTACAAGATGAACACGCTGATCACCGACTACCATGACTATCTTTGTATGTGCAAGGAACTGCAATATGACGTGAAAAATAGCTTCATATTGTTTCCGCGCGAGCTGAAGGCTGCCCATGACAGTGTAGCAAAGACACTGAAGGACAAACGCACGGCAGAGCATGAAAAAGCTATCGCAGGCAGCTTTGACGAATGGCAGAAGCGGTATCAGTATCAGAGCAAAGAACTCATGATGATCCCTCCGCATTCCGCAAAAGAGATCGTGGATGAAGGTGCGGCGCTTCATCACTGTGTGAGACTCTATGTTAAAAATGTTGCCGAAAAAAAGAGCGTCATTCTCTTTGTGAGGAGTGTTGACGAGCCGGATAAATCACTTTGTACCGTAGAGGTAAAGGATGGTCAGGTTACGCAGGCACGAGGCTTTGACAACAAGGAGCCTCCGGCTCAGATCACGGCATTTATTGAACAATGGAAACAGCGGGTGCTGTATGCCTCCGATAAGGCCGCAGCTTAAAAAAGGAGTTGGACAGTATGAAACAATTAGGGAATCTTGCCATCGTCTGCGCGAAACGCGCAGATGTATCCTTGCAAATTTCGGAGGGCCAGGTCTTCGTGCGTTATGACACCATTTCCCCGCAGCCATGGTCTGCACCGTGGAATGACGATAACGCTATTCTTGCCATGATCCGAAAGCTGAATTTCGGTGATAGTATCAACGAAAGGAATGAACATAATGGCTAACGCAGTAGAAATGAGCACTATGAGAAAGCTGGTCGCACAACTCAACCGATACCGGCACGAATACTACAACCTCAATGCCCCCAGTGTAGCAGATGATGTGTACGACTATATGTACGATGAATTACTGGCGTTGGAGGAGCATACCGGTGTCTGCATGGCGAATTCGCCCACACAGACGGTTGGGTATCCTGTCGTGTCAGCATTACCAAAGGTCGCACACGACATTCCCCTGCTATCGCTTGATAAGGCCAAGAGCATTGAGGCTCTGATCGCATTTCAGGCAGGGCGTACAGTTGATCTGTCACTGAAGCTGGATGGTCTGACAACAGAGTTGATCTATGAAAACGGTCAGCTTATCCGCCTCTCAACGCGCGGAGATGGGTATATCGGCGAGAATATCACACACAACGCAAAGGCGATCTCCGGCATTCCCGAACGCATCCCCTATGAAGATCGATTGGTGGTCGTCGGCGAGAGCTTCATCCACAACAGCGATTTTGAGAGCCTGAAATCCATCACGGACAGCGCAGGCAATCCGTATAAGAACAGCCGCAATCTGGCAGCCGGGTCCATAAGGGCTTTTGACGCAGCGATCTGCGCCCAGCGCCATGTGTCATTTCTTCCCTTCTCGGTTTTGGAAGGATTCGAGGAGCACACGGACTGGGCAAACGGAAAACATGCGCGGCTTCTGAAACTCACTGAGTTTGGGTTCGGCGTCATTCATGCCGTACAGTTGCAGAATGGCGACAAGGCACAATATGAACAGCTCATAGCCCAAATGCGCGAGGCCGCAGAAAAGAGCGATCTCCCCATCGATGGTCTTGTCCTGACCTACGATGAGGTGGACTACTCCAGGACCTGCGGGCGCACCGGTCATCACTTCAAGGATGGACTCGCCTTCAAATTTGAGGACGAGTTATACCAAAGCGTCCTGCGGGATATCGAATGGACACCTTCGCGCACCGGCGAGATCGCGCCGGTGGCGGTACTCGACAGCGTAGTGATCGATGGATGCACCGTATCGCGTGCCAGCCTGCACAACTTATCTTTCATTGAGAGTCTTGAGCTGATGCCCGGCTGCCGTGTGTTGGTGTCCAAGCGAAACATGATCATTCCTCATATTGAGGAGAATCTGGAGCGTGGGCATTTTGATCTGGATGCTGTAACGCCGAAGCACTGCCCCTGCTGCGGTGCAGAAACGCGGTTTCATATTACAGACGGAGGGAAAAAGGCACTCTTCTGTGATAACCCAGACTGCGCCGTGCGAAAGCTTCGGCGGTTCGTGCATTTTGTCAGCAAAAAAGCTATGGATATTGAGGGCTTATCCGAGGCCACACTGGAGCGTTTGATTGCTCGCGGCTGGCTACACAGTTTCACAGACGTCTATCGCCTGGATCACTATATGCAGGAGATCATCTGCATGGACGGATTTGGCAAGAAATCGTGGGATAATCTGTGGGGTGCCATACAGCGCAGCAGAAATACCACATTTGAGAGGTACCTGATTGCCATGGACATCCCGATGATAGGTAATCACGCCAGCAAAGTGCTGGCGAAGCAGTTTGGCAGCTCGCCTTCCGCTTTCGAAGAAGCCGTGGAAAATGATTTCGATTTCTCACAGCTTCCCGATTTTGGAGAAACACTGCACCAAAACATTCATCAATGGTTCGCACAAGAAGAGAATCGTATTCTTTGGGAGGAATTACAAGAAATGGTGACGATCCAAACCGTAACTACCGAAACGCACTCAATGGAGAGCAACCCGTTCGTGGGCTGCACGATGGTTGTGACCGGAAAGGTCGAGCCCTATACCCGCAGCGGCATCAACGCGAAGATCGAATCGTTGGGTGCTGTGGCCGGCAGTTCTGTAACAAAAAAGACCGACTATCTGATCTGTGGTGAAAACGCCGGCAGTAAGCTGGATAAGGCACGTGCCTTGGGCATCCGTGTACTGTCGCCGGGCGAGTTTTTCCAGATGATCGGAGAATGAGGCGCGGCCGTTAGTCGCAAAAGGGGTAGAGTGCGCAGTGCTCTCTACCCCTCCACTCTAAAATGCAAGAAAGGTGTGAATGAAGTGAAAGAGCTCACAGAGCTGAAAAACGAGTTTTATGAGGTTATGTACAAATACGAAAAGAGTTTTTCGGAAGAGGGTGTTATGGCTAATCTGACAACCTGGCAGACAGCGAAAGCGGATCTGCTTTCACTGCTGCGGCGTCATCCCAATTGGAACGAGGATGAACAGGCTATCATCTTCGACTGTAATCAGGCCCTCTCTATTCATCCTGATATGGTAGATGAAACGGCCTTCACGCTGCTGGACATCGCCTCTGAGATGATCAGCGGTGAGCAGCTGGAGGATTTCCGCACAGCACTGCATGCGGCCGTGTCAGGCTATAGCTGCACCGTTTCTGAAGAAAATCTGGAGATCCTACGCCAGCGCGGCGGGATACGCTGTGCTAAAGATCAGAAGGCCAGCCGCATTATTGGAAAACTTTGCAAGAAATACGGCGTCGATAGGCACACCCGGTACAACGCCGTTTTTGCACAGCTTGCCGACGCTCTGAACCCGTTGACCATGCAGGAGATCGGAGTTCTCTCCGTACATCCCTGTGACTTTTTGGAGATGTCCAGCAAATCCAACACATGGGTGTCCTGCCATCGCCTTAGCGACGGAGGATATCAGGCAGGTTGTCTTTCCTATATGAACGATAGAGTCAGCATGGTATTTTATGCCGTAGATGCCGACGTTTCTGGGGAATACCGCAAAGCCATACGCCGATACCGGCAGATGTTTTTCTATGAAAACGGCACCCTGTTCCAGTCCCGGCTTTATCCTGCCGATACAGGAAACGCGCTGGAAGTGTCCAAGCTGTTCCGCCATCTGGTGCAGAAGGCTATTTCCCGATGCCTGACGGAACCAAACCTCTGGTACCTGAAAACAAAACGTCCTGACTTGAACGCCCATCTCTCGACCTATCGAGGCAGCTTACATTATCCGGACTATAATTATCATGGTAATCTCTCGGTTCTGCAGGGACATAGAAAGGACACGGAGTTGACCATCGGAGCTGCAGCCAAGTGTGTCTGCTGCGGTAATGAGCTGCGGAGCAATGGTGCCATCAAGTGTTCTTGCAAAGAGGTGGCCGTCTGCCGTAAATGCGGGCAGACGGTAGCGCGTGGTCAAGGAATCTATCTTGAAGATGGTTTTTACTGCAAGACGTGCCTGCATATTTGCGCCGCCTGCGGCCGCCCCACTTTAGGCACTATGTATCCAGCTTATAACCGGCGCGGCACCTTGGTGGAGGTCTGTCAGGACTGCTACCAGCAGTTGACTTCCGGTTGCGCATCGTGCAGCATGGCCTCCGCCTGTCGTGCTATGGGTCATACGCTTTGTGAAAAAGCTACCGTAGCGGTGGCGTGAGGAGGAGCATAATGAATATTTGCGAAGCTATGGGAATGAGTATATCCCATTTTGAAAGCATCTTGAAGATGACCCAGCGCGAGCTGAAAGAGCATCTTGTGCAGCAGCTGCGCGCGCACGACTATGAACCCGTCTGTAAAAGCGGATTTCTTTATGCAGAAGGCACTGTCCCCGTGTTGCTGGTTGCCCATCTGGACACGGTTCATACCCATCGGCCGGACATCATCTGCTGCTCCGAGGATGGACGCTACCTGATGTCGCCCTACGGGATCGGCGGTGATGACCGTGCCGGTGTGTATATGATCTTGATGCTGATGCGCGAGTGCCATTGTCATATCTTGTTTTGCGAAGACGAGGAGCTCGGCGGTGTGGGTGCAAGGAAATTTACCAACAGCAAGCTGCGTCCGGAGGTCAACTATATCGTTGAATTGGATCGGCGCGGCAGGAATGACGCCGTATTCTATCACTGCGATAACCCTGACTTCATGGAGTTCGTTTGCAGCTTCGGTTTCAAGGAGAACTCCGGCTCGTTCAGCGACATCTCTGTGGTCGCACCGCACTTGAAAACTGCGGCTGTCAATATCAGCGCAGGTTATTTCAATGAACACCGTCCCCATGAGATGATCGATACCTATGCCATGTGCGAGAATGTCCGCAGGCTAACCGCTATGTTTTGGCAAAACACCTGTCACTTCCCGTATAAGGAGCGCGTACACGCGCGCGGCTCCATGTTTGGAGAGCAAAGCAGCCTCTTTGCTCCGATGGTGGAACGACCGTCGCGGGCAGCCACGTGTAAGCTGTTGATGCCCCTGCCGGAAGAAACGCGGCTTTATATGGGGCAGCATCAGATTGGCTCTGCACCGGAATATAGGATGGATCGTTCCGGGAACCTCTATATGTACTTGGAGCGACTGAATGCCGCCGTAGAGGCAGAAGGAGTGTTCGCCTGCGATGCAGGAGGTCATCCCCCCGTGTTCTCGGCGGTCTGCGAAGGGACGAGGTTTCTGCCGGTATATACCTATGAAGAAGCCGTTGAGAGACTTGAAAATGTATAGTTATTAGTGAAATTGGGAAGCCCAGCTCGCCTTTCATGCGAACTGGGCTTCTTCCATGCAGCGGCTAAACCATAATTTCCTTAGAATGCGACGGGAGATTTCTCTCTATCGAATATTGAACTTTGCCACGCACTTTAAGAACAGCAGGCACAGTTCCTGAAGCAGATCCTCATCAAAGATCCCGTTGACCACGGATTCCTTGTATAAGAGCGGGTAGTACATATGCAGAAGTTCCTCCATTGCAGACGAATCCCCGGTCTTCGCACTCATGAACAGCTCCATGAAATCATTCACCTTTACCACCTCCCACAGCGTTTCTCAGGCGCGAGACCGTGCGATGATAGGACATGGCCGCAGCTCCATAGGTGATACCGAGCGACAGCGCAATCTCGGAAAGACTCATCTCTCCAAGGACTTTAGACAGAAATATGTAACGCTCTCGCTCGCTTAACCCTTGCATAGCAGCGAACAGACGCTCATTCTCCAATCGCTGCATCAGCGACAGCCCACAGAAGAAGTCCGTTTCCTCACATAATTCCATCACCTCGCTGTGTCCCTCCATGGGCAGTTCTGTCCGAAGAGCTGTGGAAATTCTCCTTAAATACGTTCTTTTGTAATTGCGAATCGCGGCAATCAGATAGGCTGTAAACTGGTTCTGTACCGCGCACGACTTGTACTGACTATCCCGCATGGCAGCAGGCCTCCTTTATCATAATGGTTTCGTTGGGGGAACGGCCATTATGGGCGGACCTCTGCACCGCACGGTGTTTTTTGTTGCTTTTCGACACAAGAAAAACGCCCGCATTCTGCTCAGGGCAGAATGCGGGCGTTTTGATATTCGGCGTTGTCTCAGCTCAAAACGTATTCGCGTAAAGGGCTGTCTTTAGCGTCACTTTGTATCTTGTCCATAGTTCAGGCAAGGTCTTTTTGGTGTGTGTCGGTAAAAAAATGAAGCCCAACCTTTGCAGAATATGCAAAAGAGGGCTTATCCCCTTTATTTATCTTCGCTTCGGTTACGGTGCAGGCTTGCCTTCAGTGCCATAACAGTATCCGTGATGATTTTTACTTCATCCTCGTTACAATCTGCGACCAGATCAGAAAGCCAACTGTTCAGGACAGGCCGCGCACTGCGCATTTCCATGCACAGCACCTCGGCGGGATCACAGTCCAGAATATTCATCATTTGCACAAGCAGCTTTGTGCTGGGGATCGTCATGCCGGTTTCAATATGGCTGATATGTGTAGACCCCACATCAGTCATCGCAGCCAGCTGCTCCTGCGTCATGTTTTTCCGTATGCGCGCTTCCTTGAGCCGTGCGCCTATAAATGCGTAGTCTATCATACAAACAAGTCTCCTGCAGATGAAGTGTTCTTAACTTGTATTGTATGTGCATTTTGGGCATGTTTTAATATCCTAAATGTGCAACCGCCCATATACTTATAGTTGCAGGGAAATTTATGCCGTTTTTTGGTGCATCAAAGTATTATTTGCCTAATTAAGTCAAGTTTTTTCGTTGAAAGGTCAACAAATCTCAAAAAGCCGGTTCGTAGCACACTTATAGCGCACACGCCGACAAAAGCGAACCATCCTACCACGCCGCACGCTTCCCTGTTTTTTCACCGCTGCCCTAACTGCTCCGTCACGGCAAAGTGGTTTTTCTCGTACCGGATCAGCCCATCCCGCTGCATGAGGGACAGCTCGTTACTCAGCGCGCTGCGCTCCACGTTCAGGTAGTCCGCCAGCTGCTGGCGGTTGTAGGGGATGTCGAATTCGTAGCTGCCGGTGCGCTTGATGCACTCCGAGAAATAGGACAGCAGCCGCTTGCGGATGGACTTGGGTGAGGTGTGCAGCACCCGGCGGGAGAGCTGCAAGTTCTTCCCGGCGGAGAGTGTCAGCAGGTTCCGCAGCAGCCGGAGATGGCGGGGACACACCTTGGCGCAGGGCTCCAGCACCTGCCCGATGTGCAGCAGCAGCACCTCCGTGTCCTCGGCGGCGGTGACGTTGACCATCAGCGGCTCACCCGGCACGCAGGCATACGCCTCCGCAAAGATGCCGCCTGCGCCCACGCTGCTGAGGACGCTGTTGTTGCCCCACACGTCCCCCATCTCGATGATGACCCGGCCGGACAGCACCACGCCCAGCTGCTCCGTGGGTGTCCCCTCCGGCAGAATGACCGCGCCCTTTTTATAGGTGCGCTCTACGGCGCGCAGGCAGCGCAGCATTTCCTCGATGTCCGGCACCGTCATGCCGCGAAATAGCGGGGTGTTTCCCAAATTGATCCGCATATTTTTCTCCTTTTCGTTGGCGTGCCAACAGACTTTCATAAATTATGATAGTAAAATGAAGCCACAAAGTCAAGAAGAACCGCAAGGAGGACAAAAATATGGTACGGAGAATCATTGAGATCGACAGGGATAAGTGCAACGGCTGCGGTGCCTGCGCCGAGGCGTGTCACGAGGGCGCCATCGCCATGGTGGACGGCAAGGCGCAGCTCATGCGGGACGACTACTGTGACGGGTTGGGGGACTGCCTGCCCACCTGTCCCACCGGGGCGATCACCTTTGTGGAGCGCGAGGCGGCGGCATACGACGAGCAGGCCGTCATGGAAAACAAGCAGCGTAAAATGCGGAAAGCGGGCATGACGCTGCCCTGCGGCTGCCCCGGCAGCCAGTCCCGGAATATTCAGCGTCAGGACGCGCCCGCCGTGGAAACGCCGCAAGCCCAGCAGGCGAGCCGCCTGTCCCAGTGGCCGGTGCAGATCAAGCTGGTGCCGGTGAATGCGCCCTATTTCGACGGGGCGCGGCTTCTCATCGCCGCCGACTGCACCGCCTACGCCTACGCCGCCTTCCACGAGCGGTTCATCAAAGGACACATCACGCTGGTGGGCTGTCCCAAGCTGGACAGCGTGGACTATGCCGAAAAGCTGACGGAGATCATCCGGGAGAACGACATTAAGAGCGTCACCGTCGTCCGCATGGAGGTGCCCTGCTGCGGCGGGCTGGAGCTGGCGGCGAAAAAGGCACTCCAGCAGAGCGGGAAGTTCATCCCGTGGCAGGTGGTCACCGTGACGGTGGACGGCCGGCTGAAGGAGGAGTAAAACACAGGAGAACACGAAAGGAGAAGTATTATGAAATACGTTTGCACCGTTTGCGGTTGGGAGTACGACGAGAGCGCAGGGTATCCCGAGGGCGGTATCGCGCCGGGAACGCCATGGAGCGAGGTACCGGAGGATTTTGAATGCCCCCTGTGCGGCGTGGGTAAGGACAGCTTTGAGGAGGCGTGAGCTTTCTACAAAAGGAGTAAAGACGATGAGCTATGATAACTGGAAGGACAAAGTCGGCACATTCGAAGTGCTGGACGTGCGGGGCAAAAAGCTGGACTTCTTCCCCGCATTGAAGGCAAAGGCTGCCGCGCTGAAAAATGGCGAAGGACTGCATATCATCCAGACCTTCGAGCCTGTCCCCCTGTACCCGGTGCTGGCCCTTATGGGCTTTGAGCGTCACACGGAGAAGGTGAGCGGCAGCGAATACCACGTCTGGTTTTATCGAGTGAGGAAAGGAGAATAACCGCATGAGTTACGAAAACTGGAAGGACAAAGCGCAGGGGTTTCAGACCATGGATGTGCGCCATATACAGGGCAGCTTTTTTGAAGGGCTGAAGAAACGAGCCGAGACGTTGGAGGTGGGCGAAGGGTTACACATCATCCAGACCTTTGAGCCGCATCCACTGTACGCTGTCATGGAGGGCTTGGGCTACGAGCACTACACCGAGCAGCGGGGTGAGGCGGAGTTCCATGTCTGGTTCTGCCGTGTGGAGAAGAAGGAAGGCGACAGCTCCGCTCCCTTCAAGCCACTGGCTCTTTTGAACTATCCCGTGATCGACGAAAAGCTGGGGCAGATCGCCGTGGATTTTTGGGAGACCACATGGCAGAGCGAGAAGCGCGTACTGCCCTACGAAACGCGGCTGCTGCTGTCCCTGACCAACGCTGTGGGTGCGGGCCGGATGCGGCAGGCGGTGCGGGAGCTGGTAAAGGCATATGTCCACGGCGTGGAGAGTGCCGCGCTGGACGACGTGTTCGAGCTGCTGGCATGGAATCAGGGCATTGGCTTTTTCAGCAGCGAGATCGGCCCCTCGGCACTGTTTCAGGCATACAAGCTCATTAAAAACGGTGAGAAGCAGGGCAAGTCCCGGGAGGACATCTGCAGCGCGCTGCGCGAGAAATTCGGAGAGAAGAACCCGGAGATGCAGGTCTTGCATTAAAAGCAGAGAACTTTACAAACAGCTGCGCGGCTGCGGGGAGAACGCTCTCCGCAGCCGCGCAGCTTTTGGGCTTGGTTCTTTTTCGCGGGTACTCTCTTCTTGCAGCCCCTGCCTTTTTCCAATCGCTTTATTTTCAGAGAATATAAGATATATTTCCATTAAATCCCCGTTCTTAACAAAGATTTTAGCCCATTCGCTTTATTATGGTAATAGAATGCAGCGTGTCTGTCCCACCAATGCCGCCCTCTTCCGCTGCGGCCGTGGAGACAGTAAAAATAAACAGTCCTTGCGGCAGAAACGCCGCAGAAGAACGACGACAAAGATCAAGGAGGAACGAACATGCACACGAAGAAACTAATGACATTGCTGCTGGCAGTCGTGCTGGTGCTCTCTCTGGCCGCCTGCGGCGCAAAGGGCGGCGATCACATGGACGGCATGGACAACGAGCCGAAGAACGCCGAGGAGGCGGCTGCTATGCACAAGGAGCTGACAGCGCAGGAGGCTGCTATTCTGGCGGAGAACACAGCACTTTGGGAAAAGGTCTTTATGGCAGCGGACAAGGGTAAGATCATGATGGAGGACGGTAAAAACTACGGCGACTTTCTGCTGGAAACCATCGACGCCGCCAAGGATCAGTTTTCATCAGACGAGCTGAAGCTGCTTCAGGGCGAAGCGGAGAAGATTCGCGACATCGGAAACAAGCTGGCCGCACTGGAGGAAAAGTATCCCGAGATCATGCAAAAATCTCTGGACAGCGATATGAATATGCCGGCGGACAAGGATATGGACACGATGCCCGACAGCGGCAATAAGGACAATAAAACCGACGGCGGCAACACAGGCAATAAGACCGATAGCGGCAGCACTGGCGACACCCCCGACAATGGCGGTACGGGCAACAAGACTGATAGTGGCAGCACGGGCAGCAAGACGGATGACAGCAGCCTGCCGAAGTTCCCTGCCTTTGAGGGCAAGGATCTGGACGGGAATACGGTAAAGAGCAGTGATCTGTTCTCCGGCAAGGCCGTCACCGTGGTGAATTTCTGGTTCACCACCTGCGGTCCCTGTGTGGGCGAGTTGGGCGATCTGGACGCGCTGAACAAGGAGCTTTCCGGCAAGGGCGGTGCGCTGATCGGCATCAACGCCTTTACGCTGGACGGCGACGAGACGGCCATCTCTGACGCCAAGGATGTGCTGACCCAGAGCGGCGCCACCTATCAGAACGTGTACTTCGATTCCGGCAGCGAGGCGGGCAAGTTCGTGGAGAGCATCTACGCCTATCCCACCACCTACGTGGTCAACCGCAGCGGCCGCATCGTGGGCGATCCCATTGTGGGGGCTATCACCAGCAAGGCGCAGGCCGATGCACTGCAAGCCCAGATCGACAAGGCACTGGCTGCCGATATGGGCTGATCCAATATCTTCAAAGGGAGGCTATTATGAAGAAAAAGAACTGTAAGCTGACGAGCATTCTGCGCGTCATTGCCCTGCCCCTGGTGGGTAGTGCCGGAGGATGGCTGTATTACCGCTATGTGGGCTGTGCCACCGGCACCTGCGCCATTACGTCCAGCCCGTGGCTCTCCACCGGCTTCGGCTGCGTCCTTGGGTCGCTGCTGTACACCGTCCTGCGACCCGGCCGCAGCAAAGGGCAGGACGGCGATGGGGCGGAGTGACCCTTGCTCCCCCCGAAAGGAGGAAACGCCATGTATCGAAGCGCATTGGTCCTTCTTTTCATCGCGGTACTGCTGCTCAGCGGCTGCGCCGCAGAACGGCAGCGTATACCGCGGGAAAAGGACACGCAGGGAACGGACATGGCCGGACAGTCCTCGGATATGTCCGGCGAGGAGGGTATGTATATGGACACCACGGAAAATGTCATCTATCTGGCAGGCGGCTGCTTCTGGGGCATGGAGCAGCTCATGCAATCCATCCCCGGCGTCATCGACGCCCAGAGCGGCTATGCCAACGGCACCTGCGAGGCGGACGCCACCTACCAGACCGTCTGCAAGGGCGACACCGGCTTTCGGGAGACCGTTCGGGTGGAATACGACCCCGAGCAGGTGAGTCTCGACGCGCTGCTGCTGGCTTACTTCTATGTGATCGACCCCACGGTACAAAACCGGCAGGGCAACGACCGGGGCAGCCAGTATCAGACCGGCGTGTACTACACCAACGACAAGGCCAGGGAAACGGTGGAGCGCATCGCGGACATCGAGCGGGGCCGCAGCGAGAAATTCTTTGTGGAACTCGGCCCGCTGAGGAATTACTATCCCGCCGAGGAATATCACCAAAACTACTTAGAAAAGAACCCCAACGGCTACTGCCACATCCCCCGGGCGGAGATGGAGCTGTTCTCCAGGCTGCGCATCGATCCGGGCGACTACCGGAAGCCTGCGGCGGAGACCATCCGGGACACGCTGACGGCGGAGCAGTACCGCGTCACACAGGAGAGCGGCACGGAGCGCGCCTTTACCGGAGAGCTCTGGGACAATTTTGAAAAGGGCATCTATGTGGACATCGTCACCGGCGAGCCGCTGTTCTCCTCTACGGATAAGTTTGAAAGCGGCTGCGGCTGGCCTGCCTTTACAAAGCCCATCGAGAGTCCTGCTGTGGTGGAACGGGAGGATTTGAGCCACGGCATGCGCCGTACGGAGGTGCGCAGCCGCGCCGGTGACTCCCATCTGGGTCATGTATTCACCGGCGATCCGGAGTCGCCCAACGGCGTGCGCTACTGCATCAACAGTGCCGCCCTGCGCTTCGTGCCTTACGCGAAAATGGAGGCCGAGGGCTACGGATACCTCCTGAGTTTGTTTGAGGGATAAGCCGCAAACGAATACGTTGACGCAGCAGAAAAGAAAGCCCCCGCTCGACTGAGCAGGCCACACAAGCCAGCTGACCCTCCGTATGCTTCAGTACATACGGAGGGTCAGCTGCTGTTCGTAATGAAATCCTTTTGCTCTGAAGGCGCTTTTGGGGGTTGATACGTAGGAAGCGGCTCGATTAGTTTCCTGCTTTCGTTCCGCGGATATATTCCTGCTGTGCTGTCATTTTCGCAGCTGCAAGCACCATCAGCTGCCGCTCACCCTCGATCTCGCTGGGATAGGGATAGGATTTTGCGCATTGACGAAACTGCGCCATGAGCTTCTCAGCCTTCTTCGGGTTTTGTTCGACCAGCAGTGCATACACATATTCCGTGCGCAGCACCGACGGGTATTTTTTCATGGCCTTCATGACCCTCAGCTGATCCCTTGTCCGCATTTCGTCCAGGATTTCCTTTCGGTTTTCCGAGATCATTTCCACATACATCTGATCGCATACCATCAGATTGCGATATAAGCCAATGATCCCATTTTGCTGGGCGAGAAGCCGTTTCATCAGCGTGTCTGCTTCATCAAACCGCTGCTGATCCATCAAACGGTTGCATGCCAGCACGCCGGTCGTGGCTACGATCCCGTTTTTCATCAACTCGTCAGAGGGGACTTTGAACCACTCATCGGGCATATCCTTTAAGCGAAGTCCCTTTGCGATTTGTTCATTTACCTTCATCTGGATCCAGAACGCCCAGGTTGCCTCTTCACTGCGGGAAAGCTCCAGTGCGTTCCTTCCATCATTGTTTACCGGCCCCATTTTGATGGGCAGACCGTTTATCAGGGCGAAGGCCAGCCCGATAACCGCAAAGGTCATCAGGATCGTCCAGCCCAGCGAACGGGCGGAGCAGAGGAAAGACAGTCCCACACAAAGCACGGCTGTGGCCAGGTTTATGATCGCACCGCCGAAGTTATACAGCATTACCGGCATTTTCCCGTCCTTCAAGTCGGGTGGTATCATCAAGCATTGGCCGCCGGTTCCGGCGATATGCAGCTTCCTGCATTGTATGCGGCCGTCGAGCTTTACCCACATCAGATTTGCGATCCGAAAGGAGCTGAAGCGGTAGCCGGTCATCAGGCCAAAGATCAAATGCCCTGCCTCATGGATAATGAGCTGAATCAGTATGGCGGCGTATGTGCCGATAAGCATCAGTGCAAGGGGTATAATCTCCGAAAAAAGCCCTTTTTCAGACTGGCCCGCCGTATCCATATACATCAGATCGAATATGCCGCAGGCAGCACCAAGCAGCATGTAAACCACGTAAGTAATCCATTGTCCCTTGTTCTGTGCCGTTTTCTCTTTCTTCTTTTTTGTCATGAGACCTCCATTATTGGTTCTTCTGCATCTCCCATCATACCGGAATTATGAAAACAAATTGACAGCTACTGCAAGACAAATCCAAGTTAGTCTAACTGTTGCAATTTCCTGTTTTTTGCTTTCAAACTTGCTGGCAACGAATAGCATTTTATGCTGCTTGTAAGCGGCAAGTCCACAAGGGATAGATACGCAAACGTTGCAAGGGAGTGTAGCTCCTTTGGTGGAACGAGATAGCGAAACATTCTCGATCATGCTTGCCGTTCATCGGAGGCTTCTTCCCTCTGCTTTTGATATTCTTCTAGATACCGATCCAGATAGACCTTGTTGACGGTGGCCACGATCGTGTTGCGGAGAAGATCCTTTGCGTCGGATTGTGTCTCGCCGAGGCCCTCTCTTGCGGGAGCTAAGCCGAACGCTGCGCCGAGCATATTCTCAAACTCGTCACAAAAATAGTTATATGCGGTCGGGAGGGTATAGTTGTCCCCCTGTATGCTGAACATCATTCGAAGCCCTTCCAACGGGACAACGGGCTTGACTACGGCGATAAACAGGAGCCGCGCAAGGTGCTCCGCTGTGTATGACTTTTTTATAGGGGAGGAGATCAGCCCCTGCTTCACGTAATTGCTCACCATGGAGCTTGTCAGCTCCGGTTCCCCCAACGGCGCAAGGTGTGTGTTGACATAGCGTACCACCTGCTCCAAATAAAGCCCGACATCCGGAATCTGTGCATACCGCGGTAAGCGAAAGCCCTCAATAGCCTCTATCATATTATTCACTCCCTTTTCCATGCGGCCATTATACACGGCTCTCATCAATCTTTCAATGGTTTTACAAAATCTTTTTATCGGTTTTCTAAAAACCGTTGACGGAATGATAAAAACCTGATAGAATTTCGGTGTCGGCTTTCAAAGTCGGTTGAAATGTTTCTTGTTATTTGGAGGACACACAATGAATCAGTTTCGTATCGTCGCAGACTCCAGCTGCGACCTTCTCACACTGGATGGAGCAGACTTCGTCAGTGTTCCGCTCTCAATACGCACTGACACTGAGGAGTTTTACGATGACGCCAATCTTGATGTTGACGCGATGGTCAGCACGCTCCGCGACACCAAAGGGCGTTCCTACAGTGCGTGTCCGAACATCGCAGACTGGGAAAGCGCATTCGGTGAGAGCGGCAATGTGATTGTCTTTACCATTACCAGCGCTCTTTCAGGCAGCTATAATGCTGCCTGCGTGGCAAAGAAGAATTGTGAGGAACGCAACCCGGCCCGGCGCATCTATGTTGTGGACTCCCTTTCCGCCGGACCTGAAATCGCCCTTCTCATTGAAAGGGCTTTATATGAGCTGCATTCTCATGTGGACTTTGATAAAGCCTGCGAAGCCTTGAATACATATCAGGCGCATACGCACCTGCTTTTTGCATTGGAATCCATGCACAACCTTGCACAGAACGGCCGTGTCAGCAAGCTCGCCGCAACGATGGCAAGCGTCCTCGGAATCCGCGCCATCGGGCAGGCCAGTGCCGAGGGTACGCTTGAGATGCTTGGGAAATGCCGTGGAGCCCGGAAAACACGGCAGTTTATGCTGGACGAAATGGAGCATCTTGGCTACAGGGGCGGGAAGATCCGGATCGGGCATTGTCAGAATGCGGCGCTTGCGCTGGAGCTTTGTACCGAGATCCAGCAGCGGTTTCCAGAGGCGGATGTGCGAAGCTATCCGCTGCGGGGACTGTGCAGCTATTACGCCGAGCGCGGCGGGATCATGCTGGGCTTTGAGTCATGAAAGCAGGCGCAACCAATGAAAAGGGAAGAGGCGCCGGAATCTTTCATCTTATCGTGCGCATTCTGACCCTGCCACCCATCGTCATTGGCATAACAGTGCTCCTGATGTATGTCCCGGCAAATCTTTTGACACTGCGGGAGCTGCTCCTGTGCGAGTTGTTTTTGCTGCTCATTCCCATGGCTGCATATCCTATACGGGAGATATTCCACATTGGAAAGGATCGGAGAAAGGGACAGCGCAGCACGGCACTGGTATGCAGTGCCATCGGATACATATGCGGGTTTCTCTGGTCAATGCTGACCCCGTGCTCCTGGCTTGTCCACATTCTCTTCCTCTCCTATGTCATTTCCATAGCAGCACTGCTGATTCTCAACACCGTTTTCAAGCTGCACGCAAGCGGCCATGCCTGCAGCACAACGGCTCCTGCGTTTCTGCTGACCTGGAAGCTTCATCCGCTTTTTATTATACCGTCCGTGCTGCTGATCGCAGCGGTCTACCGTTCCTCTCTGAAGCTGTCGCGCCACACCCCGCCGCAGCTCCTGATTGGCTCGGCAGTCAGTCTGCTCGCCTGTGGTATTTCACTGCTGATCTACGGACTCGGATGACAGTCATGTGACCCGATAACTAAAAAATGCGCCGTACCGCTACTGCAATGTGGCACGGCGCATTTTCTTCGTAATCACTCCCGATCCTGTTTCCTTGGCTCACCCAACCGCCGCATCATATGGATTTTGCATCGGCCGGATCTCATACGGGTCGGTTCGAAGCATAACGACGGTATCTGAGTTTAGCCGATTTTATCTTTCATCTGTTTCCACCTTAAAGATTCCACACACAGTATCACAGCAGCTCATCCGCCACGCTTGCCGTAAAAACTGCGTTTACGTGTCGTTGCCGCTTATCGTTAGATATCCATTGTCAAGAGGTATGCGGCACCCGTCGCCCTATCATATACGCACAGGGAAACATTTGTGTATGCGCTCGTTCCCGGGTTTCGATCTACCATTTTCCAGTAGCCGTCCGCGATCAAGGGCAGCTCCACATAGGCGGAAAGGCTCTCTAAAAAGTTCTCAGCCGCTTCGGGGAGGGGAAAGCGTTCCCATTGCAGGAACGCCTGACGAACGTCCTCCCCAACGGTCAGCTTATATAGTGCGATTCCCTCATAAGGAAACCCTTCGTAGTTATTGAAGAGTTCCTCAAGCACATAGTCTTTCTTATCAATATGCAAGCCAAAGTCCCGCATAAGCTGCGCCTTGGGATCACCAAGGCGATTTGACCCACACGACACCAGAAGAATTCCGGTACACACGAGAGCCATAACGCATATCAGTTTTTTCATTTTCATATCGACAACCTGTAACAACAAAACCGTTTGGAGGTTTATGACTTTCTCTTCACGCCAAAGCTCCAGAAGAGGAGAGAAACGATTACTATCAACGGAACAAAAGCACCTGTGCTTATGACATTTAGAAAATATAGCGCAATTAGGCCGGTCGCAGCGGCAGTGGCAAGCAGCCTTGCAATAAGACTCCGTTTCATGAGCTTTTTCATGATTTACTCCTTGTGTATCACTCCTTAATAGGAGGGTACTTACACTTACCATCATAAGGATATTCTAATACAACAGAGTTTTTCTCGTCAATAATAGTCAATGTCATTCTATTAAAACGCAATGGTTCACCTTTTTTGTGCGTCCATACCTCATAATGATAATAATACTTGTTGTTTATATCATCATTAAAAGTGACAACTATCAAATATCCTCCTTGCTTCCAGTCTTTAACCGGCTTTTTAATGGCGATATTGTCAGGATCTATTCCTTGTTTATCTATATAAGTTTCGAAGGCTTTTTGTGCAAATGCTTTTTGTAATGGATATTGGTATATAGCTATGCCAAGAATGATTATACCTAACACCAACAACACCATTCTCTTTTTCTTGCCCATAGCTGCACTCCTTTTGAAAATGCGTTATTTTAGTTGCGGCATTGGCGCATAATTCAACGCCATAATTGCAAAAACCAAAGCCACAAACACGAGCAGAGCAACAGCGATGATTTTCAGCACGCGCCGCGTCCGATGGTTTCTGATGGCAAGCTGTGTATTGATGCGGGACAGCTCCTTCGCCAACTGGTTCGGTTCCTCTTTGCCTTCCGCCTGGGTGCCCAAAAGCTCGCTTACAGTCGTTTCAAGAATGACAGCCAGCTTTATCAACTGCTCAGCATCGGGAACCGACTGACCTTTCTCCCATTTTGAAATGGTCTGCCGGACGACATGGAGACGTGATGCCAATTCCTCCTGTGAAAGACCTCGCTCCCTGCGTTTCAGTCGAAGGTTTTCTTGAAACATGGAAATCCCTCCTTCCCTCAAAGATTGCACACACAGTATAGCAGTAACAACACCGTCGTGGCAAGCAACGCAAAGTAACATTCGTGCATTTGACCCGCGATGGCTCAATGGCAAAAGGTGTTCACTGTACCTCGCTGGGCTTTGTACCGACCTCCACAACGGTATCGCAGCAGCTCTCGATCAGCTCCCTGTCGTGGGTGATCACGAGAATGGCTCTGCTGTTCCGCGCTTCGCTTTTCAGCCTTTCTGCGATCAGGCGCATATTCTGCCCGTCAAGGCCGCTGGTGGGCTCATCGAGAATCAGTATCCTGCGGCCGGAAAAGATGGCGCAGGCGATGGCAAGGCGCTGCTTCTGCCCGCCGGACAGAGCGGACGGATGCGCGTCCCTGTACTCGTAAAGCCCAAACTCCTTCAGCAAATGTCTGGCACGGTCTTTGTTTTCTTCCGTCAATTCGGTATTCAGCAGCAGCTCCTCCGCCACGCTTGCCGTGAAGAACTGCGTTGACGTGTCGTTGCCGCAGTAATAGATCTCCCTGCGCCGGACGGCCGCTCTTGCTTTTTTCCCGTCTATCAGGATATGTCCCCTTGTCTGCCTTGCCAGCCCGCAGAGGATCTGCGCAAGGGTGGTTTTCCCCGCGCCGTTTTGTCCCGTTATGGCGGTCACTTTGCCCTCCGGAAAGGATAGGGAGACATCATCGAAAATGACTTCTTTGCGTATTCTTTTCGAGAGCCCTGCTGTCCTCAAGGCGGCAGGGCTTTCGTCCAATACGGAGGGAGCGGGAAGACTCTTTCCCTCGCGCGGAGAGCGCAGACCCATACCTAAGATGTCCGCTTCCGGCAGAAGGAGCAAATCCTCCGGTGTATACTCGGCCGCTATTCTGCCGTCTCGCAGATATAAAAACCGGTCTGCGATCCCCATCAGCCAGTCGATCCGATGCTCCGCGATGAGCAGGGTAAAACCCTGCTCCTTGAGCTGCCGGAGGGTCTGCGCAAGCTGCCTCGTCCCGGCGGCATCGAGATTGGCCGTCGGCTCGTCGCACACAAAGACCTTTGGCTTCATGGCATATACGGACGCAATGGCCGCCCGCTGCTTTTCTCCGCTTGAGAGGACGTCAACTGCCCTGTCTTTCAAATGAGACAGCTTCAATGCCTCTATGGCGGCGTCCGTCCTCTCCCGTATCTCCCGGGTGGACAGGCCGTAATTCTCGCAGGGAAAGGCCACCTCTCCGGCAAGCTCGGAGGAAAAGAACTGGCTTTTGGGATCCTGAAAAACGCTTCCCACCAAACGCCCGATCTCCCATGTGGAAAGCCTTGATATGTCCTTGCCGTCTATCCTCACGCTTCCGCTGAAGTCTCCGGGGTAATAGGACGGCGCAAGCCCGTTGGCAAGCCTTGTCACGGTGGTCTTGCCGCAGCCGGAAAGCCCCGTCAGCACGACGCATTCGCCGCTTTTTACCGAAAGGGAAATGTCCTGTACGCCTCTGTCTGAGTTTTCGTATTGAAAAGAAGCGCGTATAAGCTCGATCATGCCATGCTCCTTTCCAAAACCAAATAGGAAGCCGTAACTATCGCACATGCGGCTGCCGCGATGTGATCCCGCGCCCCGGCCTTTTGCTCATAATAGCTGCCGCGCACGCCCGGACGCTCCGCGCCCCTTGCAACAGCGGAAACGGAAAGCTGATCGGCGAGCTGCAATACCCGAAGAAGAAACGGAACCAGCACATACTCCATGCTCTGCACGGGATGTGCGAGCAGCTGTCCCGCTGCGGTCAGCCCTCGGTTTTTCATGGACATGCCTACGCCTTTCAGCTCCGTCCGCATGGTGGGGAAGAAGCGAAAGACCACAAGAAGCCCAAGAATGAACGGGGTGGGCATACGGAGGCGGGATAAGAACGCGGAGAGCATCCCCGGCGGCGTGGTGATCAGATCCCATGACACCAGAAAGATCGGTGACAGATTCCAGAACATCAGAACATAAAATTCCGAAAAGACCGGCATGTGCAGCCCGTGGAAGCGGATGCCGTAGAGCAGCAGCGCCAGCAACAGATAAAAGCAGCCATAGGACGCGGCAAGGCGGAAGCTCCGCTGCATAACGAGATAAAGAAGTGCGCCGCCGGTCAGGATGCAGGTGAGCAGCACATTCCCGCCGATGGTTACTCCGGCAAAGACGCACAGCAGCGCCCACAGCTTGACCGGCACCGCAAAGGATGCGTCCGCTCTCATAGAACGCCGGCCTTCTTAAAATGCCTGCGGATCAGCCGACTGCCCACCATGCAGCCTAAAAAGCCCATCAGCGTCGTGAACAGCAGAATAAAGGCCAGCCAGCCGGGAGAGGTGTAGTAACGCACATAGGAATCGATGTAGCTCTGCTCCATGCCGCTTGCCAGCGCAAAATCGTAGTAGGTGTCCCAGAAGAACCAGATGGGCAGCAGATTGACCCCGTTGTACAGCAGGCTCGCCGCCGTCCAGGTGGCAGTCAGCCGTTTCGGTTTTTGGCAGGAGCCTTCCTTCCAGAGAATCGCCTCGCAGAGGATTCCCACGAGAACGTAATAAGGAAGCAAGAACCAGTTGCCCATCAGCAGGAAAATCACACCGAGGATCGTCATATAGATCAGCGTCACAAAACGCTTGCCGATCCGGCTGACCATGAGCATATAGACCGGCGCGCAGAGGAACATGGTGATCCCCACCGACAGCACCATGCTGACAAAGTCGTTGGCCATGCAGACCATATTGACGACGAGCTGGATCACGATCAGTACCGCCGAAAGCAGCACTGTGGTGATCACATCCCTGACAGACCATTTATTCGTTTCTTTCATAAACGCCTCCTTGTTTTCGATACTTCGTTTTCCAATATTGTACTCGGAATTCTGTTTATCTCGCAGCGTTCTACGCCGTCCACTCCATGCTCTCGCTCTGGAGCTGCGCCATGTGGCGGAACAGGCCGTTCTTTTTCAGCAGCTCCGCCGGAGAACCCATCTCAACCACGCGGCCGCCGGAGAGCAGGACGATCTGATCGGCGTTCATGACGGTACGCATGCGGTGCGCGATGATGAGCACCGTCTTATCCTTGATCAATCCGGACAATGCCGCCTGCACCGCCGTTTCATTTTCCACGTCCAGTGAGGCCGTGGCCTCGTCCAGCAAAATCACCGGCGCGTCCTTCAAGATGGCGCGGGCAATGGAGATGCGCTGCCGCTCACCGCCGGAGAGTCGGGAGCCGTTTTCCCCGATCAGGGTATGGTAGCCCTCCGGCAGCCTGGATACGAAGGCGTCGCACTGCGCCGCCTTCGCCGCCGCCAGCACCTCCTCGTCGGTGGCGTCCCGCTTGCCGAGGCGGATGTTTTCCATCACGGTATCCGCAAACAGTACCACATCCTGAAATACGATGGCGTAGTTTTTCAGCAGCGCCTCGCCGTCCACCGTGGACACGTCCACGCCGCCCAGTTGCACCGTTCCCTCCGTCGGGTCCCAGAAGCGGGCTGCCAGCTTGGCCGCCGTGGACTTTCCGCCGCCGGAGGGTCCCACCAGCGCCGTCACCTGCCCTTGCTTCGCCGTAAAGGAGACGTCCCTTAGCACATCCTCTTTTTCCCGGTAGGCAAAGGTCACATGCTCAAAGCGGATGTCGTAGCCATCGGGATCATATTCGGTCAGGCCGGTCATGCGCTTTTCGTTCTCGATCTCCTGCATACGCTCGATGCGCACCTCGCAGGCGAAAACCGCGGCCATGTTGGCAAACATGGAGCCGATGGGGTCATATACCCGAGTGGCGGCGATAAGGAACATCAGAAACGGGATCAGCGCCAGGTCGCCGCGGCTCATGAGCAGCACCCCCGTGAGGACGGTGGTGGCGATGCCCAGCTTCAGGAAGGACTGCGCCGCCGTGACTACGGAGCCTGTGAACAGCTCGCCCCGGATGGTGTCCTGCTCCGCCTCATCCAGCCTGCGGTTCAGGTCGGCGATATACCGCGCCTTTTGGTTACACGCCTTGATCTCCGGCGCGCACTCCAGCACCTCCTGCATGGCGTCAGTGGCCGCGCGACGGGTGACAAGCCCCTTCTTTATATGCCGCTTTTCCATGCGCCGGGAGAGATAGACCATCAGCAGCGACGCAGGCACCACCCACAAAAGAGCCAGTGCCATCCGCCAGTCGTAAAGCAGCATGCCTGCGGAAATCAGCGCCGTGGAGATGAGCGCGCCGTGCATGGCGGGGTAAAAGTGGGAGAAGGCCTTTTCCAGCGTCTCCGTATCCCCCATGATGGTGGTTGTCAGGTCGGTCAGGTCCCGGTTTCCGAAGAAGGACAGCGGGAGCTGGCGCAGTACCTCCGCCAGCCGGATGCGGCGGTTGGCACTCTCCCGGTAGGTGGCTTCGTATAAGGCTTTGTATTGGATCAGGAAGGTCACAAAGAGCGCGGCGAGGGCAAGGACGCCCGCGGCCAGAAAGCGCGTAAGCCCCGCCCTTGGGTCGGTGCCGTTTGTCAGCGCCTCTACGATGCCGGAGAGTGCCGTGGCCAGCACGCCTACGGGCAGCATTTTGCTGATGTTGACCAGTACGGACCAGAACACGGCGGCCACATAGTCTTTTGCGCCCTTCTCCGTCATGGCGTATTTTTTGCGGATGCGTTCGATCATGCGGCACCTCCCACCTTCCACTGCGCGGCCTTTTGGTATTCCTCCCACATGGCGGCATATACGCCGCCCTTTTCGAGAAGCTCATCGTGCTTTCCTTCCTCGGCGATCCCGCCGTCCCGGATGACGAGGATGCGGTCCATGTTCCGCACCGTGGACAGGCGGTGGGCGATCATCAGCACGGTCTTGCCCTTCATCAGCGCCTCGAAGGCCTTTTGTATCTTCGCCTCGTTCTCCGGGTCTGCAAAGGAGCTGGCCTCATCCAGCACCACAATGGGCGCGTCCTTTAAGATCGCCCGGGCCAGCGCGATGCGCTGCATCTCACCGCCGGAGAGGTACACACCCTTGGCGCCGATCACGGCGTCCAGCCCGCCCGGCGTCTTTTCCAGAATGTCGCCGCACTGGGCAAGCTGCGCCGCGTGTAATATCTCCGCCTCGGTGGCGTCCGGCCGAGCGGCGCGGATATTGTCTCGGATGCTCTTCTTAAACAGGCGCACCTCCTGAAAGACGAAGGATATCTGCTCCATCAGCTCCGCCGTGGGGATGCTTCGCACATCCCGTCCGCCCAGGAGCACCGCCCCTGCCTGCACATCGAAAAAGCGCGGGATCAGCCGGGCGATGGTGGTCTTGCCGCCGCCGGAGGGACCCACCAGCGCCCACGCCGCCCCCTGCGGCAGATGGAAGCTCACATTCGTCAGCGCGGGCCTGTCCGCGCCGTCATAGGAAAAGGTGACATTTTCAAAGGAAATGCTGCTGTCCGCGGGCTTGCTTCCGCTGTCCGCCGCAGGCTCGGGAAGGGGCGACTCCTTCAATATCGCCTCCAGCTTGTTCACTGCCTCGGCGGCCTCCATCTGTGCGTTGACCGCGTACATCAGCCGCTCCATCATAAAGGCAAGCTGGGGCGCGAAGAAAATGTAAAACACCAGGTCGGCCAGCACCGCCCAGCCGTCTGCCGCGCCTACGAGAACCATCCCCAAGGGTATGAGAAGCAGGAACATGCTGTTCAGAACCACCGTAAACAGGGTGTAGGGCATACGGCACATCATGGCGTAGCCGCTGGCAAGGTCGCGGTAGCTGAGGATGGCGGCATGAAAGCTCTTGAAGGAGTAAACTGTCTGCTGGAATACCTTCACCACCGGGATACCCCGGACATACTCTGTGGCCTCGGCGGAAATGCGCTCTCCTGCCCGCTGGTATTCCTCAAAGAACTTCATGCCCGTCCCGGTCATCATGCTCATCAGGCAGATAAGCCCGATGATCATGGGGATCAGGCAGGCAAGCCCCATGCGCCAGTCAAAGACGAAGAGCAGTCCCACCGCCAGTATCGGCGTTACGATCCCACCCACCGCGTCGGGGATGGTGTGGGCAAGGAGGGTTTCGGTCAGCGCCGCGTTGTCGTCGATCTGCTTGCGCAGCCGCCCCGTAAGGTTGGCGTTAAAGTACCCCAGCGGCAGGTCAATGAGATGGGCGACCGCCGCCTTTCGCATATTCGTCGCCACCCGGAAGGCCGCAAGGTGCGTACACATGAGGCCGGCGAAATAGATCGCCGCGCTCAGAAGCGCCGCCGCCAGCGCGTACCAGCCGTAGCGGGCAAGCCCTGCCGGAACACCGCCTCCCGGCGTTAAAATGCCTCTGGCCGCGTACCAGACAAAGACGAACGGGAAAATGCCGGCCGCCGCCGAAACGCCGGACAGCCCGCAGCCCAAGACGGACAGCCACTTATGCCCTCCGGCATATGCCAGCAGCCTGCCCAGCACCGGCGGCTGCTTTTCTTTTTTCTGTTTGCTCATATTCCGTGTTCCTTTCTTAAAATATATAGGTTTGTTGGAGGATGCGCCGCGCTGGTTAGAGATGACTAACCGACAGTTATTTTTTAAGGCTCATTCGAGCCTTAAAAGTCCGCTCCAGCCGGAGTGGAAAAAGATAGCCAGTTCATCGACGTATTTCATGGCTTCCTCTCTCGGCATATCGTGGACGATGGTTTCGCACACCGCCGTAAAGTAGGCCCTTGTGATCATGTGATGAAGCTGACGGGTCATGCTCCCGGAGAGCATACCGTTTTTTCTGAGGAGGGCGTAGTATTCTTCGGATCGATCGACCTCCAGCTCCACCAGCACCTCGATGAAATCCGCGTAGCCCGTTCCCTCCGATCGGCAGAGGATCAACTTGAATTCGTCGAAATGATCGTACATGAACGCAACAAACTCATGCAGGTGCTGGGTGGAAAGTGCAAGGCTGTCTTTTGTTTTTCCCTCTGGCACGAGATCGAAATAAGTGTCCTGTGCCGCCTTGAAGCGGGTAAGCAGCTCGCTTGCGGTCTCGCCCACAAGGTCTTCAAACAGAGCGGTCTTATCCGGGTAGTAGCCGTAGAAGGCACCCTTCGTGAAGCCTGCCTCCGCGACGATTTTATTCAGAGATGCGTCCTTAAAACCTTTTTCCAGAAATTCTTTTTTCCCAACTTCGAGGATCCTCCTCTGGGTTTCCGTTCGTTCCATCTCCTACGCCTCCTGATATACCAGCAGTACATACCGCTGGTATATTATAACCGCGTAGATTTGGTTTGTCAATGGGAGTGACACATTTTATACGAAACACATATACCCTTGCCTGGAGGATTCGCGATATTCTTTTGTGCATGGAAGGGAGTTCATACAGCCATATATGGAATCTCCAGCGAAATGCCTGCGGCACTTCGCTGGAAAAGCACTTAAAATAGCAGCAATGGCTGATTTTTTGACTTGCCCTTCATCTCACCCATTCTATCACCGCAAAATACCCTTTGCAACGCAAATGGTTCATCGGAGTGCCGCCTGCGCGAGGCAATCTCTGACCGCTTCACGAATGGCATCGCTGGTAAATGTTGCAGATGAAACGGCATCCACATCCCAGGTCTGCGCCTCCACGATTTGGGAAGGGATCTCATCTATTGCGCGGTCTGAGATCTTTACTGTTTCGCTGTGAGATAGGACATGTACAGACAATATGCTGCTCCCGTCAAACTCTACCTCTACGGTAATCGGACCGGAATAACCTTCAGCGGAAGCCGTATAAACGCCCGCCGTGTAGATGTCTCCCGATTTGCCGCATCCGGCGCACAGCAGCAGCGCACCCACCAGCACGGAGAACAGCACTGATTGCACACCTTTTTTCATGTGTTCGAACCTCCTGTTTTTTTGTTCTGCTCCGTTATCCTGAAGGGGAGGCATACCGGAACGTTTAATACCGGATGTGTAATGACCTCCGCTTCTACATCAAAGATTTCCCGTAACGCCTGCCGGGTAATAACCTCTTGCGGCGTACCGGCGCTGTGCAGCATCCCGTCTTTGATCGCCACCAAATAGTCGGAAAACATGATGGCATGATTTAAATCATGAAGAACCATTACGATGGTAACACCATTTTCCCGGTTGAGGCGGCGCAGAAGGTACAATATATCCAGTTGGTGCGAGATGTCCAAATAGGTCGTGGGTTCATCCAGAAACAGCAATCCGGTTTTCTGCGCCAACGCCATGGCGATCCATGCCCGCTGTTGTTGACCTCCCGAAAGCCTCTCCATTTCTCTGTGTTCAAGGGGACCCATGCCTGTACTGGCAAGAGCCCACTGGATGATCTCCCGATCCTTTTCGCCGAGACCGCTTAGCGCCGACCTGTAAGGAAAACGCCCGTATTCCACCAGATCGCCGACTGTGATGCCGGCAGGGGCTTGCGCTCCCTGCGGCAGCAGCGCAAGCCTCTGGGCAACACGCTTTGTCGGCATTCTGTGGATCGCTTCGCCATCAAGGTATACTGCGCCGGAATCCGGGGAAATGATCCGGCACAGTGTCTTCAGTATGGTGGATTTCCCAGAGCCGTTGGAGCCTATCAAGGTGGTTATGCTGCCTTCAGGGATTTTTAAGTCAAGCCCCCTGAAGACGGCCTCCCCGTTATATCCGGCAGACAAACCCTTTGCCTGCATATGTGAAAGCATAGACATCCTCCCTTAAAAATACCTGCGGAGCAGGAACAGAAAATACGGAGCCGAAAGCACGGAGATCACGATACCAACCGGGATCTCCCTCGGCTGAAAGGCAGACCGTCCCAACGTGTCTGCCAAAAGCAACAGCAGCGCCCCCAGCAGCATGGAGGCAGGCATAAGGGCGTGGTGTCTGCCTCCGATTAACCTTCGTGCCATATGCGGCGCTACCAGTCCCACAAAACCGATCCCTCCACTGACGGCAACGCAGGCAGAGGTAAGAGCCACCGATGCAATCAGGAGCAGTCTCAACTCCCTCTCTACGGCTGCCCCCAGAGAAATGGCAGTATTCTCTCCTAAGAGCAGAATATCCAGTATGTTCGTCTTTGTAAGAAGAAAAGGAACCAGTATGAGCATATAGGGCAACAGGGCAAGAACCTGATGCCAGCTCGTTCCCCAAATATTTCCTGCCAGCCATCTTGCCACGAGCTGATAGCTGCTGTTGTCCATGTTCGCGGCCATGATCAGCATAAAAGAAGAAAATAGGGACGCAAGACCGATGCCGCCCAACAGAAAATATATTGGGAGGAGTTTTCCGTTCCTCTTTGCAAAAAGATACAGCAGTCCCGTTGTGCAAAGCCCGCCCGCTATGGCAAATATCGGCTGGTATGCCATGGTACGTATATGCAGCGCAGGGAAAAATGTCAGGAACAGCATAACGGCAAATCCCGCACCTGCGTTTATGCCCAATATCCCCGGATCGGCCAGCGGATTCCCCGTGACAGTCTGCATAACGCATCCGGCAAGTGCCAGACCCATCCCACATAGAACGGCGAGGACGATCCTCGGAACGCGAAACTGCGCTACGACTACGGAGGTTCCCTCCATATGCGGTTGGAATATGCTGTGAACCGCAGTCGAGAAGGGAATTCTTGCGTAACCACTGTTAACGGATAAGATAGCCGTAGCTACAATCAGGATAAGAAGACCGTTGAGGATAAGGAGCTGCCTGGTTTTCTTTTTCATAAGACCATGCCCTCCTTCCTGAAAGTAAGCGCAAAAAAGACGGGCACGCCGAGGATGGATACCAGTGCGCCGACAGGCGTATCAAAAGGGGCGTTTATCATGCGTGCCGCAATATCCGACAGCACCAGCACAACGCCGCCCATGAGCGCAGACACGGGAACCAGCCTGCGGTAATCACCGCCCACAAGAAGTCGGGATATATGCGGTACGATAAGACCGATAAATGCGATGCCTCCCACGAGCGATACACTGGCTCCCGCAAGCAGCAACACCACAAGCATACCGAAAAGCCTGACTGTGCGGACATTTACACCCAAGCTGGCGGCGCTATCTTCTCCCAGTGCCAGAGCTGATAGCCGGCTCGATAAAAGCAAACCAAGCGCACCGGCTGAGAGAATCACCGGGGATAGCATTTTCAAGCTTTGCCATGTCACACCGGACAAACTGCCCGCACTCCAGAAAGAAAGGGATTTCACGATTCCAAACGCCAGAGAAACCGCCTGACTCAACGCGGTAAGCAGAGCTGATACAGCAGCACCTGCCAGAATGAACCGGAAAGATTCGGACCTATGTTTGCCAGCGCCGAAACCGTAGACCATGAATACCGCAAGAGCGGCTCCGGCAAAGGCGGCGCATGTTTTCACGATGTCTGGTGCGGCGGGAAACAGAATTGCGGACAGTACAACAAAAAAACTGGCTCCCGCATTGATCCCCAGAAGACCGGCGTCTGACAGGGGGTTTCTGGTAATTCCCTGCATCACAGCGCCGGAGAGAGCGAAGGCCATTCCTGTCAGCCCGGCAGCCAGCGCCCTGGGCATACGCATTTCCAACATAATCATTCCAACGCCGGAAGCCTTAGCGGGGGACATAACCGTTTCCGCAAAGACCTTGAAGCCACCGCCGGCAATGCCGGAGCAGACGGAGAGAACCATTGAGAACCCAAGCATCAGCACCAATGCGGCAAGAATAATCAGAAAAGCCGGCGCGGAGCGTTTGTATCTCTCTTGTCTCTGCGATATTCCTGCAACCGCGCCTGTTTCCTTACTCAACGTCCCCATGGTTCAGAATCGCGTTTGCGAGTTTTTCCAAATAGAGTTCCTTTCCCATCGCCGTAAAAGCCATATTATACTGATCCTCATTGATACCAAAGTAAACGTTGCCGGCTTTGACCGCTTTCATATTCTTCCACACGGCAAGGTTCCCCGTGTCTCCAGCTTTGCCGTCGTCGCTAAAAAAGAAGATGTGATCTGCATCGATCAGGGAAAAGTATTCCGCATCGACCACTTCACCCCAGACATTCTCCGGTACACCGGCTGATGGTGTGAGTTTCAGCTCATCGTAGACAAGCTCACCCGGCCCGCCGCTGCGATAGATGTAATAGGAACCAAAATGAACGGAATTGGCCTCCAATACAGCAAAGGTTTCGTCCCCAATCATATCCCTGATTCTCGCCGCAAGCTCCGCAGCTTTGGCGTCGTAGTCGGCAAGCCATTTTTCTACGGCTGCTTCTTTATCAAACCACTGTCCCAGCTGCTGAAATCTTCCACGCCAGTTAACATAGCTTATGTCATCGTCGATCATGACCGTGGGAGCAATAGCTGCGAGTTGTTCATAAACCTCCTCATGGCGAATATTCATAATGATCAGATCGGGCTTTAACTCCGCAATCTTTTCGAGATTCAGGTCTCCGGTAGAAGAAGACCCGGAGTAATTGCCGACAACCTCAATACCTCTTTCGGCAAAAAGCGTTGTCAGATGTTTGGGGACAGACACCCCATCGAACATGCTGGTATTAGCCGAGGCGATAACCTTCATATCCAGAATAAGAAGTTCCTCTGTCAAGCCAGCTACATCAACGATGCGCTGTGGATTTGCCGGGATGGCAACCTCGCCCTTCATATCCGTTACCGTGACGGTATCCGAAACCGATCCCTGCGGCGTGGTATCCGTTCCAGCACAGGCTGCAAGAGCAAACACAAGCACAAGGCACAACATGAGCATTGCGAATTTTTTCATTCTGATGACCTCCTGAGTAATAAATCTTTAGTTAGAGCAAGCTAACCAACGGGCGCGCATAGCGAAATAACAGAACAGCTGAGTCTTTTAACCGTGTGGGGTTAACCTTTTCTAACCGTCTACCATTATACAGTCGGCGAAAGGAAAAATCCCCCCGAAAACGCCATGTCTTTCCCCTAAAGCGCCATGATGCTCAGTGCAGTAATAGAATAATTCATAAAGCTATGCTATAATCAGAATCGTTGCTCAATAGACAAACCGAAAGTTATGGAGGTGTTTTTTTGCGAGTATACAAAAGTAAAGAAGAACTCAAAGCTGAAATCAATAAAACATTTGAGAAGTATATTTCGGAGTTTGACAGCATACCAGAAGCCTTAAAAGATAAAAGGGTTGATGAGGTTGACCGAACCCCGGCAGAAAACCTTGCCTATCAGGTGGGTTGGACAACATTGGTTCTTAAATGGGAGAAAGATGAAAGAAGGGGACTTCAAGTAAAGACGCCGTCAGACGAATTCAAATGGAATCAACTTGGCGAGCTGTATCAGTGGTTCACGGATACCTACGCTCATTTGTCTCTTCAAGAGTTGAAAGCCGAACTGAACGAAAATGTCAAGTCTATCTGCGCAATGATTGATTCGCTCAGTGCGGATGAATTATTTAAGCCGCATATGAGAAAATGGGCTGATGATGCTACAAAAGCAGCTGTATGGGAAGTTTACAAGTTCATTCACGTTAATACTGTTGCTCCTTTCGGAACTTTTAGAACTAAGATCAGAAAATGGAAAAAGGCGGCACTGTAACTTCCGGTTCATCAAGCCAATATGCCCTTAAAACACGAGCGGCGGGACAGACTCTATCTGTCCCGCCGCTCTGCTTTTTCAGCGGCCAAGGTTCTGCTTGTGTGTCCTGCGAATGGTTGACTCCGCCCAGCACTAACATCGATGTGTATGTCGCTGCTGAGCAACTCACATTTCAAATGATATAGCTTCCACTGGACAAGCTCGTCCCAAAAACGCGCTGCATACTATTCCTGTTTTTCAAAGGAAGCTGCAATCTTTGTAATTTTCATCCAAGTAACCATAAAAGAATACACCTATTCCTTTGCTTTAATGTTTCAGAATGGTAAGCTCCGCTTATATTCGCTCGGAGTGCATCCAAACTTTTTTCGGAAGGCGTCGCTGAAATGGCTGATGTTGCTGTACCCCACCAACCCTGCTACGTCTTTCACCTGAGCGTCGGGCGCAGACAACAGTTCGTAGGCGTGCTCCATGCGGCGGTTTAATATATATTGATATATGGTGATTCCATAGTGCTTTCGGAATATCTCACGGAGTTTAGATTCACATATAAAGTGCTGTCTGGAGAGCTCCGCGATGGTCACGGATTCCAGAAATCCCTCATCTATCTGTCGCCTGACCCGAAGTAACGCCTCGCTATCCGCCCAGCTCAACGACCCCTTCACAGCAACAGAATTCTGATCCATCATCTCGTTCGCAAAGGCTGCAACAAGTTCCAGTATCTTTCCTTCCTGATACAATGACTTTGCACAGTCATTATAATTACACTGCAATATCTGGCGTATTGTGGTTTCTATGGTAGCGGTGATTCTATGTTTTGGTGGGGGTTTTGTCCCGTCAAAGACGGCACAAACCTTTTTCTCCTGCAAACCATCCATCACAGACCGAAATCGGCAGGGATGCAGGTTCAGCCCGACGCCTACATATCTCTGTCCTGCCTCATAGGTGTTTTCCGCATCAAACAGCCCGCTGCCATATACGCAGCAATTTCCCTTTTCTAACAACGTTTTTTTGTTTCTGGCCGAAGACTTCCACTCCAACGCATCGGAAAGAGAGAAAATGACGGAAAAAGAATCCTTGTACACCTGCTCCCGCAATACTGTGTCCCTGTAAAACATTACATCGCAGATATACATCTCGATATTGGGACACGGTGAAATATAGCGAAAATATCCTTCTCCAATATCGCTTGGCAAAGCGACCTGCTTGTCTTTCATAATACCGCAAAGCTGCTGCATTGCGGGGGAGAAAAAGTCGTTGCGCTCCGTTTGCCCATGAAGAAAATCATATCGTGCTTCTTGCATACCAGGCCACCTCCTCTGACACATGATTAGACACTTTTATGTATGCAAATTGGTCCATTCCACCTTTCCAGTTCTGCGCATGGGTTAGCCTACTCTAACCAGCGGATGAAAGAAAAGGCAACCTGCCTATACGCAGTTTGTCTCAAATCCGACGGCACAGCCCTATAAAAAATATGATACCATAAGCGCGCAGGGATTTCAATGTAGAACACCAGACATTCCTGCTTTTCCTCGAATTTTCCGTTTGCCCAATGTCATCCGTGTGCCGAGAAAGAAGGCCTCAGTACTTTCAGCGAAAGATTCAATCGATTCCAACACGTTTTCTTATTCGGCTTTACGTCTACTCGACGCAAATACTTTCTGTCACCTATATTGGGATGCTTGAGCAAAAGCTGACCGCCGAGCGGAAAAAGCTCTCCCGCCGCTATTCCGCGCTGAAAGACGAGGTAAAGGAAGCGGAGCAGATACGGAAGGGCGTTTACAGTATCCTGCGGGAAGAAAACCGCAAAGAGCAGCCTGCGCACAAGCAAGACCTTGAACGATGGAAAACGGCCACGCAGAGAGTAAAATGCCCTGCGTGGCCGACTGCTTTATGCCTCTCACATCATAACAGAGCCAACGGCTTGATAAGGTCAGCAGGCTTGTCCTTCATCAGCATAAGTGCGGGTTCCACATTTTTCAATCCATGGAACTTGTGCGTAATGAGCTTTTCGGGATGAATGCGACCGGTCTGAACCAAACGAGCCAGTTTCTCCGAACGTAATCTTCCACCGGGCATTAGCCCTCCGACGATCTTTTTATGTCCCATCCCGCAGCCAAGCTCAATGCGAGGAAGCCCGATGGTGTCTCCTTCTCCGAGGTAATTGACATTGCCAATCACCCCGCCTGGCTTCAACATTTGGATGGCCTGAGAGAATGTATTATTGTCGCCTCCGGCAACAATAATACGATCCACACCTTTGCCGGACGTTTTCTCCATGATCTGCTCTACAATGTCACCCTCCCGATAGTTGATGATGGCTGTGGCGCCAAATTCCAAAGCAAGTTGGGCGCAATTCTTTCGCGATCCCACCGCATAAATATCGGCCGCCCCGCGAATGGCTGCGGCAGCAACAGACATGAGACCGACCGGACCAATACCAATCACAGCTACGGTGTCGCCAAACTGAATATCCGCCAATTCCGCTCCATGAAATCCGGTGGGAACCATACCCTGTGTGCCGATTATTTCCTGCATCCCTAAGCACACGGTAATTGCGAAAGGCTCACGCTGCGTCGCCGCTCTTGATGTAGGCGGCAAGAATGGCAATAAACTCTGAAGGAAGAGGCTTTCGCTTCAAGGGATACTTCGTGATGGATCTCAGGGCTTCTCTTTCCGTTTCCCATACCCGGTCCACCGCAACGCAGACGCTGCTCTTCACGTTGAAAATACAGGTGTGATAGTGTCCGGCAACCGCCGGGTACAGCCACCATTCAGCAAACGGCGTCCGGGCTGGCTGCCGGGTCATCAGGTAGACAGCATACGAAACATGAAAAAAGCGCGTGTTTTCCGCAGATAGGCCAAGCCGGCGCAAAAGCCCGTATATATCCCCAATCTCCATGGATCACTACGCCACCTCTCTGTTCTCGACTTTTTCAATTTCCTCCCGCAAGGGAGATAAGATTTCCTTTATCTCCCCTTCCTCCAGCATGAGCAGCAGGAACACCAGTGCAACAGCAGAAAAGCAGTATATGCCCCGCTCCAAATCGCTATATGCCCGCCCGGTGATACGAAGCTTCTCCGCCATCTGCTCCTGTGTCAGTCCCCTGCGTTTTCTCAAAGTGCCGACATATTCCGAGAAGAATTTTCGGAGTATTTCTTTATATGGATTCATGTGCTGAGACCTCCGTTTCGACAGATTTCTGCATCTTCTGCAAAAATCTTATTCCATCATGAAGTGTGCTTCCATGTAGCGCACTTCGTGTCTCCTTAGAAACCGAGGGCAACGGTCAAAGCCATCCGTTTGTACCGTGGCCGGAATACAAGAAGCGCAGCCGCAGATGCTCTCTGCGACTGCGCTTCTATCCGTCCTCAAGACTTCGACCTCACACAACACCATATTGTCGTCTAAGTAGGTGACGATGCTCTTTTTTGAGGCATCAGGCGGCCGGGCGAAACCAAAATCGGTGCCTACTCCGCGCAGAACTCAGCCACCAGCGCATCCATCTGTGCCTCACTGGTTTGGTTCAGTGCGCCGCGCAACAGCAAGAATAGGAGCAGCACTGCCGCTGCCGTCAGCAAAAGCAGAAGCAAATGCAGCCCGCGAAAGGGCGTTATAGAAAACTCGTTCATTTCACACGCCGGAACGTCTTTCCGGTCTTCTCCTCAAGAAATCGTTCGAATTCCTCCACCGTCCCGCCGGTAAGAGTACGCTTATCCAGAGGCTGCGCATAGCGTTTTTTCATCAGAAAGATGATGTAGTCCTGCGACTCAGCCAGTGCGTCGATCAGCTCGTAGCGGAAGGTGGAGGTGGTGGCCGCCGTAACGACAGTATAGGAATCCTCGCCGAACACAACATGATAGTCCTCTGTGCCTGCCAGCGTGTTTTTGCAGGCGATCATTCCATTGAATCGATCCTGAAACAGCAGAACGGACAGCAGCATCACCTCTACCAGCAGGGAAATCACCGTACGGGCATCGAGCGTAAAAGGCTCTCCGTCGAATGGGATCAGCAGCAATGCGTTGATGAAAAAGACGCTCCAGCCGAAAACGGCCCAAAGGATGCTGCGTTTTCGCCGCAGCACCTTGCGCATCGCGCGGGCGGCTATGGTCATAGATCGATTTGTGATGTCGCTGTGAATTTCAAATGTCATACATCTTCTCCTTGTAAATAACTCTGCATCCGCAGGTTTTGCGGTGCATTGCAGCCGCCCTCGGACGGCAGAAGCTCCCGCTTATTCATTTTACCATGTCGAAAATAAAGTCCATGTTAAGTTCCTAAATCTCTAACGGGTCATCTCGAATGTAGAGGCATCAAGACACACATTGAAAAGCCGCTCCTCTAATGCGCCGCCCTATCCTCCTGTGATAAATCCAATATCATCTGACTCAGCAATGATAAGGATTCAGTTCAAGCACATTCATAATGCCGCTGCCAGACGGATTTTGGTATAGTAGAGCCTTGTAGGGGCGGAAGTGTTCCTCTTTTCCGGAAGACAAGCAAAAGCTTTCTGAAGCTGTTGCCGCACGCTGCAGCGTGACGGGAAGCGGTAAATAGCACTTTTTGCAGCTTTTCACCCACTTTTAACGGTTTTAATTGCAAACTATTCCCTGTATAATGACCTCGTAAGACAGTTTTGACACCACAACATCTATTTTGAATGGAGGATCAACTTGAGAAGATTTGTTTTTGTTTCGCTTATCTGCGTAAGCATTCTCGCGATGACAGCCTGTGGCTCTACCAGAGCGACCACACCCACCCCGGGAAGTAACGGTACGGCCGTTGAGCAAGGAGTGCTGCGTGTTGCAGCACTCTATGACATCAGCACCATGGATGTTTCGCAGACCACAGACGACTACATGGTGCCTATGAACGTATTTGACCGCCTGTTTGAGTCTGAGGTTCAATCTGACGGCAGTACGGCCATCGTTTCCAGCCTCTGCGAGAGTCATATGGTTTCTGACGATGGTCTGACCTACACCTTCACGCTGAAAGACGGGATCGTCTTCTCCAACGGCAATGCATTGACTGCCGACGATGTCCAGTACACGTTTGAGCGGCTTCTGACTGCCGGCGGTGTGAACGACGATATTCCTCTTGAGGTCGTCGGTGCTGAGGCTCTGCAAAACGGCGAGGCCGACACACTTGAGGGCTTTGCCGTAATCGACGATACACATTTTTCCATCACGCTCAACACCGCGAACGCAGGTTTCCTTGCAGAGCTCACCTCTCCTGCTATGTCCATTGTGGATAAGGAAACCGTAGAGAGCGTCGCCAATTTTGGTTTAAGCTGCGAGGATACCGTCGGTACCGGCCCCTATAAGGTAACGGAATGGGTCGTAAACGACCATTTCACCCTTGAATACAACGACAAATACTGGGGAGATGTACCGTCCGTAAAGAAAGCGATCGTCTCCATCATTCCCGACCCCTCCACCCAGAACCTCATGTATCAGAATGGCGAATTGGACATCATTGACCTTGAGGCTCTTGATTCCAGCATTGTCGAGGCCACCTATAAAGCGCAGTACGCCGACAAGCTTGTTGTCAGCTCTCGGGTGGGACTTACGTACTTTGCACTCAACGAGAACAATCAGTACCTCTCTGATGTCAACGTGCGCAAGGCACTGCAGATGGCAGTTGATGCCGACACTATCGTTTCCTCCATCTACGCTGGGAACGCCATGGTCGAAAACGGCATTATTCCTAAGGGCGTCTGGGGCTTTAACAAAGATCTCACACGTTCCGCTTACGATCCCGAAGGTGCGAAGGCACTTCTTGCCGATGCAGGCTACGCCGACGGCGAGATAAGTTTCGAGCTTTCCATGGACTCCTCCGCCTCCAGCAATCTTCAGCTCGTCTATCAGGTCGTGCAGCAGAACCTGCAGGCAATCGGTATCAATGCTGGGATAAAAAGCTATGACGAGTCGTCCTGGCTCGACCTGCGTAAGTCCGGCGAGATGGACTCCTTCATCGCCACATGGACGATGGACTATAATGATCCCGCCAACATTATGTACACCTTCTTCGGCAGTGCCGCCAAGACGCGCATCCGCAGCTTGAACTACTCTGACACCGAGGTCATGGCGCGTGTTGCCGCAGCCTCCGGCATCACGGATGACGCCAAGCGCATGGCAGAGTATCAGGCACTTGAAAAGAAGATCGTCGTCGATGATGCCGCCTGGGTTCCGCTTCTAGGCAGCACCCACCTATTTGCGATTGGCGATCGCGTTGAGAGCTTTATCCCTTACTGGGCAGGGTTCAGCAACTTCTACGTTAATGACGTAACGCTCAAGTAATTAAAAATACATATCAATGTGCGGCAGGACACCCGATATTTCGGGTGTCCGCGCTGTGTATTCAGGAGGCTGAGTTATTGGCAAGAAACATACTCAACCGCGTCATTCAAGCCGCGATAGTAATGCTTGGCGTGGCGCTGCTTATCTTCATAATGCTTCGCATCGTACCGGGCAACGCTATTGTCACGATGATGGGTGAGCACGCAAAGTTAGAGACGATCGAGCGCATGACACGCGAGCTCGGGCTGGATCAGCCGATATACGTACAGTTTTGGCGTTACATATCCGATGCTGTGTGCGGTGACTTCGGCACGAGCTACTCCCTCAACCGCAGTGTGACGGAGCTTATCGGTGTGGCGTTTCCCAACACCGTTCACCTCGCGCTTGCTGCAGCACTCATCGCGTGGGTGACTGGTATAGCCTGCGGTATAATCGCCGCTGTGAAAAAAAACGGGATACTCGACCGGCTCTTCATGGGCATGTCTCTGCTTGGTGTATCTGTACCAGTTTTCATGGTGGCAATGGTGCTGCAATACTTTCTGGCGTATAGGCTTAACTGGCTCCCTATCTCCGGCGTGGATAGCTGGACCGGATACATTCTCCCCGCCATCGCCCTCGGTTGGAATAGTGCAGGCAGTATTGCACGCCTCACACGCTCTACTCTGCTGGAGGTCATGCAGGAGGATTATATCGACACCGCACGGGCCAAGGGTCACCGTCAGATCGGTGTTATCATCGTGCATGCGCTGAGAAACGCACTGCTGCCGGTGATAACAATGATGGCAGTACAGCTTTCCTCTCTTCTCTCAGGTGCTGTGATATGCGAAACGGTGTTCTCTGTCAACGGCATAGGCCGTCTGCTTGTGCAGGCAATTGAAGGGCGCGATATTCCGCTCCTGCAGGGTACAATACTCTTCTCAACGCTTCTTGTCATTCTCGGCAACCTTGTGGCCGACTGCCTGTATGCCGCACTTGACCCACGCATAAGTAAGGAGGTGTGAACATGAGAAAATCTCCCGAACTTCCAAACGAACTGTGCGCACAGCTTGGCGAGGCGGAGACCTTTGCCTCTGCCGCAAAACGCCTGTGGCGGGAAAACAAGCTTGCCGCAGCTTCCGCCATTGTGATACTGCTATTTATCCTCGCTGCAATTCTTGCGCCGGTACTCACACCCTACACCTTTGACAGCATGGACCTGCACAACCGCCTTGCCCCACCGTCGCGTGCGCATCTGCTCGGTACGGACGAGGCCGGGCGGGATGTTCTGACACGGATGCTGTACGGTTCGCGGGTGTCACTGCTGGTCGGCATAGTGCCGACCGTCATCTCTATGCTGGTCGGGGCGATACTCGGTATAATCGCCGGGTACAACGGTGGGCAGACGGACGCCGTGATCATGCGCATTGCGGACGTCATGCTGGCGTTCCCGTCGATGTTCCTCGCAATGGCGATAATGTATACTCTCGGCGATGGGATGATCAATATTTTCCTTGCCTTAGCACTCGTCAACTGGGCAAGTGTTGCGCGCATCGTGCGTGCGGAAACGCTTAAGCTCAAGGAGACGGAATTTGTAGAGGCGGCACGCTCCATCGGTGTGGGGAAGCTGGTGATCATGCTCCGGCATATTTTTCCAAATTGCGCACCTTCACTTATCGTACTCTTTACGCTCAACATTCCCTCCGCTATTCTTTCAGAGAGCTCGCTAAGCTTTCTGAGTATCGGTATAAAACCTCCGCAGGCCTCATGGGGACTGATGGTAAACGCCGGGCGGCAGTTTCTTTATAGCCAACCCTGGCTTAGTCTATCGCCGAGCGTCGCCATTATGGTTGTCGTACTGGCGTTCAATTTTCTTGGTGACGGCCTGCGCGACGTACTCGACCCGCATCTTAAAAACCAGTAAGGAGGAAGAATAATGGACAACGCGACCGTGCTGTGTGTTGAGCATCTATGTACCAGCTTCTTCACACAAAATGGCGAGATCAAAGCCGTTAATGATGTGTCCATATCCGTTCCGCGCGGGAGAATAATCGGCATTGTTGGCGAGTCTGGCTGCGGGAAGAGCATGACGGCGCGCTCCATCATGCGGCTTCTACACTACCCGGGCAGAATCGTCGGCGGCAGTATAAAGCTTGCGGGTAAGGAGCTGTTGGAGCTCTCTGAGCATGAGATGTCCACTGTGCGCGGCGAGGAGATAGGCATGATTTTCCAGGAGCCTATGACGAGCCTTAACCCTGTGATGCGTGTTGGACTTCAAGTGCGTGAGACGTTGCTGCTGCACCGTAAGATCTCGCCGCGGGAGGCAAAGGCAGAGGTTCTGCGCATATTCCACAAGGTCGGCATATCCGAACCGGAACGGCGTTATAACTGTTATCCGCATGAGCTGTCCGGCGGACTGCGCCAGAGGGTGATGATCGCGATGGCAATGATATGCCGGCCCAAGCTCGTCATCGCCGATGAGCCAACCACGGCATTGGACGTGACCGTCGAGGCACAGATACTCCAGCTCATGCGTGCGCTGCGCAATGAAACAGGCTCCGGCATTGTCATCATCTCACACAATCTCGGTGTCATAGCACAGCTGTGCGACTACGTTTATGTGATGTACGCCGGCCGCGTTGTGGAGCAGGCGGATACGTTTGATCTATTCGCCCACCCCATGCACCCCTATACCGCAGGTCTCATGGCTGCCGTCTCCTCGCTTGCACGCGGCAATGGTGCGCTGGAGATCATCCCCGGCACTGTTCCTAATCTACTGCATCTGCCAGTGGGGTGCAGCTTTTCTCCGCGCTGCGCCAAGTGCGGTACGCACTGCGGCGATGTCGTGCCGGAGCTAAGGGAGGTGTCTTCCGGTCATCTTGTGCGCTGTATCAACATACCGGAGGTGCGCCTATGAACGAAATTCTGCTTGAGGCCAAGGGACTGACAAAGGAGTTCACTCTGAAAAACAGGAAAAAAGTACACGCCGTTTCCGACGTGTCACTTGAGATATTCAAGGGTGAAACGCTTGCCCTTGTGGGTGAGTCCGGCTGTGGCAAATCAACACTTGGACGAACGCTTATCCGGCTCATAAAGGCAACTTCCGGCGAGATAACATTCGGCGGAGTGGATATCACCTCACTCCGCGAGAAGGACTTCGGCCCATACCGTCGCCGTATGCAGCTCATATTTCAGGATCCCTACGCCTCCCTTGATCCGCGCATGACCGTGCGTGACATTGTGGCGGAGCCGCTGAAAACGCACAAACTCTGCCACACAAAGGAGGAAATGACCGAACGCGTGCTCTCGCTTCTGCGCGATGTCGGCATCCCGGAGGAGTTCCTCTTCCGCTACCCCCACCAGTTCTCCGGCGGGCAACGCCAGAGGATAGGTATTGCACGCGCCATCGCCCTCGACCCGGCACTCATTGTCTGCGATGAGCCGGTCTCCGCACTCGATGTTTCGGTGCAGAATCAGATACTCAACCTTCTTCGTCAGCTCCAGCATGAGCGCGGGCTGAGCTATCTGTTCATCAGCCATGATCTGTCCGTTGTGCGCTTCATCTCCGACAGAATATGCGTAATGTTTCTCGGGCGGTTATGTGAAATCGGGCGTACAGCAGAGGTTTATTCCGCACCGCTGCACCCATATACACGTTTTCTCATCAACGCCATTCCCAAGGCTGACCCAGCCGCACGCTTTGAGGAAAAGCCGCTTCTGACAGGGGAGCTGCCAAGTCCCACTGACCCACCGCCCGGCTGCCGTTTTCACACGCGCTGCCCTTACGCAACAGAGCGCTGCCGCCGCGAAGCACCGCAGCTGCGCCCTGTCGCTGGCCGCCTTGTTGCCTGCCACCGTGCAGAGGAACTGCGCCGATAGCGAATCGTCGCAGAGCGATGAGCTTCGCGAAAGAAGCGGCGGCGTTTAAGGTCTTGTACTTGGCGGACGACATCTGCATTTATCTCCCCATCGGGAGCGTGATCTCAAACACAGCGCCGGTGTCCCCGTTGTAAGCGCGGATGGTTCCCTTGTGCAGGTGGATGATCTCCTTCGTCAAGGCAAGGCCGATGCCAGATTTGCCGCTTTTCCCCATGTAGAAGCGCTCAAAGATGTGGGGCAGGTCTCCCTCGGCAATGCCATCCCCATCGTCCTGTATCCGGATTATCACATTCCGTTTGTCGGGCCAGCAGGTCAGGCGCAGCTCGCTGCGGGCATACCGCAATCCGTTGGTCAGGATATTCGTGACCGCCCTGCGGATCTGCGTGTCATCGCATTTGACCATGATGGGTTCTTCAGGGAAGTCCGGCGCGATGGTAATGCCGCTGGCAGCGGCTGCCGGTTCCACGGCGCGTATGCTGTCGTAGAGCAGTTCTCGAATATCCGTTTCGGAAAGGGTAAGCGGCTGCCGCCCCATATCGATTTTTGAGATGTCAAGAAGCTCGTCCACCAGCCCCGTCATGCGGTCGCTCTCCGCCAGAATCACCTCCGCCGCGCTGCCTGTGTCCATCACGCCCGCCTGTATGCCCTCCGCATAGCCCTGTATCGCCATAAGCGGCGTTTTCAGCTCGTGGGAGGCATTCTGGAAGAAGGTCTGCTGCCGCTCCGCCTCCTTTTCGATGTCACGGCCGAAGCGGAAGCCCAGCAGGCACATAACGGAGGAAATTGCCAGCAGCACCCCAAAGAACGCCCAGTTCAGCGTCACGATATAGCGGGTGATAGGCCCGATATCTATGTACATGATATAGGAATACGGTTTTTCCGAATTGCCGTAGTCCTCCTGCACGGGCATGAAGATCAGGTGGTGCTTGTCTGCCTTGAAGTCGTGGCATCGATTGGGCGCAACAGACCGTTCACTGCAATACGCCAGCAGCTTTTTCTCCAGCCGATAGGTGTCCTGGCTCCATGTGTTGGGCTGGTAGCCGTTCTCCAGCTCAAGAAACACAATGCTGGGCGTGAAGAAATGCTCCTCCGCCCCGTCGTCCCAATCGTCATCATACACCTCGCCCTCATAGGTGTAAGGAATGGTGCGATTCTCATACTGCGCCTCATTGCGCAGTGCCTTTTCCGCCTCGCTTACAAAGTGGGCGGGGATCACAACGTTCACCGCCAGCATGAAAAGGGCAAAGAGCAGCAGTGCCGCACCGAGGATCAGATACACGATCCGCAGCTTGATGTTTTTCATGTGCGCTCCGCTCCTTTCAGCTTATAGCCAAAGCCCCATATGGTGCTTACGCTGACAGTGCTGCCCGCTTGCAGCAGCTTTTTTCGGATACGGCGCAGCGTTTCATCGGTCACGCGGGTCTCCACCTCCGAGTCGAAGCCCCATACTGCGTTAAGTAACTCCTCACGGGAATAGGCTTTCTCCGGCTGCTTCAGCATATAGCTGACCAGCCGCAGTTCGGTTTGGGTCAGTGCAACAGGTGTATTCCCGCAAAGGACGGCATTTTCCGTGGCGGAATAGCGGAGATCCCCATAGCGCAATTCATCTACTGCCGCCGCTGTTTTCCCCCTGTCCATCTCCACCCGGCGCAGCAGGGCTCTCACCTTCATGAGCAGAATAGTAGGACGGAAGGGCTTGGTGAGATAATCGTCGCTGCCCTGACTGATGCCCATAACGTAGTCCAGCTCGCTGTCCTTGGCTGTAAGCAGGATGATGGGAATGTCGGAAACAGCGCGAAGCTCCCGGCACACGGTAAGGCCGTCCGTGCCGGGCATCATAATGTCCAGTATGACCAGCTCCGCAGGCTCCTGACGGAATGCCTCCAGCAGCGCGTCACCGCTTTCAAAGGAGTGCACAGTATATCCGTCACTCGCCAAAAAGCTATGGAGCAGTTCCCGGATGCTCTTTTCATCGTCCGCCAAATAGATGGAATGTCCCATGGTGACCTCCTAGAAAGCAGCGCCAAATGCTGCGCACAGGCGCAGCATCGGCGTCGTATTTAGTTCATCATATCAGAAAACCTCTTTGCCGTCAAAAGGGGCAGATGCCGCTTTCGCAGCCGGTATCGCCCCAAATGGTATCGTACAGCTTGCACAGCTGGTTATCAAGCTCTACCAGACGGTTGTAGTCGGCGATCAGCGCGTCCTTTTCCGCGTCGGTCAGGAAGCTCAGGCTGCGGATGAAGGTGGTCTCATCGTAGTTGTCGAAGTCGTAGTTGTCCGGCAGGTTGAAGTAAGCCTCGTCCACCTTGTCCCACAGATCGGCGTTCTTCTCGCAGAGGCGGTCATACTCCTGCTCCAGCGTGTCGATCTCGTCCAGCACCTTGGGATCGGCCTTTTCCAGTGCCTTCTCGTAAAGCGGCATATTGTCGCAGGCGGGCAACTGCCCATACAGCTTCTCCATCTGGGCATCCAGCTCGTTCAGCTCCTTGATGTCATTCAAAAGGGTTTCCTTCTCCGCCTCCGTCAGCGTAGTCATGTTGCGGATGAACGCTGCCTCGTCAAAGTCCTCGAAATCGTAGTCATCAGGCAGGGCATTGCAGGCCTCGTCCACCTTGTCCCACAGTGCTTCATTTCTCTGGAATACGGCATCGCTTTTTTCCTCCAGTGCCTCGATCTGATCCCAAATGGCATCCTCGTTTTCGGTAGCGATGAGGGTCTGCGGCTCTGCCTGATTGGGCGCAGCGGCAAATGCCGCAGTCGATGCTCCGATGGCCGTTACCGTCATTGCCAATGCCAGTAAAAGGCTCCAAACTGTTTTCTTTTTCATGGTATATTACGCTCCTTCTTTGAAGTATTCAGGTCGTGTATCAACCTTGTCCGTATCATATCAGAAGAAGGCTCTGACTTCCCCCGCAAAAGTGCGGGGAAAGTGTCACAAAACTGTCATAAAGTCGGTACGTCGGCACTTTTCAAGGCAGCCTTGACATAGAGGAAGCCCGGTTTGTACAAGACTGCTTGTGGGCGCAAAGAAAATATGCTATAATCTGTCCTGTGTGATTGAATTCAGGAGGGACGCCATGTTTTATACGGATGAGGAAATATCTGTCATCACCGGCTTTCTCAACGGCTATCTTGTGCGTGACCATGCCAGTTCCAAAGTAAGAGAATCGTATATCAGGATCAGTGCAGGGCTTCAAAGTCATACATTGACCAAGGACGATTATGCTTGGCTGGAGAATGCTCTGTTGTTTCTGCGGCCGTACTGGTGGAGTGACCGCGAGGATGGGAAAATGCTGATGGATGCGTTCCTGCATACGCAAACATTAGCAAAAAAAGAATAGCGAAAAAGATGAAGGATGTACCAGCTGATACACCCTTCATCTTTTTTTATCGGTTTATTTGCGTTTCGCCCCTTCAAGATTTTGTCGGGGTCATGGCCACGCTGATATGCTCCGCTGGACATGATCGCCCATCCCGCGCCTGCTCTGCTCCGTCCTCAATGCCTAATGACCTCAAACAAGGCCATTGTAGCGGAAAGCTGCCGGGGCGTACAGGTGGAAAACGCTTCTTCGCCGCGAGAACCGGCTTATCCATTCATAATAATATGTAATAGGCTGCATTGCGAACCATGCAGTCAGACCGACTGGCAAACCCCGCCCACGCTGTTCTTGCTCATTGAATAAATCTTACCACTGTTTAATCTCTGCCCACGAGAAGCGAAATCGTCATCGAACTGGTGCTATTATTCTTATACACGGCATCGTAAAAAGACCTGGAAGAATCCGACATCTTATTGATTGAAATGCACGAGCAACCCGCTTGAATACCACTTTCATAGTATGCACTACTTGTGTTGCTTTCCTCATTGGTGCTGAATGTGCCTGTGTATACGGAATGCCTTGTACCGCCGACAGAGGAAGCATTTCTAATGGTTACGGTTACGCTTCTATTTCGAGTTGTAGCGTAGCCGTTATAATCGGGATGGATAAAGTAAAATCCCGCAAAAAACGCAATTGAGGTATCGTACTGATACGTTGTCAAAGTTCCGCCTGCGGGAATATTATACTGAGTCCCGTTGACGTATAGTGTGCGTGTCTGATAATAGGTTTCGACAATATTCCCGTCGGCATCGCGGATCACAATGGCGAACGGATTATCATCGTTGACAACGCAATTCTGGGTGTCTTCCGAGGTAACAGCAAAGGCCGAAACAGAACATATCGAGAGAACCAAAACTGCTGTCAAAATAGAACTGAAAAATCGCTTGATCTTCATTGTCATAATTACTACTTTCTCATTCTATCAGATGCGTGTATTCTTATCATCAGCGATTAAACCTACATTCGTGTCGAGCATAAACACCCCCTTTCTAATTCTTGGCAAAAAGGAATAATAATCACTGCAATCGAATGCGAAACGCCTATCTTTCAAACACGGTCTCCCCGTTGAACGTTAACCGGCAGATGCATTCAGGCTCGATTGGCTCGTCAAACCGTGTCCAAATCATGCAACTATCGTCGGCTTGGTCGGCTGTGAAGCTCCAATCGCAGGGGATAGGTTTGCCGTCCGCGTCAAATACCCTGAACGCGCCGAGAATGCCGGTGGTAGAGTCCACATAGTCGGCGAAATACACTGCCACGGACAGCTTGGAGCACTCGATCCGCTCCGCCGTCAGTTCCTCCCCGCCATAGGTCAGGGGCACGTTCTCTGCCAGCACCTCGCTCGCAATGGTAACGGGCGTTTCCTCCAGAGTGACCTTCCATTTTCCCGGCAACACAGTGGTATATATCTCCTTTCCGCCCCAGTGCATTTCAAGGTAAGGAAGTGCCTCCTTATCAATGGTCACAAACTCCCAAATATAGCACCAGTCGGCATCGGTCGCATCGGGGTCAAACGCGGAAGGGGGGCTGAAATGAACGCTGGGATCCGGATAAATGACAGCACCCGTCCGTGTGTCGATGAAATACCAGTTCTCCGGGGCTGTCCATTCGTTCTCCTCCGCCGGGCCCTTCATGACCAGTTGGAGTACACCGTTTTCCCAACCGGCATTGCAGATGGACGCGCCGCCGTAGGGTAGTTTTACCTCCGCATCGCCTGGCTGCCACCGATACCGTGATGTTCCGTTGGCGAAGCTATCCAGACATTGCGGTAAGTTGGCGTTTTCACCGGTATTTTCCACCATTTCCGCCACGTTGAAGTCTACCTTTACATCCTTGAACAGTTCTTGCTCCTGCCAGTTGGTGAGACTCATCACAAGGCCGTTGGCACTGTCGCCCGGCTGCCAGTCGGCGTATACGACGCCCTCCAATTCATTCTCCAGTACGCCCGCCTTCCGCTCCAAAAAGCGAGACACATAAGCGCCGGACATCATCTTACCGGGAAAATACAGCTCGAAGTCGGCAAATTTCCCTGTTTGGTCAAGGACGGCTCCCTCATTTGCCTTTACGGAATAGAGAAGATAAAGGGCTCGTTCATCAGAGATCACCTTTTCCACCTTGATCTGCAGTTCTTCCGTGGCTGCGGCCTGCGGTTGCTGTTGGGAGATCACCGATGCCTCGTCTGCGTCACCGATGACGGTCTGACCGGAGGAAAAGATGTCGCGCCACGACAGCGGTATTCGGCTGATGGCGAAGGCGGTCACGGATACGCCCAGTATGATCAGCACCGCCGCACACGCGGCAGATAATTTGGGAAAGCGGGTGCGTTTTCTCCGGCCTGCATTTGTGCGGTTAAAGTCGAGGGCTTCTTCCAGGTATACGGTGTCAATATCTCCGATGGCTGACACCAGCTTGTCGGTTTTCCGATCCATTATATGTTTGCCTCCTTACGATTCAGGTATTGATGTAGTTTCCCGCGTATTCTGCTGAGCCGGACAGACACGTTGTTCTCGGTGATGCCAAATGCGTCAGCCAGCTCGGATATTGATTCTGAGAACCAGTAGCGTTTCACAAACATGAGTCTGTCATCTTTGGGCAAGACAGCGAGAAATGCGTTGATCTGCGCAGATAGTTCACTTATCGAGAGCTGCTCATCCATGGAGCTGTCGGGGATACAGTCCTCCAGTTCGGATAGTGAGACCTCAAATTGGCTGCCCCGCTTTATCGCGGAATTGGTACGGAGCTTCTTCAAAGAGCGGTTGCGAACGATACGGCAGATGTAGGATCTCAGCGGGTCGGGGGATTGAGGAGGAATACTGTTCCATGCGCCAAGATAGGCGTCGTTCACACATTCTTCCGCGTCCTGATGATCATTCAGAATGCTTCTGGCGATTTTCATGCACAGGTCGCCGTATTTTTGGGACAGTTCAGTGATGGCCTGCTCTGAGCGCTCAAAAAACAGGCGTATAATTTGTTTGTCATCCATATGGCGGCGATCCTCCTTTTCCTCTTATCTATTAACTACCTTTTTAGGAGCCAATATTACATATTTTTCAAATTATTTTAAATTTTATCAGGAAAAGCGAGCCAGGTAAAGGAGTGCGGTCGCCGCTCACGAAAGAGACATACCCTAACCGCACAGGATTGTCAACGGACGCCCTGTATCTACCGTAGTTTTCCCTTGTTACCGGATAGAAAAACAGACGTGGAAATCTCCACGTCTGTTTGATACACATTTGTCAGAGCTTCTTTAATTCCCTCAAAGGATTTTGGAGCGCATTGAAGATATTGAACCGGCTGGTCGATCAGCTATCTTCCTCTATCATCAATCAGAAGAAGATCGTCTCGTGTTGCGGCATGATTGCATATCATCGTATCCATGAGTGCTGCCAACGCTGCTTGCTGCGCGGATGTCAGGCAATTCCATTTATCCAACATCTCACGCTGCGCGGGAGTCAGAGCCACACGAATGTCGTCCTGCGCAAAGAATTGCGACAATGTAACACCGAAAGCTTCGCAGATCTTCTCAAGCGATGCAAACGATGGCGTCATAGATTTTTTATACCACGAGGAGATGGTAGACTGTGGCAGGCCAGAGCGTTCAGCAAGCTGATATTCCGACCATCCCCGTGCCTCACGATTCTGCTTGATGATTTCAAGAATATCTGTCACAACTTCACCACCTTAGATTTTTCGTTTATTATACTTTGGAAAATCGTTGCATTTTAATAATTATTGTCGCATTATTTATTGCGACAATAATCTTTGTGAGGGTGTGACTGCTTTGGAAGAAGGCTGCCGTATATACCGTTGTGCAGTCATAGGGCAAGCACCCATGCGCTTTCCATGGGGGTTTGATGAAGAAGATAGTGGCTGCCGGAAAATGAAAATCGAACTGGCGCAGCAGGTTATGGCGCTGCGCCAGCGCGGTGTGACACAGTTTCTGACCGCCTGCGACTGCGGCGTAGGTCTTTACGCAGCCGAAATCGTCAATGGTCTGCGGGAAACCACCGACCAAGGCCTGATGCTTTTCTGCTATACACCACATGAGGAACAAGCCACAAAGTGGGCGCCGTATCTGCGGGAACGCTATTTTACTATGCTGGAAAAATGCACCCATATTTCGGTCGTGTGTCCCGTGGGTACGCCGGATGCACAGCTGCAAGCCTATAGGAAGATCATCGACCTTGCCGATGTGGTACTATGTGTTCATGATACGGACTTGTCAGCAACGGACAGTGTGGAAAACAGAGCCTTTGCTTTTGCTGTGGAAAGCCATACGCCCACGCTGGTCTTGCATCCGAAAGAGCTGACCGCAGAGTGGGTCGGCGAGCGGTTCTATCCCAGACGGTCTTGATAACAGGATGATTAGCCCTTGTTCACGACGCAGCAAGCCGGATCGCGCCTTGCCTGCAAAATCATAACCTCCGGCTAAGCCGGAGGTTTGATTTGGCCCTATAAGGGCCTATTACTGGCAAGCCCCTCAAGGGGCACTGAATTTTATTTCACTTGCATTTTCTGCCCTACAGCCCGTAAACGGGCGATTTATGTTCTACTTGTGGCTAATTCTTTTATCAAGACTTCTACTTGTAGCTCGCTTCGCTCGATGCTTAAAGCTAAAGCTTTTACGGGATGCCTCCACCGGCAGAGCCGGTGGTTTCCGTATCCAACAAAAAGCCGTAGGCATCTGTGCCTACGGCTGCATGAGGAAAAGCTCGTTTTTCGTAAATCATATACAATTCACGAAACAAGTCCCTGTTTTGCTTGGCGGCACGGTAATTGCTGAGATCTCTGACGGATTTTTTGACGGAATTAAAACGCTGCCCGCCCCTTCCATGGGTAAGAAACATATGCTCTGAACAGCCTGCCTTTTATGGGCCAGAGAAGAATGGATATACGTCTGCAATGTCGTCCGAACATCAGCGTGGCCCAAAAGCTCACTGAGGCTCTTGATGTCCACACCATTCTCCATGCACCTTGTCGCGTAGGTATGTCGGAGGGCGTGAAAATTCCGATAGCGGATACCGCAGCGTTCCAGCAGCTTCCGGTATCGGTATTGCAGTGTGCGCGGTTCCATCGGCGTGTCCGTGTTGGTCAGCAGATAATTGTCTCTCTGAATGCTCTGGGTGGTCGCTTTCAGCAATTCCAGCATATCATTGGGAATGGCTACAAGACGCACAGAACTGCCGCTTTTCGGGGATTGCACCACCAGATGTGTCCCGGAAGCATCGCGTACACGGGCAGCCGAGCGCTCAATTCGCAGAAAGCCGGAGCGGTAGTCAATGTCGCTTTTGCGCAGAGCGCAGATCTCACCAAGGCGCAGCCCTGTATTCAGAACCAGAAGCACGCACAGCCCTGTCATGTCTGGCGATGCCAAGATCTTCCGTGCCAATGAGGAGATTTCCTGATTGCAAAACACCTCTATCTTCTTGCTGCGGTACGCGGGCA
>NZ_JBMGPW010000005.1:0-194666 GCF_049060325.1 Vescimonas sanitatis | reverse complement strand
TTTTGGCGATTATCAAACCGCGCCAAAGCCGCCCGGAGGGCGGCTTTGGGAGGTGCACCCCCGGGCGCGGGGGTACATCTGCGAATGTTTCGTTAAGATGTCGTTAAGAAATCGCCAATTTTCTTGAAAACCAGATTTCAGAGTGCTACCATGAAACAACGTAGGGGGCGCGAGGTACAGGCCCCGCGCGACAGGAGGGGAGCTCCCGGGCGGCAGATATCATCTGTTGCCCGGGAGCCTTATTTTGCCTGCTAAATACCCCGGCTGCGCTTTTCGCACAGCCGGGGTATCGGTCAATTTATTTGCTGTCCGGCAGGATGCCCAGCAGCACCAATGGCGCATCTCCGGTGTTATCAATGCCGTGGGTGTGGCCCTCGGGACAGTAGTGGGTCATGCCGGCGGTCAGGGGTACGTCCATCCCATCGTCGTGGCATACACCGCAGCCGGACAGCACGTGAATGATCTCACAGTTGCCAGTGTGGGTATGCAGGCCGATGGAGGACCCCGCGGGCAAGGTCAATGTCAGGATACGGCCCATGCCGTCGGCAACGGCGGTGCGGACGTGGGCTTCGCCGGTGCCGCCCTTGAAATGCGGCACAACGGTCGGATCGACAGCGTTAAAATCCAGCGTCATTTGAGTCCCTCCTTATTTCGATTTCCGTATGCGATCGGTGATGGCCTGCCCGGTGGGCGTAACGGCCAGACCGCCCAGCGCCGTCTCGCGGAATTCCACGGGCATACGGCGGCCCACCTCGCCCATGGCGTCGATGACCTCGTCCACGGGAATGCGGCTGGTGATGCCCGCCATGGCCATGTCCGCCACGCTGACGGCGTTCACCGCGCCGATGACGTTGCGCTTGACACAAGGAACCTCCACCAGGCCCGCCACGGGATCGCAGATCAGGCCCATCAGGTTTTTCAGCGCCATGGCCACCGCGTGGCCGATCTGCTCGCCGCTGCCGCCCCGCAGGGCCACCAGCGCCCCCGCCGCCATGGCGGAGGCCGTGCCGATCTCCGCCTGACAGCCGCCGGAAGCGCCGGCGATGCACGCCCGGTAGGCGATGACCGCGCCGATACCACTGGCCACATACAGGGCCTCCAGCAGCTGGTGCTGGCTCAGCTCCTCGTACCTGCACAGGGGCAGCAGCACCGCCGGCAGCACGCCGCAGGCGCCCGCCGTAGGCGCCGCTACGATGCGGCACATACAGGCGTTGGACTCCGCCATGGACAGCGCCTCGGCGATGACCTCGCTGACGTAGCCGCCGGACATGGCTTCACCCCGCAGGCAGTACTGCCGCATTTTCATGCCGTCGCCGCCCACCAGGCCGCTGACGCTCTTGCGCCGGCCGGTGTAGCTGTCCGCCGCGTCGGCCATGGCCTGCCAGGTGATGAGCATTTTAGCCATGGACTGGTTCCGCGTTACCTGGCGCTCGTCCATATCCGTCTCCAGCACGATCTCCCAGAAGGGCTTGCCCTCCTGCTCCATGCGGTCAAATATTTCCTTCATCGAATCCAGAGCCATCGTCATCCTCCTCCTTGTCGTAGTAGGTCATGGACAGCACGCCCGGCAGCTCGGACAGAAACGCCACCTGGCTGGGCTTGAGGTGCTGATCCAGCTCGATGACCATCAGCGCGTCGCCGCCACGCTTGTGGCGGTACAGACTCATGTTGGCTACGTTGACGCGCAGCTGGCTTAGTATGCTGGTGATGGCCGCTACGGTGCCGCTGGCGTCCTGATTGCGGATGACCAGCGTGTTGAACATACCGTTGAAGTTCACGTCGATGCCATCCAGCTTGTTCACCATGATACGGCCGCCGCCAATGGACGAGGCCTGCATGGTCAGTGTCCTGCCGTCGGCGCTCTTGGCCTCGATAACAGCGGTGTTGGGATGGGCGTCGCGGAGCTTGATCTCGTCTATGGTGTAGGTCAACCCGGCTTTCTCCGCCTCGGCAAAGGCATCCGGCAGGCGGGGATCGTCCGGCTTCATGCCCAGCAGACCGCCTACCAGCGCACGGTCCGTACCGTGGCCGGCGCCCGTCTCGGCAAAGGAGCCGTAGAGGTGGATGGCGGCCTTGACCGGCGGCGCACCCAGCAGTGTGCGGGCCATGGCGCCGATCTTGGCGGCGCCGGCGGTGTGGGAGCTGGAGGGACCAATCATCACCGGGCCCAGTATTTCAAAGATATCCAGCATAGAAAAACTCCTTTCAGAGTGTGTCGAGGGTATTGTACCACATAATGCGGCGCGGGACAATGGCTTTGTGGGTGGTTGTCGGCACGTCAGATTGACAAAAACCGGCAAACGGCTTATAATACATCTCAAGGACGCTGCAATAAACGGCAGGCGGTTAGTCACAGCCCCGAGAGGGGGTGACATACATGTTTTGGACGCTTACATTCCATATCGCAGGCTATTCAGTCTCGATCAGAATTCAGAAGCTGAAAAGACGAAACCGCCACTCTGCCAAGTGACGGTTTCTTTTGGGGTGTAAAACCCTGATGCAAATCTTTACTTGATGGGGCTGACCGCTTGTCGCAGCGTCCCCTTCTGCTTATTATTATACCCATTCCGGCGGGTTTGTCAAGGGGCAGTCCCCGCCCCACAAATTGCGGCAAAAAAAGAAAGGCCTAGGGAAAAACACCCTTTACTATACCTCCCGCGGCAGCGGGAGGAATATATATTTATCCCCCGCGGCAGCGGGGGATATTTATTTCGTCCGCGCCGTTAGGCCAGGGATAAATAAGTACAAAAAAAGAAAGGCCCAGCGGGCAAACGCTCTTTATTCACCCCACCCCCGCCAGGGGGTGGGATAATTAAAGTCAAAAAAGAAGCACCTCATAGAAAAGCAATCTTTACTGTTCCTCCCGCGCCAGCGGGGGAAATAAAATAATCATTCCTCCCGCGGCAGCGGGAGGGATAATTAAAGGCAAAAAAAGAAAGGCCCAATGGGCCTTTCTCTTTTTTGAGTTTAATTAGAACTCCTTTTTCTTGCCGATGACGACGGCGGAGCCGGCGACGGAGGTCAGAGCCATACCGACGTACATAGCGATACCAGCGTCAAAGGTCTTGGGGGACTTGTTGGTGCCAGTGGAAGGAGTGGTGGAAGCACCGTTAGGAACGACAACATAACCAGTAACGCCAGTCAAGGTCTCGGTCTTAGAACCAGCAGGAGCCTTACCAGTCTCATAGATAGCGGTGGTCTTGGAGCCGCAGATGCCGCAGACAGCCTCAGTGGGAACGACCTTGCCGTTCTCAACCTTGGAAGCGGAAACGACCCAAGTGTGAGCCTTCACCTCGGCATCGGAGCCAGCCAGCTTAACCAGCTTGCCGTCAACCAGAACGCTCCAATCCTCGCCAGCCTTGAACACCTTGCCGGTGTGCTCGCCAGTGGTGATTTCGTAATACTTGCTGTTGTCGGTGTTCACGACCTGACCGCACTTATAACCAAAGTCAGTGAAAGCCTTTGCGGAAGCAGCATACGTGGGAGCAGCGTCAACCTTGGTCACATAGAACAGAATATCCTTCTTACCAGTGACAGTCACAGCATAATCAGCAACAGTGGGAGTGGTGGTCTTGACGTAGATAACGCTATCAGCATCAGTCAGATACTCCAGGTTGCCAGTGCCATCGGAATAGCTGGCAGCAGCGGTGATGGTGATGGACTTGTTGGTCTTCTCGGCCACAGCGCCATTCGCAGCGATGACCTTACCACTGATGTTGGTGCTATTGGCCAGATACAGGTCATAGTTGTCCGCCGCGAAAGCGGTGGTGCACAGTGCCAGAGCCATGACCATGGCCAGCACAGTTGCAATGATCTTCTTCATGTTTGTTTCCTCCATAAAAATTTGTTTGTGTCCGGTTCGGCTTCATCCTCCGAGACAGCGTTTACAACGTAAACATCATTATGTTGTAAAAATTTTTACGGATTTTATTACCATTTATTTCCATTTTTGAGATAGTGACATCGCGCCGTTAAAAATCTCCCGAAATTGGAAATAATTTCCATTTCTTCCATAATTTACCAGTAATTTACGCAATTTATCTGAGCGCCTGTAAAGCGTAATTCTTGTGTAACGCAGCATTTATGCAATTCAAATCGAGATTTTCAAAAAATGCAACAACTTAGCTGGAAAAATTTTCCAGTCAAAATCGAAAAGTCATTATGTAAACTATATAGCCCGAAATACATCCAAAATCCCGTTCATAATTCGGTTACAATTTATTCGGCGAAAGTGCTACCTGCGTTTTGGTGCGTAAAAGGAACTTCGCCGTCCCGGCGGCGCGGAGGCTGGCGCAGCCGCTTGCCCCAGCCACGGTAGGGACGTTTTCTTCTACCGGGCGGGCGATTATCAAATCGCGCCAAAGCCGCCCGGAGGGCGGCTTTGGGAGGTGCACCCCCGGACGCGGGGGTACATCTGTGAATGTTACGTTAAGATGCCGTTAAGAAATCGCCAATTTTCTTGAAAACCAGATTTCAGAGTGCTACCATGAAACAACGTAGGGGGCGCGAGGTACAGGCCCCGCGCGACAGGAGGGGAGCTCCCGGGCGGCAGATATCATCTGTTGCCCGGGAGCCTTGCTTTTCCCAAAGGAAAAACCCAACAGCCTCGCTAAAAGCGCGGCTGTTGGGTTTACCATAATATATATTATTGTTAACTTACAGATGCTTTTCCGGGGCCTGCATGTCCCTGCTGATCTGCTTGGCGTAGCGGTCCTCTTCGCTGAACACGCAGCCGCAGTACTTCTGCATATACAGCCCCAGCTCGCGGGCCTCCTGCTGCCCCTGGCGGAAACCGGGACGAAAATCACGATACAGGAGTGTCACACCGTACTGCGCGGACACCTCCTCGGCGGTTTGACGCAGCAACTCATGGTTCTGGTATGGGCTGACAAATAGGGTGCTGGAAAAGCTCTCAAATCCGTGTTCAGCTGCATAGCGGGCGGTCTGCTCCAGCCGCAGGCGATAGCAATGGCCGCAGCGGTGATCGATGTCCTCTGCCACGGCGCGGCAAAAATCCCGCAGGCCGTAGTCCTCCTGCACGATCAGCTCCACGCCCACAGACGGCGCATAGGCCATCAGTGTGTCGCGGCGGGCCTTGTACTCCTGGTAGGGGTGGATGTTGGGGTTATACCAATAGGACACCGGCTCGATACCCTCGGCCCGGAGTAGCTGGATACAGGCCACGGAACAGGGCGCACAGCAGGTGTGCAGCAGCGTTTTCGTCATTTCTGTTTCCTCTTTCCAAAGGGCAGGCGGACGTTGCCCAGCAGTTCCTTCAGCGGCTTGCCGGCGTGCTCGCGGGGCTGCAGGGCGGACAGGAACCGGGCGCAGACCTGGCGGAAGGGCTCCTGCTCCAGCGCGTCGAAGAACCGGGAGCGATCCACGGATACCGGCGTAGGTGAGCGCAGCGCACGGTCGGCGGCCACGGCCTCGGCCAGGCCGCAGCGTCGGCGGTGAAGCGGCAGACTGTCAAACATCTGGGCGCCCTTAGCGGTATTGATGAGCAGCAGCGATACGCCCAGGCGCTTTTCCTCCGGGGTGATGGCGCCGCCGGTCATGTCGCACAGCGTCAGGTCACCGGTACGGTCCGTGCTGGTATAGCCGCAGGTGTGGCAGGCGGGCCGCAGGAACATACCCCGCGCCAGCCCGCGTCCCACCTCGGACCGCAGCAGCGGCGCGTCGTACTGCCCGCCGTTTTCAAAGGTCACATGGAAGCGGCGCGTGCTCTCACCGTTCAGCTTGCCGCGGAAGTCCACGGACAGGGGCTTCTGCTGCTTGATGTACGCCATGGAGCGCACGAATTTTTCCCACACGCCGGGGCTGCCCACGCCGCTACAGGCCACGTCACAGGTGATGAGCCGTTCTGGGTGCTCGCCCAGATAGCGGTACAGGCCGTCCACCTGACAGGGCGTGCCGGAAAACAGTACCTGCCGGCCCTGATCCAGATACAGCCGTACCTGCTGATAGCTCTCACCCACGTCGCTCTGCACCGGCTTGCTCCCCCGCAGTCGGGGCAGATCGTGCAGGTTTTTCACGGCGATGTGGCTGACCCGCAGGTCGTTGTCCAGTGCCGCGCCGAACACCACGCCGCCGCCCTCCAGCACGTATTCCGCCAGGGCGGAGAACGCGCCGCCGGCGGTGGAGTCACGCCGCACGGCCTCGTCGCCGTTCCAGACGATAAACGCTGCCGGCTCGGTGCGCGGCTCCCGCTGCTTCAGCACCGGGCAGATATGCGTGCAGTGGCCGCACTGGACGCAGCCGTCGGTCACCTGCGGGTACAGAAAGCCCTCCCGGTCCGGCACCATGCGGATAGCGCCCTTGGGACAGCCATTGCAGCACGCGGCGCAGCCGGTGCATCGCTCCCGCGGGGCCAACTGCGGCGCGGTATTCATCTCGGTCATGGCGGCCACCTCCCGACTTGTTTTCTTTTGTACATTGTACCACACGCCGGCAAAAAGCACAAGTGCGCCGAAGAACTGTCCGTTTTTTCGGACAGCAAACTTGGTAAGATGGGTACAGTCAAAGGAAGAACACGGAATTCATGATATTGGAGGTGCCGTATGCACAAGTTTTTTGACTATCTCGCGCCCGATCTGCCGGTGAAGACTATTGGTGAGTTGGCGGGCTACATTCGCCGCTTTGCGGCGCTGTTCAGCGGCGGCGTGCCGGTGGAGGGCCATATGGGCGGCGTGGTGTTCTGCGCCACGGAGCAGCCCGGCGGCGGCGTCCGCGTCCACTGGGTCCAGGTAGACCGCCAGCGTATCCCGGTGGACGCTACCGTCTGACGCGCTTTTCTTCGGGGCAGCTACACGGCAGGGAAACAGGGAGACGCCATAGGCGTCTCCCTGTTTCCCTTGCGTTTCCGACAGCATGGGAGTATAATATATCTAATATGACTTTTTCCGCGAGGAGGTAAGACGGCGTGATCGTGTTGGATCTGGAATGGAATCAGCCCTTTGGCGGGCGGCGCATGGAGGAGATCATTCAGATCGGCGCGGTGCGGCTGGCGCGCCCCGGCGGCCCCGTAGTGGACGCATTCAACGCCCACATCCGGCCGTCCATCTACCGAAAGCTGTCGCCTGTGGCGAAAAAGTTGCCGGAATCCGCCCAGGCGCTGACGTCTGAGCTGGACTTCCCCGCGGCGTATCAGGCGTTTCTGGACTGGTGCGGCGAGGATACCCTGTGGGCCGAGTGGGGTGCCCAGGACCACGGCGTGCTGGCCGCCAACGCCGCCTATTGGAAGCTGCCCGCGCCGCCGGTCACAGCGTGCATCGACCTGCAGGCTGCCTTCTGCCGGACGCTGGAGATCGGCCTGGGTAGGCGTATAGCGTTGGAGCAGGCGGCGGAGTACTGCGGCCTGCCGCTGATCTATGAGTTCCACAACGCCCTGCACGATGCGCTGTACGCGGCGCTGATCACCGCGTGGCTGACGGAGAGCTCTCTGCTGCCCACCGCGCCCCGGGCTGAAGCCAAGCATAAGCGCCGCCGCGGCGTTAAGTTCAGCCGTGAGACGTACCCCAAGCAGCCCCGTCAGAAGATCACACCGCTGCCGGAGCGTGAGCAGCTGCTCAACAGCCGTCAGGCGCGTATCGTGCCCTGCCCCCTGTGCCGCCAGCCTGGGGCCGTGGAGTCGTGGTATCCCCAGGGCGACGTGTATTACGGCGTGTTCCGCTGTGAAAATCACGGCCTGTTCCCCGTGCGGATGTCCGTGGTGCACCGTGAGGACGGTAGCTGGCAGGGTCGCCGCGTGGTGCCGCCCCTGACCGACCCGGAGCGAGCCGCCTTTGCCGCCGCCCGGGAGAACGAGCCCTTCCACTGCACCCGCGAAAAGGCCAAGCGCCGCCGCAGGCACAGAAAAACGAAGTGAACGAGAGAAGCCTTCCCCTGTCAGGGAGAACCGCAAAAGAACCGCCGCCCGGCGGTTCTTTTGCGGTTGTCTTCCCCCTGGGGGTGGTTTCAAAAGGAGGGGGCCGAAGCCCCCTCCTTTGTCGCTTCAAGGGGATAGGATCCTTAAGGAAAGGGGGAAATTCGAAATCCCCCTTTCCTTAAGTGGCGTTCTTTGGCTACTTTCTTTCGCCATGGAAAGAAAGTAGCTTGTGCCCGCAGGCGCAACACCCTTCCTGCCGCAGGCAAAAAAGAAGCACCCGCTGGGCCGGAAGCATTTATATCCCCCGCGGCAGCGGGGGATATTTATTTCGTCCGCGCCGTTAGGCCAAGGATAAATAAGCACAAAAAAGAAAGGCCTTTCGGCCTTTCTCTTTTTTGAGTTTAATTAGAACTCCTTTTTCTTGCCGATGACGACGGCGGAGCCGGCGACGGAGGTCAGAGCCATACCGACGTACATAGCGATACCAGCGTCAAAGGTCTTGGGGGAGGGCTTGTTGGTGTTGGGGGTGGTAGAAGCAGCCTTCTCAGTCAGAACATAGTAGTAACCACTATCAGCAGCCAGGTTGATATCCTTACCAGCAGCGTTCAGCAGCTTAGCAGCATCGGCGGGCTTGCTGTAGTAGATCTTGGACAGCTTGCCAACAGCGTCCTTGTCCTTGTCGGTCCAATCGGTGTCGGAAACCATAGCGTAGGTAGCAGTACCGGCCAGGTTGGTGTAGACAGGAGCCTTGTTGGCACCGAAAGTCTCAGAGGTCTTGTACAGAACAGTGGTAGCCTCAGCAGTCTTCAGGCTGTCATTCTTGCTAAACTGATAGTAAGCAACAGCGCTGCCCAGTTCCTTGCCGAAGTAGAAAATCTTGGCAGAAGTACCGTCCTTGGTAGCCATATTGGCCTTGTTGGTGTTGTTGGCCTTGTCGTAGGCATCAACAACAGCCGCCTGGGCGTAATACATGCCATCCTCAGCCTGATACACATCAAACAGATAACCAGCATCGGTCATCTTAGCCAGAGTGTTCTTGCTAAAACCGCCAGCCTTAATAACAGCAACCTCAGCATCGGTAGCAACGCGGATGGTCTTGGTGCCGGTCTGAATATAGTACTGGCCATCAGCAGGGGTAACATCCTTGGTATAAACCTTTTCCAGAGTCAAGGTACCAGTCGGGCTCACCTTAGTGTAATCGACACCATCAATGGTGAGATCCGCCGCGAAAGCGGTGGTGCACAGTGCCAGAGCCATGACCATGGCCAGCACAGTTGCAATGATCTTCTTCATGTTTGTTTCCTCCATAAAAATTTGTTTGTGTCGGACTTGACCTCGCCACTCTCACCAGCGGTTTACAACGTAAACATCATTATGTTGTAAAAATTTTTACGGATTTTATTGCCAGTTATTTCCATTTTTGAGACAGTGACATCGCGCCGTCAAAAATCACCCGAAATTGGAAATAATTTCCATTTCTTCCATAATTTACCAGTAATTTACGCAATTTATCTGAGCGCCTGTAAAGCGTAATTTCTGTGTAACGCAGCATTTATGCAATTCAAACGGAGATTTTCAAAAAACGCAATAACTTAGCTGGAAAAAATTTCCAGTCAAAATCGAAAAGTCATTATGTAAACTGTTCGGCCCGGAATACGCCACAAATCCCGTTCATAATTCGGTTACAATTTAGGCAAGTGAAGTGGTTTTTGCGTAAAGTGGAGGGAGTTGTTTTTTCTCTCCCCCAGTCGCCTACGGCGACAGCCCCCTCCCAGAGGGGGCCAAGGCGGCTGACGCCGCGACGAGCGGATTGCCACGCCAGTCTGCGGACTGGCTCGCAATGACACCTCATCCGTCAACGCTTCGCGTTGCCACCTTCCCCTCAAGGGGAAGGCAGGGGGATTCCGCGCCCTGCGGGCGCGAGCCACTTTTGCCCCCGGCGGCAAAAGTAGCCAAAAACGCCGCTTAGACCTACGGTCTAAGAACCCCTTGGCGCGGGGCGAAACGTTCCTTGCGGGTAATTTTCCCACGCGACCACGGAGATTTTTCCGTTTTTTTCCTCGGTCAGAAGGACTGTGCCAGCACAGCTTCCCGCGTGGCGCTGCCGCGCGCCGCTGGCTGGTGCCACGGTAGGGGTTTTGCGTTCTATCGCTTTTGGCGATTATCAAACCGCGCCAAAGCCGCCCGGAGGGCGGCTTTGGGAGGTGCGCCCCCGGGCGCGGGGGTACATCTGCGAATGTTTTGTTAAGATACCGTTAAGAAATCGCCAATTTTCTTGAAAACCAGATTTCAGAGTGCTACCATGAGACAATATAGGGGGCGCGAGGTACAGGCCTCGCGCGACAGGAGGGGAGCTCCCGGGAGACAGATATCATCTGTTGCCCGGGAGCCTTGCTTTGCTGTGCAGAGAAAAAGCCGCCCGAGGGCGGCTTTTTATCCGTAAAGAAATACGTACAAAGCAGAAAGCCCCGGCAGAGCCGGGGCTTGGTGCCCTATGACCGGTTTCAGTTCTCCTCTTCCGCGCGCAGGTAGATCGTCAACAGAGACAACAGCTCTGAAACAGAAGGCTTCTCCGTCAAGTGTCGATGTGCGAGCTCTGACAGCTTCTCCGGCGCCGTGTTCCAGGCAACGTTTGCGGCGCGGCGCAGGCCGCGCTCCACGCACTTCCAGTTTGTGTCAAAGCAGCGCGCCACGTCCGGATACACATGCTTTGTGACCAGCAGAAGCCTGTCCGGCTCCCGCAGCGACAGCCGAAGCGCCTCTGCCATATAAAAATAGCAGACGCTGCTCGGCAACAACCCCAAGCCGCACAATGTGCGGCTCACATCCCCCTTATCCATGGATGCTACGCCACCTCTTTACCGTCTAATTTTTCTGTAATTTTGCGAAAGTCGTTCAGAAGCTCTGCCACCTCATCTTCCTTCAGTATGAGGAGCAGGGCCATCAATGCCGGGGCGGAAAAGCAGAATTTTCCACGTTCCAGGTCGCCGTAGGCCCGCGCCGTGATACGAAGCTTTTCGGCCATTTCTTCCTGTGTAAGCCCACGGCGCTGCCGCAGTTGGCACACATAGCTTGACAGATGCTCCCGCACCGCGTCCTTATACTCCTGCATGGCAAATGCCTCCGTTTCCGCTTTATAAGAAGATGATAGCGCAGCGGGAAGTTTACTTCCACGAAGTATACTTCCATTTATTGGCTTTTTTGTCATGAAATAGCGAAAGCGGTACACGGTGCAGCGGGACAACGCAGGGTAAAAAGGGCAAAAACAGGCTGACAAAACTATTGCATTTTTGGAGAAATCGTTGTAAAATACAGATGACAATCCAAGATTGGTAGCTGTAAGGAAGTGCTTCGCGCACGGGCTGAAACTATCACTCGGCGGACGCTTGAGTGTTTCAAACCCTCGGAAACAGGGTTTGGGGCACTTTTTGTTTACCGGGGAGTAGAGCCATATTGGGGAGAACACACGAACACTATCGGAAACAAAGGAGGAATACACATGGTTCTGGTAACAAATGGACGGCTCATTACCCGCGACAGCGAGGGCAAGGGCTACTATGAGCACGGCGCGGTGGCCTACGAGGGCGCCAAGATCGTGGAGATAGGTGAGGAAGCCGCTCTGCGGGCAAAATATGCCGATGCCGAGATCGTCGACGCCAAGGGCGGCGTCATCATGCCTGCCTTCATCAACGCACACACCCACATCTACTCCGCACTGGCCCGCGGCCTGAGCATCGTGGGCAACAACCCCACCAACTTCTACGAGGTGCTGGACGGCACCTGGTGGGCCATCGACCGCCACCTGATGATGGACGGTACCCGCGCTTCCGCCACAGCGCTGTACATCGACAGCATCAAGCAGGGCGTGACCACCATCTTTGACCACCACGCCAGCTATGGCGAGATCCCCGGTACTCTGTTTACCATCAGCGAGGAGAGCCGCCGCCTGGGTCTGCGCTCCTGCCTGTGCTACGAGGTCAGCGACCGCGACGGCGAGGAGAAGTGCCTGCAGGCCATCAAGGAGAACGCGGACTTCATCACCTACTGCCAGAAGCAGAACGATCCCATGCTGGCGGCCATGTTCGGCGGCCACGCGCTGTTCACCATCAGCGACAAGACCTTCGACCGCATGGTGGAGGCCAACAACGGCCGCACCGGTTATCATATCCACGTGTCCGAGGGTATGAACGACGTGTACGACAGCCTGCAGAACTACGGCCGCCGTCCCGTGCAGCGCCTGCAGGACCACGGCATCCTGGGTGAAAAGACCATTCTGGGCCACTGCATCCATGTGAACACCGCTGAGATGGACATCATCAAGGAGACGGGCACCATGGTGGTGAACAACCCCGAGTCCAACATGGGCAACGCCATCGGCATCTGCCCGGTGCTGCAGCTGTACAAGCGGGGCATCCTGCTGGGCATGGGCACCGATGCCTATACCAACGATATGCTGGAGTCTCTCAAGGTGGCCCTGTGCTCCCAGCGGAGCCAGAACTGCCTGCCTAACGTGGGCTGGTGCGAGGTCACGGATATGCTGTTCAAGAACAACGCCAAGATCGGCGCACGGTACTTCCCGGACCAGCTGGGTGTGCTGAAGGCCGGCGCGGCGGCGGACATTATCGTCATGGACTACAAGCCGTTTACCCCGTTCAGCGACGAGAACATCGACGGCCACATGATCTTCGGCATGACCGGCCGCCAGTGCCAGACCACCATCGCCGCCGGCAAGGTCCTGATGAAGGACCGCGTGCTGGTGAACATCGACGAGGAGGCCGAAAACGCCCACATTCTCGAGGCCGCCAAGAAGCTGTGGGGCGACCTGAACCACCGGGTGTATTGATAAAATCAACGACAAGGAGGAAGACCCATGTCTGAAAAAATGTATCCGATCCCCTTTAAGTCCCTGATGAACTGGGTGGTCACCGAATATGCCAACTCCGGCGAGATCTTCGGCGTCCGCAAGGCGTACCACGCCACGGGCAAGAGCCTGCCCATCTTCGGCGAGCGCATCGAGACACCCTTTGGCCCCGCCGCCGGCCCCAACAGCCAGCTTGCCCAGAACATCATCGCCGCCTACATGGCCGGCGCACGCTTCTTCGAGGTCAAGACCGTCCAGAAGATGGACGGCGAGGAGCTGGCCGCCTGTGTGCCCCGCCCCTGCATTCTGGCCAACGACGAGGGCTACAACCAGGAGTGGTCCACCGAGCTGACCGTGCCCCAGGCCATGGACGAGTACATCAAGGCGTGGTGCGCCCTGAAGGTGCTGAGCAAGGTATACGGCTTCGGCGATCCCAATGGCTTCGTGTTCAATATGTCCGTGGGCTACGATCTGGAGGGCATCAAGGGCGACAAGGTCAACACCTATATCGAGGGCATGAAGGACGCCACCAAGACCGCCATCTTCGGCGAGTGCAAGGCCGTCCTGAAGGAGCTGTTCCCTGCCGAGAGCGACTATATCGACGCCATTGATCCCCGCGTTAGCCGCAGCGTCACTGTGTCCACCCTGCACGGCTGTCCCCCGGATGAGATCGAGCGCATCGCCAGCTATCTCATCACCGAGAAGCACCTGCACACCTTCGTGAAGTGCAACCCCACCATCCTGGGCTACGAGACGGCCCGCCGTATTCTGGACGGCATGGGCTATGACTATATTGTATTCGACGACCACCACTTCCGCGAGGATCTGCAGTGGGCCGACGCGGTGCCCATGTTCGAGCGTCTGCAGGCGCTGGCCGACAGCAAGGGTCTGGAGTTCGGTCTGAAACTCTCCAACACCTTCCCGGTGGACACCACCCGCGGTGAGCTGCCCAACAACGAGATGTATATGTCCGGCCGCAGCCTGTTCCCCCTGACCATCGAGATGTGCCATCGCATTTCCCGCCAGTTCAAGGGTAAGATGCGTATCTCCTTCGCCGGCGGCGCGGAGTATTTCAACTGCGACAAGCTGTTCGCGGCGGGCATCTGGCCCATCACCGTTGCGACCACCATCCTCAAGCCCGGCGGCTACAACCGCCTGCTCCAGATGGTGGAGAAGGTAGAGCCCATGCCCTACAAGCCCTTTGACGGCACCGACACCCAGGCCATCTGCGACATGAGCACCGCCTCTCACACCGACGTGCACCACGTCAAGCCTATCAAGCCCCTGCCCAGCCGCAAGAGTGAGAAGAACGTGCCCTGGATCGACTGCTTCACCGCGCCCTGCAAGGGAGGCTGCCCCATCGCGCAGGACATCCCCGAGTATATGGAGCTGTGCAACAAGGGCCTGTACGGTCCGGCGCTGAAGCTGATCACCGAGAAAAACCCCCTGCCGTTCCTGACCGGCACCATCTGCGCCCATCGCTGTCAGACCAAGTGCTCCCGCAACTTCTATGACGAGTCCGTCCGCATCCGCGACACCAAGCTGCTGGCCGCCCAGAAGGGCTACAACGCCCTGATGGCCTCCATCAAGCGTCCGGAGCGCGTGGCGGGCAAGAAGGTCGCCATCATCGGCGGCGGCCCCACCGGCATTGCTGCCGCCTACTTCTGCGGCCGCGCCGGTATCGAGACCACCATCTTCGAGCGCGAGAGCTGCCTGGGCGGCGTGCCCCGTCACGTGATCCCCAGCTTCCGTATCGCCAACGAGGCCATTGAGAAGGATATCGCCCTCATGGAGAAGTACGGCGTCGAGGTCAAGTGCGGCGCGCCCGCCCCCTCCGTGGCCGAGCTGAAAAAGCAGGGCTACACCCACATCCTGCTGGCCGTGGGCGCATGGAAGCCCGGCAAGCTGGACATCGCCGGCGATGTGGCCGGCGCCATCCAGTGGATGAAGGGCGTCAAGGCCGGCAACATCGCTGTGGCCGGCAATATCGTGGTCGTGGGCGGCGGCAACACCGCCATGGACGCGGCCCGTCTGGCCAAGCGCAGCGGCGCCGAGAGCGTGACCCTCGTGTACCGCCGTACCCGCAAGTATATGCCCGCCGACGAGCACGAGCTGGCGCTGGCGCTGGCCGACGGCGTGACCTTCGCCGAGCTGGCTGCCCCCGTCAAGCAGGCCGACGGTGTGCTGAAGTGTGAGAAGATGGTGCTGGGCGAGGCCGATGCCTCCGGCCGCCGCAGCCCCGTGGGCAGCGGTGAGTTCTTCACCGTCCCCTGCGACCTGGTGATCTCCGCTGTGGGTGAGCAGGTGGACGACGCACTTATGGCCGCCAACGGCATTGAGTTGGACAAGAAGGGCCGTCCCGCCTTCCAGACCAACGTGGAGGGCGTCTACGCCGCCGGCGACGCCAAGCGCGGCCCCGCCACTGTTGTCGAAGGCATCGCCGACGCCGCGGCCTTTGCCGAGGCAGTTATCGGCAAGCCCTATACCTATGACATCCCCGAGCAGGCCTATGTCACTAAGGCGGACGCCGAGGCCAAGAAGGGTATTCTGAAGATGAGCGCGTGCATCTGCTGCGAGGGCGACCGCTGCCTGCAGTGCGCCACCGTCTGCGAAAACTGCGTGGACTCCTGCCCCAACCGCGCCAATGTGGCCATCCGCATGGCCGACGGCAGCCACCAGATCGTCCACGTGGACAAGATGTGCAACGAGTGCGGCAACTGCACCCAGTTCTGCCCGTACAGCTCCGAGCCCTGCCACGACAAGTTCACCCTGTTCCAGACTGCGGAGGACATGGTGGACAGCCACAATGCCGGTGTGCTGTTCCTTGGCGGCGACAAGGTCCGCGTCCGTACCTTCGGCGAGCCGAAGGACTATGACCTGTCCGGCAAAAACGACCTGCCCGCCGATCTGGAGAAGCTGATCGTCACCCTGCGCGACAAGTACGGCTACCTGTATCTGTAACGTATATCCGCCCCGGTGTCAACCGGGAAATGCAAAAAAGAACCGCCGCTCGGCGGTTCTTTTTTGCGGTTGCCTTCCCCAGAGGGGGTGGTTTCAAAAGGAGGGGGCCGGCGTCCCCGACGGCCCAAAAAAAGGCACCCCGTAGGGGTGCCTTTTTGTTATTCAAGCTCGGAAGGGGCTAAATTATCTCTGGCCGACAGGCCAGGGATAACTAAGCGCAAAAAAAGAAGCACCCCGCAGAAAAGCAGCATTTACTATCCCTCCCGCGGCAGCGGGAGGGATATATATTTATCCCCCGCGGCAGCGGGGAATATTTATTTCGTCCGCGCCGACAGGCGCGGGCTAATTAAGCGCAAAAAAAGAAAGGCCCAGCGGGCAAGCAATCTTTATTCACCCCACCCCCGCCAGGGGGTGGGATAATTAAAGGCAAAAAAAGAAGCACCCGGTAGGGTGCTTCTCTTTTTTGAGTTTAATTAGAACTCCTTTTTCTTGCCGATGACGACGGCGGAGCCGGCGACGGAGGTCAGAGCCATACCGACGTACATAGCGATACCAGCGTCAAAGGTCTTGGGGGACTTGTTGGAATCGGGCTTGGTCTCAGTGGGAGTGTTGGAAGCGTCAGCGACGACCCACACGCCAGCGACCTGATCAGCGTCAGCACCATTGGGAACTTCCACGAAGGACTTGTAGACCTTACCGGTAGTGCCGCAGTTGGAGCACTTGGCAGCGCCCTTCTCAACGTCGACAACCCAAGTGTGACCAACAGTGTTGGCGGCCAGAGTACCCAGATCGCTGGTAATGACAACCTTGCCATCAACCAGCAGCTTCACGGTGCTACCGCTTGCGGTGTCAACAGCCTTGAACAGGTGAACCTTCTGATCGGTAGTGTCGGTAGCGGTATAGAACTTGTCGTTCACGGTCTCACCAGCCCGCAGCTTGTACTGACCGCACTTGGAGCCGATCTCGGTGAAAGCCACGCCGGTGCCATCATAATCAACCGCATCAACCTTTGCCAAGTACATAGCGACAGTGTTCTTGTCGGCATACTTCAGAACGATGTCAGCATCAGCAGTCTTAGTGACCTTGACATACATAATGTCTTTGGTGCTGTCAAACGTGTCACTTTCGTTCTTGGCAAGCCAATAGAAGGCGATAGAGGTCTTGGTTGCCTTCTCATACATCAGATAGGCATCCTCGGCCTCGGTGGCGCCGGTCTCGGCGTCAAAGGCATCGTACTGCTGAGCCGCCGCGAAAGCGGTGGTGCACAGTGCCAGAGCCATGACCATGGCCAGCACAGTTGCAATGATCTTCTTCATGTTTGTTTCCTCCATAAAAATTTGTTTGTGTCCAGCGTCGCTCCGTCACTCTCGCCAGCGGTTTACAACGTAAACATCATTATGTTGTAAAAATTTTTACGGCACATTTTTTCCATAATTTGCCAAAATCAAAATACGCTCCCCACCCCTGCGGGGGCGGGGAGCGTTCAGCTTTCCGGAAATCTCCCGGTTTTCCTCACCAATTTCGTGTCCGGCAGGGCCACCACATTTCTCGCCTGTCCCGTTCGCGATTTGTTTACAATTTATTTCGCTAAAGAGAATTCCTGCATTCTGACGTAAAGTGCCTTCACTTGTTTTACCCCTCGGCGGCCATATCTTGCGCGTGCGCTCCGTCGGGGGACAGGCTATCCCGGCGCGGAGGAAGCTCACTTCCACATTTTTGCCCAGTATTTTCCAAAAAACGCTTACAAAACAGCGCGCAGGCCTTATAATACACCTATTATATATATTGGAGGCCCGCCATGACCATCACAACCGACCAGCTGACGCAGTTTCGCGCCCTGCTGAAAAACGAGGAAAAATCCGCCGCCACCCTGAACAAATACCTCCGCGACGTCCAGCGCTTCGCCCTGTGGCTGGGCGACACGCCGCTGGAGCGCGACGCCATGCTGGACTACAAGGCCGACCTTATGCGCCACTACGCCGCCGGCAGCGTCAACTCCATCCTGGCCGCGCTGAACCGTTTTCTCCGCATGATCGCCCGCGAGGACTGCCGCGTTCACCGCCTGCGGATCCAGTACCAGGCGTACAGCCCCGAGGAACGTGAGATCACCGCCCAGGAGTACGCCGATCTGGTCCGTACCGCCCGGGAGACAGGCCGCGCCCGCCTGGCGCTGGTGCTGCAAACCATCTGCGCCACCGGCATCCGCGTCAGCGAGCTGCCCGCCATCACCGCCGAGGCTGCCCGCCGCGGCGTAGCCGTGGTGCGGTGCAAGGGCAAATCCCGCCGCGTGCTCATCCCCACCCGCCTGCAAAAGAAGCTTCTGCGCTATATGAAGCAGCACCGCATCGCCTTCGGCCCGGTGTTCGTCACCCGCAGCGGCGCACCCCTGGACCGCAGCAACATCTGGCGCGAGATGAAGGCCCTGTGCCGCGCCGCCGGCGTCTCCGACAAAAAAGTGTTTCCCCACAACTTCCGCCACCTGTTCGCCCGCACGTTCTACCGGCTGAACAAGGACCTGGCCAAGCTGGCCGACCTGCTGGGCCACAGCAGCATCAACACCACCCGTATCTACATCCGCACCACCAGCGCCGAGCACCGCCGCTGTCTCGAGCGTATGCGCCTGGTGCTGTAAACCGCGCCTCCCGCCCTTATTGTCCCCCTTGGCGGAAAAGATGCACCTTGACAACTGAATTTGACAAAAAATCGCCCACCATATATAATACAGCACAAGGACGCTGCATACATAGGCGGGCGGTCAGTCACCTCCCCTCGAAGGGAGGTGGGACAGTATGTTTTGGACGCTGACGTTCCATATCTTAGGCTATTCGGTCTCGATACGGATCCAAAAGCTGAAAAGCAGAAACCGCCACCGGGCAGGGTGACGGTTTCTGTAGGCTACAAAGCCTGTAAGCAAATCTCAACTCACCGGGACTGACCGCCTGTCGCAGCGTCCCCTTTTCATCTCCTATTATATCCTATCCCCGCGATTTGTCAAGCGCCGCCGTTCCCCGAAATTTGACAAACGCCGCCACGCGGTGTATACTCTGCCACAAGGACGCTGCATACATAGGCGGGCGGTCAGTCACGACCCCGAAAGGGGGTGACGCGATGTTCTTTGTGTTTACGTTCCATATTCTGGGCCACTCGGTCTCGATACGGATACAGAAACTCAAAAGCAAAAACCGCCACCCTGCACGGTGACGGTTTTTGCGGGCTGACATAGCCCAAAATAAACTCTCAACCAAACGGGGTCAACCGCCTGTCGCAGCGTCCCCTTTTCATCTCCTATTATACCCTATCCCCGCGATTTGTCAAGCGCCGCCGTTCCCCGAAATTTGACAAACGCCGTCCCGCGGTGTATACTCCGTCACAAGGACGCTGCATACATAGGCGGGCGGTTAGTCACGGCCCCGAAAGGGGGTGACGAAATGTTTTTTGTGTTTACGATCCACATCCTTGGTCACTCGATCTCGGTGCGAGTTCAGAAACTCAAAAGCAGAAACCGCCACTCCGGCAAGTGACGGTTTCTGTAGGTCGATAAGACCTTAACGAAGCTCTAAGTTGCTGAACGGGGTCAACCGCCTGTCGCAGCGTCCCCTTTTCATCTCCTATTATACCCTATCCCCGCGATTTGTCAAGCGCCGCCGTTCCCCGAAATTTGACAAACGCCGCCCCGCGGTGTATACTCCGTCACAAGGACGCTGCATACATAGGCGGGCGGTTAGTCACCTCCTCTCGAAGGGAGGTGGGACAGTATGTTTTGGACGCTGACGTTCCATATCTTAGGCTATTCAGTCTCGATACGGATCCAAAAGCTGAAAAGCAGAAACCGCCACCGGGCAGGGTGACGGTTTCTGTAGGCTACAAAGCCTGTAAGCAAATCTCAACTCACCGGGACTGACCGCCTGTCGCGGCGTCCCCTTTTCATCTCCTATTATAACCCCTCTCCGCGATTTGTCAAGCGCCGCAAAACAACCCCAACCCCTTTACATTCTGCAAAACTATGCGCGCGTCCGCAAAACGCACACAAATTGTGAACAAATGTCCGCCTTGCGCGCTTTCGCGTCTCAAAGTTTCCCCATTTTTTTCCAGAGTATTTGTGCTGCAACGCACATACACGCCGGTAAAATACCGAATATCGCATACAAAGCGCGTTTTTTTGTGTTTTACGCGCCCCCGGACGCGGAACCGAAACCGGCATAAAAGTTCAGAAAATGTGCTGTTTTTCATAGGAATTGCAACGTTTTCGAAAATGTAAATCTTTTTTAATAATTTTTTACGAGTTTTTTTGCAAATCCCCGGCCAAAACGCCTTGATTTATCTGCGGGATGTGGTATACTTACAACCGTGAAAGGCGAAGCCGAGTTGTTCGGGCCTGCGGTCTACAACATAATGATGTTTACGTTGTAAACGGTGGTCCGAGTGACAAAGCCGAGTCCGACACAAACAAATTTTTATGGAGGAAACAAACATGAAGAAGATCATTGCAACTGTGCTGGCCATGGTCATGGCTCTGGCACTGTGCACCACCGCGTTCGCGGCGAACATCGAGTCCGGCTTCCTTAAGAGCACCGATGCTGATAAGGCCGATCCTGCTACGGCGGTTACCCTGTCTTATACCGGCAACACCGATCCTAAGACCACCGATGGCAAGACCACTGCTGGTGTCTATGCGCATTATACCATCAATGGCAAGACTTATATCGTTGTGAATACTCTGGCTGAGGCTACCGATGTCCTGTACAAAGAGGCCGATGCCAAGAACGTGGTTCTGTACCTGGCTGAGATTCCCACTGCCAACTATGTCGCCGGTAAGGTCTACAGCGATTTCGCCGACACTTGCGGCAAGTATGAGAAGCCCGCCAACTACGATGCTACTAAGACCTATTACACCTATGAGTATGCTGGCAACACCTATCTGGCTGTTGCTGACAGCACCACTGGCGATGGCGTCCTGGTAGTGGACGGTAAGGTTGTTGTTGTGACGACTCTGACCGCCGCCACTAAGGTTGCTCACGTTGCTGTTCCCACCGTTAAGGATGGCAAGATTACTGGTTACACCTGCTCCAAGTGCAAGGCCGTTGCTGCTGAGGCTCCCAACAAGGCTTCTATTCCTTCCGGTGCTGACACTACCGGTCTGACCGGTAACTGGTATTGGACCACTGCCACCACTCCTTCCACTGGCACCACCACCAAGCCCTCCCCCAAGACCTTTGATGCTGGTATCGCTATGTACGTCGGTATGGCTCTGACCTCCGTCGCCGGCTCCGCCGTCGTCATCGGCAAGAAAAAGGAGTTCTAATTAGAACCCGCTTCGAGGTTAACAAAAAAAGAGACCGCTTCGGCGGTCTCTTTTTCTTGCCTACGGCGCGGGGGGAAAAAAGACCGCCGTACGGCGGTCTTTTCTATTACTCTGTCAGGGTTTTGACCCAGGCGGAATACTTCTCGATATTGGCGTCGCGATCGGCGGCGTCGGCGCCCTTGGTGAGGATATACACCTTGATCTTCGGCTCGGTGCCGGAGGGGCGCACCAGGATCGTAGTACCGTCGGCCAACTCAAAGCGCAGAACATTGCTGCCGGATAGCTCCATCTTGCTGACCTTGCCAGTGGCGCAGTCCACGGCGCTGCCGTCCTGATAATCCTTGCGGACCACCACATCCACACCGGCGATGTTGGCCGGGGGCGCGGTGCGCAGGGACTTCATCAGCGCCGCCATCTTTTCCAGACCGTCCAGACCGGGCATGACCAGATTGTGGGTCTTCTCGCCATACCAGCCGTACTTCTTGTACAGTGCCTGCAGGGCATCATACAGCGTCATGCCCTTGGCGGCGTACCAAGCGGCCATCTCCGTGATCAGCAGGGACGCGGTGACGGCGTCCTTATCCCGCACGTAGTCGCCCAGCATATAGCCGTAGCTCTCCTCATAGGACATGATGACGTGGCCCTCACCGGCGGTCTCCAGCGCGTTCTTCTTCTCGGCCATGAACTTGAAACCGGTAAATGTGTCGCAGCAGGTGACGCCGTTGCTCTCGGCCACCTTGCGGGCCATCTCGGTGGTGACGATGGTCTTGAGGAAATAGGGATGCTCCGGCATCTTGCCCGCCCGGCGCATGGCGCCGATCAGATAATCCAGCAGCAGCACACCGGTCTGGTTGCCGGTGACGGCGATGAACTTGCCGTCCGCGCCGCGGACCATAATGCCCACACGATCGCTGTCCGGGTCGGTGCCCAGAATGAAGTCCGCACCCACCTTGTCGGCCAGCTCGATGGCCAGATAGAAGCCCTCCGGGTTCTCCGGATTGGGGGAGGCCACCGTGGGGAACGTGCCGTCCAGCACCATCTGCTGCTCTACGCAGTACAGGTTCTTCACACCCAGGCCGCGCAGGGCCTCCGGCACCAGCTTCCAGCCGCAGCCGTGGAAGGGGGTGTATACCACCTTGAAGCTGTCGGCTACCTGGGCGACGGAGGTGCGGTCGTTGACCATGGCCATGACGTTGGACATGAACATCTTGTCCGTCTCCTCACCCAGCAGGGTGATGAGCCCGGCCTTCACCGCGTCGTCAAAGGCCATGCGCTTCACGCCGGTGAAGATGTCGATCTGCTCCAGACGGGCGGCGATGGCGGCGGCGTGCTGGGGCGGCAGCTGCGCGCCGTCGGCCCAGTAGACCTTGTAGCCGTTGTACTCCTTGGGGTTGTGGCTGGCGGTCACGTTGATACCCGCCTGGCAGCCGTAGTACCGCACGGCGAAGCTCAGCTCCGGCGTGGGGCGCAGGGACTCGAAAATACGTACCCGGATGCCGTTGGCGGCGCAGACCTCCGCCGCGGCGCGGGCAAAGGCCATGCTGTTCACGCGGCAGTCCATGCAGATGGCCACGCCTTTTTGTTTGGCCTCATCGCCCTCGGCGGCGATAACGTCGGCAAAGCCCTGTGTGGCCCAGCGAATGACGTGTACGTTCATCTGGTGCAGACCCACCTTCATGGTGCCCCGCAGTCCGGCGGTACCGAATTCCAGCGGGCCGTAGAACCGGCTCTCGATCTCCTTCTCGTCCCCGGCGATGGCCTGCAGTTCGGCCTTTTCGTCGGCGTTCAGCGCGTCGCTGGCCAGCCAACGCTCGTATTCCCTCTTATAGTCCAGCATATTCAAAAACTCCTTTCAGGCGTGTTCTTCCGTTTCCTCGTCCTCCACCGGCCGGGAGGCCAGCAGGTCCTTTGCCTCCTCCAGCTGCGCTTCGGGCACATACAGGCTGGCGCCGTAGCCGGAAAAGCCGTTGATGACCTTCCCCGCGCCGCCATCCAGATCGTAATACTTGAAGCAGGGGATGCCGTAAGCCGCCAGCAGGGAGATGATCATGTCCGTGTCGGCGGGAGAATCGAAGGTCTGCATCAGCAGCACGGCCTTCTCGTCCTGCCCCTGCGGGTCCTTGGGCCACGCGGGGACGTCCGGCTTTCCGGTGAAATTCCAGTTGTCCATAGTCTGCCTCCTATTTGTGATATTTTGTCCCGGCGGCGATCTGGTATGCCCGGTAGAGCTGCTCCAGCAGCATGATCCGGGCCATGTGGTGCGGGAAGGTCATGGGGGACATGGACAGCCGCCAGTCGGCCAGCTTTTTCACGTCCTCGCTGAGTCCCACGCTGCCGCCGATGAGAAAGGTGATCTGCGTCTTTCCCTGCACGCCGAAGTCCGCCATCCGGCGGCTCAGCTCCTCGCTGGAGCAGGGCTTGCCCTCGATGCACAGGGCCACCACCGCGCCGCCCTTGGGCAGACGCTCCCGGATGGCCGCGCCTTCGGCCTGCAGGGCCTTCTGTATCTCCGCCGGGGAGGGACCCTCCGGCAGACGGTATTCCGGCAGCTCCACGATGTCCAGCTTGCAGGATCGCTGCAGCCGTTTGACGTACTCCGCCGCCGCGTCGATGTAGAATTTTTCCTTCAGCTTGCCTACGCACAGAATGGTCACTCGCTGCATACGCACACCTCCGCCGTGTACGGCCCGCTGAGCTGCGACCGCGGCGCCACGGTCACGGCGGCGTCCAGTCCCGCCAACGCCCGTTCCAGTGTCTGCCGTGCCCGCTCCGGGGTATTGTTTTCCCGGCTCAGATGGGCCAGCACGAACTGCCGCGTCCCACCTTCTGCCAGCCGCCGGGCAAACGCGCCGGCTGCGGCGTTGGACAGGTGGCCCCGCGCGCCCAGAATACGCTGCTTCAGGTAATAGGGATACGGCCCGGAGAGCAGCCACTCCTCGTCGTGGTTGCTCTCCAGCACCATGAGGTCAACGCCTGCCAGCGTCTGCTCAGCCTCCGGTGTGACAAAGCCCGTATCCGTGAGTATCCCGATGCTCGCCCCGTCGTGATCCACACGAAAATCGATGCTCTCCGTGGCGTCATGGCTGGTGGGAAACACGGTGATCCGGGCGTTCCCGATGTCGAAAGCGCCTGCCCTCGGAATGACACGCAGTACATCCGACACGCAGGAACTCTTGCGGCACAGGGCTTCCGCCGTTCCACGGCTGGCGTACAGCGGCAGGCGGTGCTGCTTTGTCAGCGTCGCCACGCCGCAAATGTGGTCCGTGTGCTCGTGAGTCAGCAAAACGCCGGAGATATCCGCTGGGGACAGGGCAAGCGCCTGCAGGGCGCCGCAGATCCGCCGCGCGGAGATGCCGGCGTCCACCAGAAGGTGGGTCCCGCCGGCGCTGACCAGCAGGCAGTTTCCCTCCGACCCACTGGCTAAGATATGTACGGTCAACAACGGTCTATGTCCTCTCTGAACGAAAACGCCCGCCGCGGCAAGCCGCAGTTGGCTGCGGCCTCTCGCAGCGGGCGCTGGATGGCTTCGTGTTATCCTGCGTGGGTCTCGGTGTCAGCCTCATCGGGCACGTCCACCAGGGAGATATCCGCGCCCACCGCGCGGAGCTTGCCCACCAGATCCTCGTAGCCGCGCTCGATATAGTTGATGTGGCTCAGCTCGGTGGTGCCCTGCGCCGCAAGACCGGCAATGACCAGTGCTGCGCCGGCGCGAAGATCGCAGGCCTGAATGGGGGCACCCACCAGCTGCTTCACGCCCTCTACAACCGCCACCTTGCCGTCCACCTGGATGTGTGCGCCCAGGCGCTTTAGTTCATCCACATACTTGAAGCGGTTGGCACCGTATACGCCCTCGGTCACCAGGCTTGTCCCCTCTGCCAGTGCCAGCACCGCGGTGATCTGGGGCTGCATATCCGTGGGGAAGCCGGGATAGGGCAGCGTTTTGACGTTGGTCTTTGTCAGCGGACCGCTGCGCCGCACCAGCATGGAGTCGTCATCTTCTGTGACGGATACGCCCATCTCCATCAGCTTGGCGCTGATGCACTCCATGTGCTTGGGGATGACGTTCTTCAGCAGCAACTGGCCGCCGGTGGCCGCCACGGCGGCCATATAGGTGCCCGCCTCGATCTGGTCGGGAATAATGCCGTAAGAGCCGCCGGTCAGGCGCTTCACGCCGCGGATCTTGATGGAATCCGTGCCCGCGCCCTTGATGTCGGCGCCCATGGAGTTCAGGAAGTTGGCCAGATCCACGATGTGCGGCTCCTTGGCGGCGTTTTCGATCGTGGTGGTACCCTCGGCCAGTGCCGCGGCCATCATAATATTCATGGTGGCCCCCACGCTCACCACGTCCAGATATACCGGCGCACCCACCAGACGGCCGTTTTTGGCGGCGGTGTGGATGAAGCCGCCCTCCACGGACACCTCAGCGCCCATGGTGGTGAAGCCCTTGATATGCTGGTCAATAGGCCGGACACCGAAGTTGCAGCCGCCGGGCATGGCCACGGTGGCCTGGCCGAAGCGGCCCAGCAGCGCACCCAGCAGGTAGTAACTGGCGCGGATACGCCGCGCCAGGTCGTAGGACGGGCGGGTGGAGTGGATGGCGTGGCAGTCGATCTCAATGGCGTGCTGGTTCAGCACGCGCACCTTTGCGCCCAGCTCCTCCAGAATAGAGAAGAACAGGGTCACATCGCTGATCTGGGGGATGTTCTCGATACGGCATACGCCATCCACCAGCAGGGCGGCAGGGATGATAGCTACAGCGGCGTTTTTCGCACCGCTGACGGTCACTTCACCAAAAAGCTCTCGTCCGCCGCGGATCATGTATTTATTCAAGGCAGTTTCCCTCTTTTCAAGTCATCGGTGCTTGTATGCGGCGGCGCTGTGCCGGCGTCAAAAGCGCCAAACATAGTGTGTCCAGACAGCGCTCGGTCCATACGGCGCAATACAAGTGCTATCAGTATACCATATTTTTCGATAAAAGCAAGAAAACCGCAGGAAATTTTTAAGAGAACCGAAAAGCTGCACAGAAAAAAGCTCCCGGGGGACGGATATCCGTCTCCCGGGAGCCTTTGCCCCCTGCGAAGCGCGCTCGTGCACTGTACATTCTCCCGCGCAGTGAGCCCCCCTCGGCTTCGTGTCCCCTTGTTGATCCCCCCTGCCGTGCGGCGTACCCCTATGCCGCAGCCCCCTGCAAGGCTAAATAGTACGATACCACTTCGCAAACTGTTTTTCAAGGATAATTCGCGTTTTTTAGCCAACTTTTTACGCTGTTCAACGTCTCTACGCCGGTGTGTTCAGAAAAGTGCAGGCAATAGGCGCGATTTGATAATCGCCAAAACCGGTAGAGCACAAACCCCTACCGTGGCACCAGCCAGCGGCGCGCGACAGCGCCACGCGGGAAGCTGTGCTGGCACAGTCCTTCTGACCGAGGAAAAAACCGGAAAAATCTCCGTGGTCGCGTGGGAAAATTACCCGCAAGGAACGTTTCGCCCCGCGCCAAGGGGTTCTTAGACCGTAGGTCTAAGCGGCGTTTTTGGCTACTTTTGCCGCCGGGGGCAAAAGTAGCTCGCGCTCGGGGGCGCGAAACCCTCCCTACGAAAATTTGAGGAAAAACAACTCCCTCCACTTTACGCAAAATCCACTTCATTCAGCTAAATTGTAACCGAATTATGAACGGGATTTGGCCGCTATCAGCGCCAAAGAAGTTTACATAATGACTTTTCGATTTTGACTGGAAAATTTTTCCAGCGAAGTTGTTGCGTTTTTTGAAAATCTCGATTTGAATTGCATAAATGCTGCGTTACACAGGAATTACGCTTTGCAGGTGCTCAGATAAATTGCGTAAATTACTGGTAAATTATGGAAGAAATGGAAATTATTTCCAATTCCGGGCGATTTTTAACGGCGCGATGTCACTATCTCAAAAATGGAAATAACTGGCAACAAAAACCGTAAAAATTTTTACAACATAATGATGTTTACGTTGTAAACGGTGGTCCGAGTGACAAAGCCGAGTCCGACACAAACAAATTTTTATGGAGGAAACAAACATGAAGAAGATCATTGCAACTGTGCTGGCCATGGTCATGGCTCTGGCACTGTGCACCGTGGCGTTCGCAGATGTGCAGAAGTACGATTTCTACGACGCCACGACTGGTGAGAAGGTCGCGAATTTCCAGGGTCTTGAGTTGACCTATGTCAAGGCCAAGACCACTTCCACCGGCGCCAACGACCCCAAGTCTATTGCTCACTACACTGTTACCGTTGATGGTGCGACCCACAGCTATGTGGAGACCTCTGCTGCCGATGCTGACTACATCCTGAAGTATGCAGGCAAGAGCACTGTCGCTATGTATGTGACTTACAGTGAGAATGGTGCCATCTATAACTACGATGGCAAGGTGTACGACAACTTCGGTACCACCTGCGGCCAGTTCAAGAAGGATGCCAACAAGTACTCCGCTGACACCAAGTTCTACACTGCTGTCGTTGATGACGATGACAATGTCGATCTGTTCTATGCTGACAAGAACGGCACCGTCACTCTGCTGGTTGACGGCGCTCTGGTGAAGGTTACCAAGGTTGGTACTGCTACTCAGCACCTGTCTGATGTCGTTGTTCAGCACCTGTGGGTTCTGGATCGCGTGAACAAGACCGCTAAGTGCACCACTTGCGGCGCTACTGCTAAGCTGTACGAGAAGGCTTCCGAGATTCCCGCTGGTGCCACCTACGACACCGTTGCTGGCGGCCTTTTCCTGGTCGTCGACAAGACCGCTACCAAGCCCGCTGATGGTACCAACAAGTCCCCCAAGACCTTTGACGCTGGTATCGCTATGTACGTCGGTATGGCTCTGACCTCCGTCGCCGGCTCCGCTGTGGTCATCGGCAAGAAAAAGGAGTTCTAATTAAACTCAAAAAAAGAAGCACCCTACCGGGTGCTTCTTTTTTTGCCTTTAATTATCCCACCCCCTGGCGGGGGTGGGGTGAATAAAGATTGCTTGCCCGTTGGGCCTTTCTTTTTTTGTGGCACCTCATCCGTCACGGCTAAAAACTTTTGCGAAAAAAGAGGATTTGAGGAAGTTTTTTGGTATAGTATATTGTCAGGTTTATTTTGCGACGCGGTTCGGCGGGGGAAAGGAGGGCTTTTCGTGCATTTCAGCGACCAGTTTCTGGACGAAGTGGTGGCGCGGAACGATATCGCGGACGTGGTATCCGGCTATGTGACGCTGACGCGCAAGGGCGGAAACCTGTTCGGCCTGTGCCCCTTCCACAACGAGAAAACGCCCTCATTTTCCGTAGCGCCGGACAAGCAGATCTACCACTGCTTCGGCTGCAAAAAGGGCGGCGGCGTCATCAATTTCATCATGGAGATCGAGGGCCTGTCGTTCCCGGAGGCGGTGGAGTTCCTGGCCAAGCGGGCCAATATCCCGCTGCCGGCGGAGGACGAGGCCCGCAGCAATGCTGACCGGCTGCGGCGGCGTGTGCTGGAGCTGAACCGGACAGCGGCACGGTGGTACTATGAGCAGCTGCAGCTTCCCCAGGGGGCGGCGGTGCAGGCGTATCTGGACAAGCGGCAGATACGGCGCGGCATCGCGGTGCGCTTCGGCATGGGCGCGTCGCTGGACCAGTGGGACGCGCTGCTCCGCGCCATGACAGACAAGGGCTTCACCAAGCAGGAGCTGCTGGCCTCCGGGCTGGTGGTCAACGGGAAAAACGGCGGACTGTACGACAAATTCCGCAACCGGCTGATGCTGCCGGTCATCGACGTGCGGGGCGACGTGGTGGGCTTCGGCAGCCGCGTGATCGACAAGTCGGAGCCGAAATACATGAACACCACCGAAACGGTGGCGTACAGCAAACGCCGGGTGCTCTACGGCCTGAACCTGGCCAAAAAGACCAAGCGGCCCAACATGATCCTGTGCGAGGGCAACCTGGACGTGGTGACGCTGCATCAGGCGGGCTTCGACAACGCGGTGGCCTGCATGGGCACGGCGCTGACCCAGGAGCAGATACGTCTGCTGAGCCGCTTCACCAGGGAGCTGGTGCTGTGCTACGACAACGATGGCGCGGGCCAGATGGCCACGGACCGGGCGCTGGAGCTGCTGCAGAACAGCGAGTTCACCGTGAAGGTCCTGCGTCTGCCGCAGCGATTGGTGGATGGACATTATGTAAAGCAGGATGCCGACGACTTTATCAAATACCAGGGTAGGGACGCTTTTGAGCAGTTGCTTTCCGGAAGTGCAAACGGCATTGAATTCACGATGTCTGAGATCGCGGCCAAGTATGACCTGAAGGACGACAAGGGTCGCATCGCCTACGCGGGGGAGATTGCTGAAACATTATGTAAACTAAATGACCCCGTGGAACGGGAGGTATATACCACCCGGGCCGCCGAGGCGGCGTCCCTGCCGGCGGAGGCCATGCGGATGGAGGTCCAGCGGGCCGCCAAGCGGGTGCAGGCCAAGGCACGGAAGGCGCAGGAGCGTCAGGAGATGAACCCGGTATCGGCCCTGCAGCCTGCGGACCGCAGAATCCGCTATCAGAATGTACGCAGCGCGCTGGCGGAGGAGGGCGTTATCCGTCTGCTGATGCAGGACGAGAGCCTGTTCCCGCCGGAAATGCCGGTGCGGCCGGAGGAATTTTCCTCACCGCTGCTGGGGCGCATCTACGGCGAGCTGTGGCAGCGGCGGGGGCACGCGAGCATGGCGGCGCTGGCCGCGGTGCTGACGCCGGAGGAGATGAACCACCTGACGGCGCTGCTGCAAAAACCGGAATCCGCAGCCAACGCGCCGCAGGCGCTGGCGGATTACATACGCATCATTCGGGAAGAACACACCAAGCGCACCGGCGGCACGGATCCGCTGGCGGCGGCGATGGAGACGTATAAAGATAAAAAAGGTTACGGAGGAAAGCGAACATGACCGAAGAAAAGTACACCGCGGAGCAGTTGGAGCAGATGGCGGACCAGCTTTTGCAGGAGGCCGCGCCGGCGCAGGAGAAGCCCGCCAAGGGCGGCCTGGACGAAAAGACCATCGCGTCCCTGCCGGCGGCCGCGCTGCTGAACGGCAACGAGAAGCTGCGCGACCTGTTTACCAAGGGTAAGAAGAAGGGCAAGCTGGATGCCGGTGAGCTGTCCGACGTGCTGGACGAGCTGGACCTGGAGAGCGAGCAGATGGACTCCATCTATGACTCTCTGGAGCAGTTGGGCATCGAGGTAGGCAGCGAGGATTTCCTGGCCGACCTGCCCGATGAGGATGGCGAGCCCGCTATGGATGAGATCGCCGAGATCGAGGAGGAGGAGCTGGTCGACCCCAACACGCTGGTGGACAGCTTCAACATTGACGATCCCGTGCGTATGTACCTGAAGGAGATCGGCAAGGTGCCCCTGCTGACCGCCGATCAGGAGGTGGAGCTGGCCACCGTTATGTCCGCCGGCCGCGAGGCCGAGGCGCGTGTGGCGCAGGCCGAGGCGGACGGCTCGGCCATCCCTGAGGCGGAGATGGTCGGGCTGAAAAAGCAGATCAAGGCCGGCGAGAAGGCCAAGCAGCAGCTGGCCGAGGCCAATCTGCGTCTGGTGGTGTCCATCGCCAAGCGCTATGTGGGCCGCGGTATGCTGTTCCTGGACCTGATCCAGGAGGGCAATCTGGGCCTGATCAAGGCCGTGGAGAAGTTCGACTACACCAAGGGCTATAAGTTCTCCACCTACGCCACCTGGTGGATTCGTCAGGCCATCACCCGCGCCATCGCCGATCAGGCGCGTACCATCCGCATCCCCGTCCACATGGTGGAGACCATCAACAAGGTCATCCGTGTGTCCCGCCAGCTGCTGCAGGAGCTGGGCCACGACCCCAGCCCCGAGGAGATCAGCGCCGAGATGAATATGCCCGTGGACAAGGTCCGCGAGATATTGAAGATCGCCCAGGAGCCCGTGTCGCTGGAGACGCCCATCGGCGAGGAGGAGGACAGCCATCTGGGCGACTTCATCCCCGACGAGGCCGCGTCCGAGCCCAGCGAGGCCGCCAGCTTCACCCTGCTGAAGGAGCAGCTGGTGGACGTGCTGGGTACCCTGACGCCCCGGGAGGAGAAGGTGCTGAAGCTGCGCTTCGGTATCGAGGACGGCCGTACCCGCACGCTGGAAGAGGTAGGCAAGGAGTTCAACGTCACCCGTGAGCGTATCCGCCAGATCGAGGCCAAGGCCCTGCGTAAGCTGCGGCACCCCTCCCGCAGCAAGAAGCTCAAGGACTTCCTGAACTGAGGCGGACCATGAAGCGGGTAGTTCTGGCGCTGCTGGCGGTGCTGCTGCTGGCGCCGTCCCTGGCCTGGGGCGACGACAGCCGGCACTATGAATTCCGCCTTGCCGCCAACGGAGAGGCGACGCACCATGCCGCCGCCGGCGATACCGTTACGGTATCGCTTTCCCTGTGCCGGACCACCGGCACAGGGCCGATGTTCGCCATGCAGGACGAGATATGCTTCGATCCTGCCTTCTTCGCCTATCAGCCTGATGGCACCCTGCTCCGCGAGGGCGTCAAGACGACGCTGGTCACGCTGCGTGATGGCCGTCAGGCGGTCTACATGAATTGCGTAGATTTTGGCGGCGGCGCGGACTGGGCGGATGAGACGGTCGTCGGCTCCTTTCAGCTGAAGGTCCTGGCCGACGGCGGTGCGTCCGCCATAACCGGCAGCCATTACCTGGTGTCCACCGAGGACGGCATGGGCCGCTATGCCGCCGCTGCCCGGGACGTCACGGTGGTGGTGTCAGAGCAGTGCCGCGTGACCTTCCAAAGTAACGGCGGCAGCGGCGTAGCGCCGGCGGAGGTGCTCCGTGGAACGCCCCTGGCGCCGCCGCAGGCGCCCACCCGCTCGGGCTATCGCTTCACCGGCTGGTACAGTGACTACGACCTGACCCGCCCCTGGGATTTCAATGCGCCGGTCACGGCGGATATGACGCTGTATGCCGCCTGGCAGCCTCTGCCGGCCGCCGCGCCCTCCGCCGGTCCGTGGGCATGGCTTATTGTTGGTGCTTCCATTTCGGCACTGACCGTTTTAGCCCTCCGCCGACGCCGCCGCAGTTAGATCGCAAAAAGGCAAAACAAAACCGCCCGTCCGGGCGGTTTTATTTTGCCCTGTGCGGGTCAGGGCCGTTCACCGACAGCGCGCCCCGGCGCGCCGCCTGCAAAACAGGCGAAAAATTCGGCGTTTCAGGGGGAAGCCGTTGCAATACGGCAGTAAGATGCTATAATAAGGCTGGTATGATAGGAACGGAGGTCTCAGCCATGATCGAGAAGGAAGCCTTTATCGCGGCACTGCTGCCGATCTGCGACACCGTATGTGAATATGACAGGACCCGGGGAAAGCTGCGGGTCCGGAAAACCGACCTGGCCAGTGGGCTGGAGGATAAATGGTACACCGTAGAGGAGCTGCGTGACATCTTTCGGGATAACGGCGGTGTGTCGGCGGAGAAAAGCGTGTGGATGCGCTATCTCAGCAGCGAAAACCTGCGGAGCTTTTTCTACGAAAAGGAGCGAAACGAGAGCTTTCGCCTGCGGTTCCGGCAGGGCGGTGTGGGCTGCCGGCAGTATGACGTCCGCATCGACCGGATCAACGACTATGTGCTGGTCATCTCCGGGCGGGACACCCAGGAGCAGGAGATAGACGCGCTGACCGGCGCGCTGAGCCGCAACCATTACCAGCGGGATATGAGCAATGAGATATACCGCGGCGGTGTGGCGCTCATCGATATGGACGATCTGAAGCTGTATAACGACATAAATGGCCATCAGGTGGGCGACAACGCGCTGCGGGTGCTGGCGGATACCATCTATGAGGTAGTGGGCCGCGGCGGCTCGCTGGTGCGCTACGGCGGCGATGAGTTTTTGCTGCTGCTGCCGGGCGTGGAGCAGGCGGCCTTTGCCACCGTGCTGGGAGACATTCAGCGGCGGCTGCGGACAGTGAGCATACCGGGCTGCGAGGGCTGCCAGCATATCACCATCAGCGTGGGCTGCGTCATGGCGCAGCAGGAGACGATCGCCCAGGCGGTGCAGCGGGCGGACCGGCTGATGTACCGGGCCAAGCGAAAAAAGGACGCCGTGGTCACCGAGGATACCCCCGTGGAGGGGGGAGAGGAGATCAAGCCGCATATTCTTGTGGTGGACGATGCGGCTATGAACCGCGCGATACTGCGGGAGATGCTGGCGGAGGATTTCGACGTGCTGGAGGCGGAGGACGGCCGGCAGTGTTTGGCGCAGCTGGAGACCTACGGCGCGGATATCTCACTGGTGCTGCTGGACATGGTCATGCCGGAGCTGGACGGCCTGCAGGTGCTGGAGGAGATGAATAAGCGGGGGTTTATCGAGGATATCCCGGTCATTATCATCACGGCGGACGGCTCAGAAGAAAAGGTGCGGCAGGCCTACGACATGGGCGTGGCGGACTACATAGAACGGCCCTTTGATATCCGTATCGTGCGGCAGCGGGTGATAAACACCGTGAAGCTGTACGCGCGGCAGCGGCGGCTGGCGGCGGTGATGACGCAGCAGCTGCGGCGGCAGGAGCACACGATGGGCATCGCGGCGGATATCCTGTCGCGGGTGATGGGCTACCGCAACGGCGAGGGTGCGGACCATGGACGGCACGTGGAGCAGATCACGCAGCGGCTGCTGCGGAGAATGCTGGAACGCACGGATAAATACGGCCTGACCCTGCAGGACTGCCGGCGGGCCGCCGCGGCGGCTCTGTTCCACGACATCGGAAAGATGGGCGTACCGGATGCCCTGCTGCGAAAGCCCGGCCCCCTGACGCCGGAGGAGTTTGACGAGATCAAGAAGCATACCCTGATCGGCGAGGACCTGATGCGGGGCATGAAGGAGATGGAAAGCGAGCCATTGGTGAAGGCTGCGGCGGAGATCTGCCGCTGGCACCACGAACGGGTGGACGGCAGAGGCTATCCCGACGGGCTGAAGGGTGACGAGATACCGATGACCGTGCAGGCGGTGGGTCTGGCGGACGTCTATGACGCGCTGGTGAGCCAGCGGGTGTACAAGCCGGCGTATACCCACGCGGAGGCGTTGGCCATGATACGGCGCGGCGAGTGCGGCGCGTTCGATCCGCTGCTGGTAGACTGTCTGGAGGACATACAGGGCGCACTGTGCCGTGAGGTATACGGCCTGAGAGGTAAGGAATGAGCAGGACAAAAAGATTGCTGGCGGTACTGCTGGCGCTGTGCGGCGCCTTGCTGTGCGGCTGCGGACAGCGGGAGACGGAAACGGAAGAACTGCCGGTGCTGGTCATTGGCAGCGACAACTATGAGCCGTATTTCTATCTGGATGAGGATGGCGCCTATGCGGGTATCGACGTGGAGATCGCAAAAGCAGCCTGCGAGCGCTTGGGGTGGACGCCGGACTTCCGGCAGATATCCTGGCAGGAGAAGGACCAGCTGCTTGCGGACAGAGAGGTGGACTGCCTGTGGGGCAGCTTCTCCATGACCGGGCGGGAGGATCGCTACAACTGGGCGGGGCCGTATATGTACAGCCGGCAGGTGGTCATCGTGCAGGCTGACAGCGATATCCGTACACTGGCCGACCTGAATGATAAGCGTATTTCCGTGCAGATATCCACTAAGCCGGAGGAACTGCTGCTGACACACCAGGTACCCGGCGTAGAGCAGGTGAAAAATGTATACAGCCTTGCCAATGTGAATGACGTGTTCGCTGCGCTGGATAAGGGCTATGTGGACGCCTGCGCCGGCCACGAGACGGCATACCGCAGTTTTATGAGCGGGCGTGCCGGACAGTATCGTGTGCTGGACCAGGAGCTGCTGCGGGTGGGCCTGGGCGTGGCGTTCTATAAGGAGGACGATACAGGCCGCGCTGAGGCATTGAGCGATGTGCTGCGGGAACTGAAGGAGGACGGCACCGCTGCCGGGATACTGGAACGGTACGGCGTGGACGCGCAGGCGGCGCTGACGGAGTGACGGCAATGAGGAAAAAGAGACGATCCAACAAGACCATCTACATCGGCATAGCCATCGCCATCGCCGGGCTGCTGTCGCTGCTGGGTGTGGCGCTGATCGGAGCGAACAGCGCCATACATACCGCGGAGCGCACCGCGGAGCGCACGCTGCAATACCTGCGTGAGCAGTGCATCAGCTATCAGGATATCATCGCCGCGGACCGGGTGAAGAGCCTGGTGCGCCTGACAGAGCAGGTGCAGGAGCTGACGGATCGCGACAGACTGAAGGGGCGGGAGCGCAGCAATGAGGGGCTGGCTGAATATGCACAGCAGCAGCGCATAAGCTGCGTGCTGGTGCTGAACGATGCGCTGGAGCCGGTGTATTCCTACGGCGTGGACATGGACTGGAGCGACCTGTATACCGATGAGTCGGTCAGCAACGTCATGCAGTATCCGGAGAAGATATTTGCCCGGCGTTTGACGCGGGACGGCGTGGTGTACGATGTAGCTGCAGCTGCGCGGACGGTGGAGCCGGGCATGGTGTTCTGTGTGCGGCGGCAGAGCAGCGCGGTTATCGCGTCCTACCACACATCCATCGAGAGCCTGCTGGCGGGATATGAGACGCTGCTCAACGAGAAGATCTATACCTATATCACGGATGGGGAAAAGGTCATCGGCAGCAGTGACAACGGCCAGTGGAACCTGCCGGTGGACAGTGTGCCGCTGATCACGGCGCTGGAGCAGGCGGACAGCGACAGCTGCTTGACGAGGTTAGACTGTGGCGGTACGTTTTTCGGTATGCGTAGGATGTACCAGGAGTACAGCCTGTATGTGTTCCTGCCGGCAGACTTTGTGTTCACGCAGACAAAGAATATGCTGATCTCCGCCTTCGGCGTGTACGCGGCGGCGGCGGTGGTGGTGGTACTGCTGTTGGTCAGGCTCGGCCGGGACCGCAAACGGCGGGAGCTTGCGTACCAGAAGCAGTTGGAAAAGGAAGTAGAGCGTGCCACAGCGGCGGACCAGGCCAAGACGCACTTCCTTCGCAGCATGAGCCACGATATACGCACACCCATCAACATCATTATGGGTATGCTGGAGATCATCGGGCGGAACCCGGAGGATGTGACGCTGGTGCAGTCCTGCCGGGAGAAGGCGCAGACCGCGGCGCGGTATCTGCTGGCACTGGTAAACGACGTACTGACACTGAATCGCCCGAAGCAGGAGACGCTGGGAAAGACCCCCTATTGTTTGACAAGCGAGCTGCACGAGATGTTGGATATTTCGCGCGCCCAGGCGGAGATCGCAGGCGTTGCGCTGACGGTGATGGACCTGACGCTGGAGCATGAACGATTCACAGGTGACCCGCTGTATATGCGGCAGATCTGCCAGAACATCATCGGCAACGCCATCAAATACAACCACCCCGGCGGATGGGTGCGCTGCAGCTTCCGCGAGTCCCGTGATGCGGATGGCGTGTGCCGGCTGAAATTTGTATGCGAGGACAACGGCGTAGGCATGAGCGAGACGTTCCAGCGCCATATGTTCGAGGCGTTTGCCCAGGAAAACAGCGATAGGGGCAGCCTTTCCGGCGGCGTGGGCCTGGGTTTGGCCGTGGTGAAAAAGCTGGTGGACGAAAGAGGCGGTACCATTCAGGTGGACAGTGCACGCGGACAGGGAACGCGCTTCCGCGTGGTGCTGCCCATGATGCCCAGTGAGGCCGAACCGGAAGCCGCGCTTCCCGATGCGGCGGCCTCCATCGCCGGACGGCGCTTGCTGGTGGCGGAGGACAACGAACTGAACCGGGAGATCGCGGTCTACCTGCTGCAGGAGGCCGGCGCCGTGGTGGACCAGGCCGCCGACGGCAAGGAGGCGGTGGAGATGTTCGCCGCGTCGGCGCCCGGTACCTACGACGCGGTGCTGATGGACGTGATGATGCCGGAGCTGGACGGCCATGCCGCCGCCCGTGCCATCCGCGGCATGGACAGGTCGGACGCGCAGCTGCCGATCATCGCCATGACCGCCAACCTGTTTGACGAGGACGTGGAGGCCTGCCTGGCAGCGGGCATGGACGCGCATATCCCCAAGCCGTTGGAGGCTGGGCAGATGATAAAAACGATCGCCGAGTGGCTGGAGAGGAAGAAACAATGAACTTAGAGAAGCTTTATCAAGAGATGGGCGGCGACATGGCGGACGCCGTGCGCCGGTTGGGCAGTATAGCTGCGGTGGAGCGCTTTCTGCGGATGTTCGCCGGAGACGACACCTTCGCCATGCTGCAGGCGGCCATGAGTGCCGGAGACGGCCAACGGGCCTTCCGCGCGGCGCACACGCTGAAGGGCCTGGCAGCCAACCTGGGGCTGGTGCAGCTGGGGCAGGCAGCCTCAGCCCTGACGGAGGCCCTGCGCGGCAGCGATATGCAGCGCGCGTCGGCACTGTATCCGGAGACGGCCGCGGCATACCGTCAGGCGTGCGCGGCGATCGAAGATTTAGAGACGGATGCGTAGAAAACACGGATTTTTGCCGAAAAAGACTTGACGAAACGGAACGAAAGTGATACACTACAAATACGATAATGTTCTGTTGGCAAATCGGCTGAAAGGCCGAGACGCAAAGCTATGGTGTCTAAACGGCATTTGACCGCATGATCGACCGGCTGCAAGTGGGATGCACTTCAAAAGTGCATACATTGCAGCCGGTTTTTTATTTACCCTGCCCGGCAGGGCCTATATTGCAGTACGGGTCGCGGAGGTCTAACCCCTACCTCGGCGGCATCGAAACCCCCATCTGTCACACGGCAGATGGGGGTTTCGGCGTTGCGGAAGCGGTGCTCACGGCAAAAAAACACCCCCGGCACTGCCGGGGGTGTTCGCTTATGCCTTGCGGCCGTAGAGCGCGGTCATGCGGTCGATCCTGACAGAGAGCGCATCGCTCAGCTCGCCGGGCAGCAGCCGCCAGGTCCAGTTGCCGCCCTGGGTGCCGGGGATGTTCATGCGGTTTCCCTCGCCCAGGCCCAGATAGTCCTGCACCTGCGCCACGAACAGCTCCGCCACGCTGGACATACCGCCGCGGATAATACCCCAGTGGAAGCCCTCCTGCTCTGTCAGCGCCAGGTATTCCACCGCGTGGGCCACATCCTCCGGCGCGGCCTCCTGCCGCCACAGGGCCAGGGGGCTGTTGTCGTGGGTGCCGGTATAGCAGATGCAGTGCGGCGTATAGGCGTGGGGCAGATACCCGCTGGAATCCCGGGAGTCAAAGGCGAATTCCAGCACCTTCATACCGGGCCAGCCGGACTCGCGGAGCAGCTGCGCCACCTCCGGGGTGGGGTAGCCCAGATCCTCGGCGATGAACTCCAGCTGCGGGAACCAGCCGTTGAGCCGTTCGATCAGGTCCATGCCGGGACCGGCGATCCAGCGGCCGTTTTTGGCGGTGGGCTGACCGTAGGGCACGGCCCAGTAGTTGGCAAAGCCGCGGAAGTGGTCGATGCGGATCACATCATACAGCTTGCCGGCGCCGTCGATCCGGCGGATCCACCAGCCGAAGCCGTCGTCACGCATGGCGTCCCAGTCGTAGAGGGGGTTGCCCCACAGCTGGCCGTCGGCGGTAAAGTAATCCGGCGGGACGCCGGCCACAGCCTTGGGCACCAGATCGTCGTCCAGCTGGAAGAACTGCGGCTCAGCCCAGACGTCGGCGGAGTCCATGGCCACGTAGATGGGCAGATCGCCGATGATGCGGATGCCCTGCTGGTGGACGTAGTCGCGCAGAGCGGTCCACTGCCTGAAAAACAGAAATTGCAGATAGGTGAAGAACTGCACATCCTCCCGCAGAAGTGTGCGGTACTTGTCCAGCACGGCCTCGTTCTTACGCAGGCGAAGGTCGTCGTCGGGCCACTCCGTCCATGCCTTCATGCCGAAGTGCCGCTTGCAGGCCATGTACAGGGCGTAGTCCGGCAGCCAGCGCGCATTGTCCTGCGCAAAGGCCGCTACGGCCTCCGCGTCCCGCTCCCAGCCCCGCTGATAGGCCTTGCGAAGAAGGGTAAAGCGGCTCTCGTAGATCTTTCCGTAGTCCACATGGCGCGGGTCGCTGCCCCAGTCGGGGGCGGCGCACTCGGCGGCCGTCAGCAGCCCGTCGGCCGCCAGCATATCCGGGTCGATAAAATAGGGGTTGCCGGCGTAGGCGGAAAAGCTTTGGTAGGGGGAGTCGCCATAGCTGGTGGGGCCCAGGGGGAGCATTTGCCAGTAGGACTGGCCGGCGTCTTTCAGGAAATCGGCGAAATCATAGGCCGCCTTGCCCAGGGTACCGATCCCGTAGGGGGAGGGCAGGGAGGATACCGCCATTAAAATACCGCTGCTTCGTTTCATAACTCAACTTCTCTCTTGGATAGGATTTGACTTTCAGCCGGACGGTCCCGGCCAAAATATACGGGGGCGGGCGATCAGCCCGCCCCCGGCGTGTTGTAAGTTTAGCCCTTGACGGCGCCTGCCGCCACGCCCTTGATGATGTGCTTCTGGCAGCAGAGATAGAAGATGATGACCGGGACGATGCTCAGCAGGATCAGCGCCATGGTGGCGCCCATATCCACCTGTCCGTAGCTGCCCTTCAGATACTGGATGACGATGGGGATGGTGCGGTATTTGTTCAGATCCAGCACCAGGTACGGCAGCAGAAAGTCGTTCCACACCCACATGATCTCCAGCACGCCCACGGAGATAAACGTGGGCTTCAGCATGGGCAGCACCACCAGGAAGAAGGTACGCACAGGCCCACAGCCGTCAATGGCAGCAGCCTCCTCGATCTCCAGCGGGATCGTCTTGACAAACCCGGAGAACATGAACACCGCCAGTCCCGCGCCGAAGCCCAGGTATACGATAGGTATTGTCCACGGTGTGTTCAATCCGATCTTGGCAAAAGCCATAGAGGTGAGGCTGAAGTAGGGAAGCTTGACCTGCTCGGCGGTGCGGGACAGGGTGAACATCACCATCTGGAACGGCACCACCATGGAGAACACGCACAGGTAGTACACGATCTTGCTGAACAGACTGCCCACACGGGCCACATACCACGCGGCCATAGAGGTGCAGATCAGGATCAGCGCCGAGGAGACCAGGGTGATGAACAGACTGTAGAACACCGCCTTGATAAACGGATAGTTGCCGAAGGTCATGCCCTTGATATAGTTCTGCCAGCCCACGAAGGTGTCCTCATTGGGCAGGGCGAACGTATCGGTATTGACAGCGGCATTGGTCTTGAAGGAGTTGATCAGAACGATGACGATGGGCAGCACATACACGATGCAGATCACCGTGAACGCTATGGTCAACACCATTTTGCTGCGGTCATGCTTTTTGGCAAGGCTCGTCTGCATTACTGCTGCACCTCCTTTTTGCGGGTAGCCCGAAGTTGGATCAGTCCGATAGCCGCCACCAGTATGAAGAACAGCACGGCTTTGGCCTGGGCCACGCCGCGGTTGTTGCCGCTGCCGGAGTAGAAAGAGTTGTAGATGTTCAGGGCCAGCATTTCCGTGGTCTTGATAACGCTGCCGTCCGCCTGCTGCAGGAAGGGGCGGCCGCCGGTCAGGGCCAGGTTCTGGTCAAACAGCTTGAAGCCGTTGGTCAGCGTCAGGAAAATGCAGATGGTGAAGGAGCTCATCATGTTGGGGATAGTGACCTTCCACAGGGTCTGCCAGTTGGTGGCGCCGTCGATGCGGGCCGCCTCCAGCATATCCTCCGGCACGGATTGCAGTCCGGCGATGTAGATGATCATCATATAGCCCACCTGCTGCCAGCAGATCAGGATGATGAGACCCCAGAAGCCGAAGTGGCTGTTCAGCACCACGGACTTGCCGTAGGCCACCAGAAAGCCGTCGAAGATCATGGACCAGATGTAGCCCAGCACGATGCCGCCGATCAGGTTCGGCATGAAGAACACCGTCCGGAACAGATTGGAGCCCTTGATGCCCCGCGTCAGCGCATAGGCCACCGCGAAGGCCAGCGCGTTGATGAACAGCACCGACACAAAGGCAAACAGCGCCGTGAACAAGAAGGCATGGCGGAAGCTGCTGTCGGCAAAGGCCTTCAGATAGTTGTCAAAGCCTACCCATGTCCACTTGCTGGTCAGCTTGAATTTGCAGAAGGACAGGAACGCGCCCTTCAGGAACGGGTAGATGAACCCGATGCAGAAGGCGGCAAAGGTGGGCAGCAGAAACAGCCACACCATGCGCTGAATTGGCCGTCGGACCAGTCGGCTGTTCAGCGCAGCCGCGTCCCGTTTCGCTTGAAATCGTTTCATTAGACCACTCCTGTTCTCCGTAGTTTTGTCACAGCGAAAGCTCTCCTCCGAAGTGCGTTCGAAGGACAGCGCACGCCGTCACAGAGTAAGAAAGAGGGGGCGGGCGAAAAGCCCGCCCCCTGTGCGTATGTGGTTGAAACCGTAGCTTAGCCGTTGGCGATCTCGTTGTTGTACTGGGTAGCCCAGCCTTCCACGAAGGCGGTCTTCACATCGTCCCAGCTGCCGCCGTCGGCGGTATACTTGCCCAGAGCGTCGACCACAGCGGCACGCCAGTCATTGACGGCGGGGGTGTAGTTGAAGGCCCAGGTGACAGGATAGCAGCCATTGGCAACATACTCGTTGGCCAGAGCGCTGAACGGATTGGAGGGAGCCTTGGAGGCCTGGAACGGGCAGGCGCCGAACTGCTCAGCCATCATGGCAGTGCCTTCCTCGGAGGTAACGACCCAGTTCAGGAAGTCCAGAGTGGCCTTGATGTCCTCCTCGGAGGCGTTCTTGTTGACGGACCAGTAGTTCTCGGTACCGGTGCACAGGCCGGCCTTCTCCTCGCCCTCAATACCGCAGTAGATGGGGATCATGGTCAGGTCGTCAGCGTTCATGCCGAACTTCTCGCCGGTCAGGTTGCTGTACTCCCAGGTGCCGTTCTGATAGAACACAGCCTTGCCCTCGCCGAACTCGGCCTCAGCCTGGTCGCCGGTGGCGGTCAGCAGGGCGGCGCCGGTGGTGGCGGAGTCAGTGATGTACAGATCCCAGATAGCCTTGTAGTTGTCCAGATAAGTGCCCTTGATGGTGGCGGGCTTGCTGGTCACGCCTTCATCGCGGAACTCATAGAACAGAGGCATATTGGCCAGATGGCCGGAGAAACGCCAAGAGGAGGTGCCGTCCAGACCGGCGGAGGTGAAGGCGTCGAAGCCCAGCTCGGCAGCGCGGCTGTGGATGTCGTCAGCGATCTTCTTCAGGGACTCGAAGTTGGTGATGTCGGTGACCTCATAGCCGGCTTCCTTCAGCAGCGCCTTGTTCACGATGATACCGTAGGTCTCCAGGCAGTAGCCGATGGAGATGACCTCACCGTCGGCGTTCTTCAGGGCATAGTCCTTGGAGGTCAGCTGGTTGTACACGTCGCTGCTGCTCAGGTCGTAGCAGAACTCACCCCAGGTAGCCACGCCGCCCTCGTTGCACTGGAACAGGGTGGGCGCGTCTTCCTTGTCCATCTCGGACACCAGGGTGGACTCATACTCGCCGGAGGCGGCGGTGAGGATCTTGACGGGCACGCCGGTCTTCTCGGTGTAGGTGGCGGCCAGAGCCTTCCAGGCGTCGTCAGACTCAGGCTTAAAGTTCAGGTAGTACACGCTGCCGGTGGCGGTGTCGCCGCCCTCGGTCTTGGTGTCGTCCTTCTTCTCACCGCAGGCCACCAGAGACAGGGCCATCACGAGAGCAAGAAGCATTGCAAGAAACTTCTTCATGGTAATTACTCCTTTTTTGTTTTTATTTTCACATCACAAGGATGTAAAAAACAGATCATTAGGGTACAAAAAACAAATTATTGGGATGCAGGAAACGGATCCTTAGGATACACAAAATAGATCACAAAGATATACAAAAGTATCATCCGGGCGCGGCCACGCTGCGGCCCTGGCGCAGGGTGGTGGGAAGCAGCTCACAGGCGTGGGAGCCCTTGTGCCGCACCATGTCCAGCAAAATCTCGGCGCTGCGCCGGCCCATTTCCTCCATAGGCTGGCACAGGGTAGTAAGCGGCGGCTCAATATAGGCAGACAATTCTAACCCGTCTATCGCTATAACGGAACAGTCCTCGGGGATACGCCTGCCGGCATCCATCAAGGCCCGCATGGCACCAATGGCCATAGAGTCCGCGATGGCAAATAGAGCAGTAAAATCCGCGCCCCGTTCCAGGGCAGCCTTTACGGCGGAATAGGCATCGCGGACGTCGAAGCCGCCGGTGGAGATCACCAGCTCCGGGTCCACGGGGATGCCGTGACTCTCCAGCGCCTGCACATAGCCCTCATAACGCAGCTGGCTGATGGACTGATCGTTGGGACGGGAGATCAGCGCGGCGATGCGCCGGTGCCCGTGGCGGTACAACTCCTCCACTGCCTGCTGTGCGGTGTCACCGTCGGCGATGGACACAGAGGAATACTCGCCCTCGATCAGCGTGCCATAGCGGTTGGAGTAGGAACAGCACACAAAGGGAACGTTCAGCATCGCCAGATCAGCGGGGGTGTAATCAAACCGACCGCCCAGGAACACGATGCCCTGCAGGCGCTTTTCGCGCTCCATGACCGCACCGCATTTGACCTCGTCGTCACAGGCGCCGATCTGCTGCATGACCATTGTAAAACCGGCATCGGTGATGGTGCGTTCAATGGCGCGGATAATGTCGGTGTAGAACGGATTGGACACACCGCGGACTACCAGACCCACAGCGTCGGACTTGGTGCGTACCAGATCGCGGGCACTGTTGTTGGGAATGTAGTTGCTATTCTTGATAGCGGAAAGCACCTTACGCCGGACATCCTCACTGACATCCGGCCGGTCATTCAGCACACGGGAGACGGTACTGACGCTGACGCTGCACTGTTTGGCTATATCCTTGATCGTCATACCTGGGTGTGCCTCCTACTATACCAGATCGAAAGGAACGAAAATCGTCAGAGGAAAGCGAAAACATTTCCGGTAACGTTTCCGTTCAGCATAGTTATCCTATCAGTGTTTGCCGCAATTGTCAATTGCTTCGCTGCATTTTTGCCGAAACGCACAGAAAAGACGGTGGTTTTCTTGTGAAAATCACAAGAAAACCGCCGTCCGATTGAACGGGCGGCGGCGAAGTATCGAATGTACGGCGCAAAATGGCTGAATTACCGGCGAAGGAGGGCGCGGCGCGCCCTCCAGTCGGGCAGATAGGCTTCCACCTCGCGGTAGAAGGCGGGGGAGTGGTCGTGGTGGCGAATGTGCGCCAGCTCATGAACCACCACGTATTCAATGGCGGTTTCGGGATAGGCCATCAGGTAGAGGGAGAAGCTGAGACGGTTTTTGCCGGAGCAGCTGCCGAAGCGGGTGCGGGCGGCGGTGATGGTGATGCCGGCGGGCTGCACGCCCATGCGCTGGGCCCAGTGGGCCACCAGTGGCGGCAGTGTCTCTTTTGCCTGCTGCCGCCATGCATCCGTCTGTGCCGCAGACGGCTCCGGGTGGGCGGCCAGAAAGGCCTGCCTTGCGGCAAGGTGCTTTTCCAGCCAGCTGCGGTGGTTGTCTATAAAGCGGGCGATGTCCGCATCGGAGGCCCGCAGAGGGGCGCGGACCAGGGCGGTGCCCTGCCGGGTGACCTCCAGCGCCAGGGTGCGCCGGTGGGAGCGTATCACAGTATAGTCGATCATTGGCTGTCCTCCGGGATGAAACGCGGGCCGTGGTAGCCGTCACGGTCCACGATCTCGGACCACATGGCGGCGGGGCGCACCCACAGACCGCCATTATCATACAGGGCACGGTAGACCACCAGTTCCTCCAGTGTTTCAGAGTGGCGGGCGGTGCCGATGACCTCATATTCATTACCCTTAAAGTGGCGGTAGCGGCCTGGTTTTATAGTTGACATACTATATACTCTCCTGACAGGTAACAGTTGTGTTGATGATACAAATAGTATATACTATTGGCAGTGATTTGTAAATCGGAGGTGCAAAGATGAAAAACACCACGCTGTGCTATATCGAAAACGAACGGGGCGAATACCTGATGCTGCATCGGGTGAAGAAGCAGAACGACCTGAACCACGACAAGTGGATCGGCGTGGGCGGCAAGTGCGAGGAGGGCGAGAGCCCGGAGGAGTGCGTTTGCCGCGAGACGCTGGAGGAGACGGGCCTGACCCTGACCGACTATCGGTACCGGGGCGTCATTACCTTCGTGTCGGATATCTGGGAGGGGGAATATATGCACCTGTTTACCGCCACCGGCTGGACAGGGACGCTGCGGGAGTGCAGCGAGGGCGTGCTGGAATGGCTGCACAAGGATGCGCTGGCGGCGCTGCCCCAATGGACGGGGGACAAGCTGTTTCTGGCGCTGATCCACGAGCCGGACACGCCGTTTTTCTCCATGAAGCTGCAATACGTGGGCGATACGCTGGTGTATGCCGCTCTGAACGGAAAGGAGCTGGCGGTATGATCCTGGTGAGCGCGTGTCTGCTGGGCTGTGCCTGTCGCTACGACGGGCAGAGCAAGCCCAACCCGCTGGCACAGGAGCTGGCGAAGCGCGGCTTGGCGGTGCCGGTGTGTCCGGAGCAGCTGGGAGGATTGCCCACGCCCCGAAAGCCCTCCGAGCGGCGGGGCGATCGGGTGGTGATGAGCGATGGCCGGGACGTGACGGCGGAATACCGCCGGGGCGCGGAGGAGACGCTGCGTCTGGCGCGGCTGTACGGCTGTACCGCCGCCGTGCTGAAGGAGCGAAGCCCCTCCTGCGGCTGCGGGCGCATCTATGACGGAACGTTCACCGGCACGCTGACGGACGGCGACGGCGTCACGGCGGCGCTGCTGAAGGAAAACGGCATAAAAGTGTACGGCGAGAGCGAATTGGAAAAGCTGCTGTGAGCCGCCTCTCCCATTTTATTTTCCGCCAAAGGCGCACAAATTTTGGATTTACATTTGGCGGAAAAGCAGGTATACTATGACCAACAGCGTTGATATGTGCGGCGACGGGAGCTCCCGTCATTCCGTGGGTACCCACGGAATGATGCCGCCTGTATGCTATGGGAGAATAAAAGGAGGAGTGTACAATGAAGAAGCGCGTAGTGGGTCTATTTTTTGCATTGGTGCTGTGTTTGGCGATGGTGCCCATTTCTGCTTTTGCGGCGGGAAAGACAGCCATTAGAACTGTTGATGAGCTTTTGCAGTTTGCAAAAGCGGTGGACAATGGCGAATATGATGGCAAGAAAGATGCTGTTGTATCGCTTGAAGAAGATTTGGATTTAACAGATATTGCGTGGACACCAATTGGCAGCGTTTTTGACGGCAACGGAAATCTGCAACATTACTTCAGCGGTAAGTTTTACGGAAACGGGCATACAATTTCCAATTTGGATTTTTCCGAAAACTATGGAAAGACAGAGTATCCGTCCTTCGGATTTTTCAGTGAGGTTTACGGCGCTGAAATTTCCGGTTTGACAATTCAAGGCAAGCTGGATGTGTCCAATTCAGGGTATGTCTATTTTGGAACGGTAGCGGGCGTTGCAGCAGGCAGTAAAATTACTGACTGCGTCTCAGATGTGTCGTTCACGGATACAGACAAATATATTAACGGTACTGTGGCCTTGTGCGGATATGCGATAGATAGCACAATTGAATACTGCCAAAACGAGGGGAATTTTTCAGTAATGAAGGACACCTCCCGATTTTGGAAGGGCGGTATCGTGGGTCTTGCGGAAAACAGTACCGTACAGTATTGCGCTAATACAGGCGATATGACCTCTTGGACACCCCATACCGGCGGAATTGTTGGGCAGTTGTATCAAGACTCAAAGATCATCAATTGTTATTCCACAGGGAAAATGGTTCCTCTTGGCAGTGGAACTACAGATTTCGGCGGCATTGCAGGCACAGTTGGTGCAGGTACAGAAATCAGACATTGCTATTTCGCCGGTGGAATGGATCTATCTCAATATACTGCCACTACACCTTATAAGCGTTTAGGCGGTATTGCAGGCGATGTTTCTTCTGATACACCTGTTTTTAAAAACAATTATTTCGTGGAAGCGGGAAATGTTACGGCTTGCTTTAAATACCAAGATGCTGGGACAGAAAAGACCCTTGAATACATGAAAACGGAAGATTTCTTTAAGGAAATCACTGCTGCCGGCGGCAAGTATCGATTTAACCCAAATGGCACACCGCTTCTGCCGGAGCACAAGTATCCGACAGCAGAGGAAACGCCGCGTTACTACTACAGCTCTGCGACTACCGCGAAGGACGAGGGCAAGACCGGCTCCCCCAAGACCATAGATGCGGGCGTGGGAATGTACGCCGTGAGTGCGGTGCTGTCTCTGACCGGGATGGTCTACGTGGGTAAGAAGAAACCTTGAGAACGCAAAAAAGAAATCCCGAAAGGGATTTCTTTTTTGTCGGGGGACGGAGCCCCACGCCAGCGTGAGCGCTGGCTCGCAATGACACCTCATCCGTCAACGCTTCGCGTTGCCACCTTCCCCTCAAGGGGAAGGTTTCGGGCGGACAGAGTCGTCCGCCCCTACAACGGTTTACCGGGAGCCTATGCAAAAAGAAAACGGATTGCCGCGTCGGGCTTCGCCCTCCTCGCAATGACAGAAAGCGGCGGGTGGGCGCGCAATGACAATGGCGCAGAAAAAAGGAAGCCCGGAGGGCTTCCTTTTTTGTGTCTGTTGTTACCACTCCAGATTCTTTTCCGTCTCCTTGCTGAACACATGGGCCACATTGCCGCCGAAGATCATGTTGACCTCGCTGCCCATGGGGAAGTGGGCGGCGTTGCCGTTGGTGGGGACGATGACCACCACGTCATGGTCGTGGGTGGAGATATGCAGATGCACAGAGGAGCCCATCAGCTCGCTGACATCCACGGTACCCTTGACGCCGTCGGCGCAGAGCATGATGTGATCGGGGCGAACGCCCAGCGTCACGTCCTGTTCCGGTACATTTTTAGCGCTGAGCCGGGCCTGCTTATCCTCGGCCAGTTCCACGTTGATGCCGTCGATAGCCACGGCGTATTTGCCGTCGCTGTTCTTCACCAGCTTCGCGTCAAAGAGGTTCATCTGGGGCGTGCCGATAAAGCCAGCCACGAACAGATTGGCCGGGTGGTCAAAGACCTCCTGGGGCGTGCCGATCTGCTGGATGAAGCCATCCTTCATGATGACGATGCGGTCGCCCAGGGTCATGGCCTCGGTCTGGTCATGGGTGACGTAGATAAACGTGGTGTTGATCCGCTGGCGCAGCTTGATGATCTCGGCGCGCATCTGGTTGCGGAGCTTGGCGTCCAGGTTGGACAGGGGCTCGTCCATCAGGAACACGGCGGGGTCGCGGACAATGGCGCGGCCGATGGCCACACGCTGGCGCTGGCCGCCGGACAGGGCCTTGGGCTTGCGGTCCAGATACTGGGTGATGTCCAGAATTTCTGCCGCCTGACGGACCTTCTTATCGATCTCGTCCTTGGGGACTTTCTTCAGCTTCAGGGAGAAGGCCATGTTTTCGTACACGGTCATGTGGGGGTACAGGGCGTAGTTCTGGAACACCATGGCGATGTCCCGATCCTTGGGCTCCACGTCGTTCATCAGCTTGTCGCCGATCCACAGCTCGCCGGAGGTGATATCCTCCAAACCGGCGATCATACGCAGGGTGGTGGACTTGCCGCAGCCGGAGGGGCCCACCAGCACGATGAACTCCTTGTCGGCGATCTCCAGACTGAACTGCTGGACAGCCACAACGCCCTCGTCGGTGATCTGAAGATTGCTCTTCTTTTCCTGGGGCTCCTCGCCCTTCTTGACCTTCTTTTTCTTCTCGGTGTTGGGGTAGACCTTCTTCAGGTCCTTCAGAATGACCTTTGCCATACATTTTTGACTGTAACCGTCCTGCCTCCGCAAAAGACGGCCTCGCACGGGCATTGCCCTCAGTGCCTTACGACAGGTCTCCACACTGCCGCACCGCCAGCCACAGCGGGTATTCCTCCTTATCTTTTGCCGTCAGGCGGCATGAAGTGGAGTGCCGCCTGACGGTGGGAATACGGTAAGTATAACCGAAAACGTTTCCAAGCGCAAGGGCTTTTTGTGATATATATGAAAAAATACTGCCTGCTGGGAAGGGCAGGCAGTATTTCTCACAAATCAACGATAACAGGCGTGTGGTCGGTGTGGGGCAGCAGCTTTTCCAGCACGTCGGCGGTCTTCAGCTTCAGTGTACTGGTGCAGATGCACGGGTGGCAGGAGAAAAAGGGCGCGTCATAGACTTCGCGGTCGATGAGCAGCTGGACCCGGTGCTCCGTATCGTTGGCCAGGCCCAGAATGGTGGCGGAGCCCGGGTGGCAGCGCAGCAGCTCCCACAAGATCTCCTCCGGGGCGAAGCTCAGGCGGGAGGAGTTGATCTGTGCGCTGAGGTCCTTAGTGTGGAAGGGCTTGTCCGGCGGCATGCACAGCAGATAGAACGCGGTTTTCTGCCGGTTGCACAGAAACAGGTTCTTGCATACGGACACGTCCAGTACGCGGCTGACCTCGGCGCACAGCTCCATGTTGAAGGCGGCGTCATGGCTGACGCGGTCGTATTCGATGCCCAGCTTGTCCAGCAGGTCGAAGGCTGCGGCCTCCTGTGGCAGCAGCTGGCCTTCCGGACGGGTGTTATGGGATACGGGGGAGATGGTCACTGTGCGTCACCTCGTTTCAGCAGCAGCTCTCCGGCGCGGTAGATGTCGCCTGCGCCCACGGTGATAATCATATCGCCGGGCTGGGCCAGCTTTTCCAGCTCGTCCGCCGTCTGCTCCAGCGTGGCGCAGTAGACGGCGCCGGGGATGCGGGCGGTCAGGTCCCGGGAGGAGATGCCGATGTCGTTCTTTTCCCGGGCGGCGTAGATCTCCGCCAGCACTACGCGGTCCGGCAGGCGCAGTACCTCCACAAAGTCGTCGAACAGCGCGGCGGTGCGGGTGTAGGTGTGGGGCTGGAAGGCCAGGATGAGCCGTTTGTGGGGCAGCGCCTGCGCGGCGCTCAGCAGCGCCCGCACCTCGTCGGGATGGTGGGCATAGTCGTCATAGACCTCCGCGCCGCGGAAGGTGCCCTTGTGCTCAAAGCGCCGTCCGGCGCCGGTGAAGGACGCCAGGCCTGCCGTTACCGCCTCGCCGGGAAGGCCGAGAACATAGGCGGCGCTGGCCGCCGCCAGGGCGTTGGAAATATTGTGGGCGCCGGGGACGTGCAGGGACACATGGGCGTAGGTCAGGCCGTTGATGACCACGTCGAAGTCGCCGTAGCCGTCAAAGAAAGAGACGTTGTCGGCATAGCAGTCGGCGCTACGGTCTTTGACACTGAAGGTGAACACCGGATGCGTCAGGCCCTTGACGGCCTCGCGGGCACCCTCGTCATCGGCGTTGGCGATGATAAAGCCGCGCTCCGGCACCAGGGCGGCAAAGTCGTGGAAGGAGTGCTCGATATCGGCCAGGTCCTTGAAGAAGTCCAGATGATCGGCGTGGACGTTAAGGATCACTGCCACGGTGGGAAAGAAGTTCAGGAAGGAATTGCAGTATTCACAGCTCTCCAGAATGATGGTGTCGCCCCTGCCCACCCGATAGCCGGAGTGCAGCAGCGGCAGCGTGCCGCCGATCATCACCGTGGGGTCTGCCTGGGCCGCCATGAAGATGTGGGTGGCCATGGAGGTGGTGGTGGTCTTCCCGTGGGTTCCGGAGACGCACAGGGCGTTGCGATAGCCCTGCATGATGGCGCCCCAGGCCTGGGCGCGCTCGTAAACCGGGATGCCCCGGGCCACGGCGCCGGCGATCTCGGGATTGCTGTCGTGAATGGCGGCGGTACGGATGACCGCGTCGCAGTTTTTCAGGTTCTCCGCCGAGTGGCCGATGGCCACGGGGATCCCCACAGAGCGCAGGTGCTTCACCGTGTCGCTCTCGCTCATGTCCGAGCCCTGCACCGTCACGCCCATGCCCTGCAATACCTCCGCCAGCGCGCACATACTCACGCCGCCGATGCCCGCCAGGTGTACGCGCTTGCCGGGGTGGATATACTTGTGAAAGTCCTCAGTAGGATGAAACATATTTGCTGCCTCCTTGACAGGAACAGAAAAATTACTGTACTATTATAATACAACGACTCCGCCCATGCAACCGGCTTTTTTGCCGGTATTTGGCGGCGGAGGATGAAAAAACGTGAGGGGAGGCGAAGCCATGCTGCCGCAGGCGGTGCAATATGTGCTGGAACGGCTGGAGGCTGCGGGCTTCGCCGCCTATGCCGTGGGCGGCTGCGTGCGGGACACGCTGCTGGGCCGCACGCCGGGAGATTGGGACGTGACCACCGCCGCGCGGCCGGAGCAGGTGCTTACACTGTTTGACGGCTATGCCATCCCAACCGGGCTGAAGCACGGGACGGTCACGGTCCGGGCGGGGGAGATGCACATTGAAGTGACCACCTTCCGGGCGGATGGGACCTATACGGACCATCGCCGGCCGGATCAGGTGTTTTTCTCCGACAGGCTGGAGGAGGATCTCTGCCGCCGTGACCTGACGGTGAATGCCATGGCGATGGACCTGCGCGGGCATATCACCGATCTGTATGGCGGGCGGGAGGATCTGGAGGCGGGTATCCTGCGGTGTGTGGGAGAGCCGGAACGACGCTTTGAGGAGGATGCGCTGCGTATCCTGCGGACGCTGCGCTTTGCCGCCGTACTGGGATTTTCGGTCGAGCCGCGGACCGATGCGGCGCTGCGGGTGAAGGCGCCGCTGCTGCGCTGTATCGCGCCGGAGCGTATCCTGACAGAGATGGATAAACTGCTGTGCGGCAGTCACGTGCTGCCGGTGCTGTTGAACTGGCCGGACGTGCTGGCGATGTTCCTGCCGGAGATCGCGCCCTGCGTGGGCTTCGAGCAGCACAATCGCCATCATATCTACGACGTGTGGGGGCACAGCGCCCACGCAGTGGCCGCCGTCCCGGCGGAGGTGGTCCTGCGCTGGACTATGCTGCTCCATGATATCGGCAAGCCGGCGTGCTTTACCCGGGACGAGCAGGGCGTGGGGCATTTTTATGGTCACTCGGCCATCTCGGCGGACCTGGCGGCGGATATCTGCCGCCGTCTGCGGATGGACAACCGTACCGCCGAACGCATCGTGACACTGGTGCGCTGGCACGACCGGGATATTGCCCGGACGGAGAAGGCTATTGCCCGCGCCGTGTCGCAGCTGGGAGAGGAGACGTTTCGGCAGCTGCTGGAGGTGAAGCGGGCCGACAACGCCGCCCAAAGCCCGGAAGATCGCTGCCGTCTGGCGGATATACAGCAGGCGGAGGACCTTCTGAACACGCTGCTGGCGAAGCGGCAGTGCTTTTCACTGAAGGACCTGACGGTGAAGGGCGGCGACCTGATGGCACTGGGGCTGCGGGGGCGAGAGGTCGGTGATGCGCTGCAGTATCTGCTGAACGCCGTGCTGGATGGAACGCCTAACGATAAAGAGACCCTGCTGAAGCTGGCGGCGGAGAGAAAATAGCCCCGCGGCGCTTTCTGCGGGAAGGAGGTATAAACTTCGACTCCCCGGAGGCAAGACAGCAAAAGAGAAAGATACCAAAAGGTATCTTTCTCTTTTGGTGCCTCGTCGGGGATTCGAACCCCGGACACCCTGCTTAAAAGGCAGGTGCTCTACCTACTGAGCTAACGAAGCATATGCAGTTATCGTAAGGACGGTGTCGTCCGGAAAGAACTGGCAGGGATGGCTGGACTCGAACCAGCGGATGAGGGAGTCAAAGTCCCTTGCCTTACCACTTGGCGACACCCCTGTGTGGAAAGGGATGAGGGACCGGGACACTCCCGATCCCTCATTTCTTTTTGTGGGGTGGGTAAAGGGACTCGAACCCTCGACACCCGGAACCACAATCCGGTGCTCTAACCAACTGAGCTACACCCACCATATACATCCGCACGGGAAGCGCTGACGCCCGCAAGGGGAAATGGCACGCCAGAAGGGACTCGAACCCCTGGCCTACTGCTTAGAAGGCAGTTGCTCTATCCAACTGAGCTACTGGCGCGTATCTGTCAAGTTGGAGCGGGTGACGGGAATCGAACCCGCATCCCCAGCTTGGAAGGCTGGTGCCCTGGCCATTGTGCTACACCCGCGTGCGCCCTCCACTCAAATCGTCAGCTTGTACATATTACCATAGGCCACCGTCCGTGTCAAGAAAAAAATCGGAGAACGGGGCACTTTTCCGTGGAAACAGCCTTGTCTACGCTCCGTAGACAAAGTCAGCGGGTGGGGGATGGACAAAAATCCGCCGTATGCTATACTGGGTACAACAAGAAAAAAGGAGGCCGCGACAATGGATATGGAAAAGACAGGCACCTATCTGGCATCACTCCGCAGGGGGCGGGACATGACACAGCAGCAGGTGGCGGATATATTAGGTGTGTCCAACAAAACTGTCAGCAAATGGGAGTCCGGCGCGGGGCTGCCGGACATTGCCGCCCTGCCGGCGCTGGCGGCGCTGTACGGCGTGACGGCGGACGACATCCTGGCCGGTGAGACGCGCCCCCGAGCCTGTGCCGATACACCAGCGGAGGTGGAGGCCTATCTGGAGCGCCGGGGAAGCCTGCGCTTCCGCATCGGGTACAGTCTGGCAGTAATGGCGTTGGCAGTGTGGGTGGCATTCCCTTATAACAACTGGTCGTGGCTGTGCCTGCTGGCGTCGCCCCTGTGCCTGTGGCTGGGCTGGGGCGTGTGCCGCAGCCGAGAGACGCTGCGTCGCCGCATCCTGCTGCTGATACCGCTGTGCGCCCTGTGGCTGTTCGCGGCCATACAGCTGCTGGGGGTGTGGCGCCTACTGGTGTCCGCCTATGCGCTGCACGGCGGTGTGGTGCGGCAGTTTTCCTGGGCAGCGCTGACTGTACGGCAGGAGGCGGTATGGCTGCTGCTGCCGCTGCTGCTGGCGGCGGCGCTGGTAGTCGGCGGCGCGGTGCTGAAAGAGCCGCTGGTGCGGGATAGGGGCTTCCGTTTTGCACTGTATGGCGGCTGCGGACTGCTCTTTGCCGTGGAGATCGTGCGGATCATGGTGTGTTGGGCGCCGGCCGCTGCCTATGCGGCCACGGTCAGTACGGCGGAAAGCGTTATGATCAGCCGCTATGCAGACCTGTCCGCGGTGGCCTGGCCCTTGGAGACGGTGCGTTGGATCGTCCTGGCGGCGGTGGTAGCGGCCTGGCTGGTGTGGGGCATGCAGGCATATCGGCGCGCAAAGAAAAATTAAACTTGCCTAACCTACGGGATTGGTGGTATACTATACACGGGTCATCTTATGGCCCGTGTATTTTCTGACAGGAGGAAGACCTATGATCTCCACGAAAGGTCGCTATTCCATCCGCGTTCTGCTGGATCTGGCGGAGCACCGCAGCGGGGACTTTATACCCATGAAGGAGGTGGCCGCGCGGCAGGACATCTCCCTGAAATACATCGAACGGCTTATGCCTGCGCTGAAGTCCGCCGGCCTGGTGGAGAGCGTCCACGGCATCGGCGGAGGCTACCGTCTGACGCGAGAGCCGGAGGACTACACCCTCTGGGAGATACTGGAGCTGGCGGAGGGCGATCTGGCACCGGTCACCTGCCTGCAGCCGGACGCGCCGGTGTGCCAGCGGGCCGGGGAGTGCCGGACGCTGGGCGTGTGGCAGGGATACTACAAGCTGACGCGGGACTACTTCACCCACATCACGCTGGCGGATCTGATGAACGCCCCGGCGGGGGACAACTACGTGATATGAGCAAAAAAAGAGACCGCAGGGCGGTCTCTTTTTTGCGTTTCGCGGTCAGGGCTGGTAGGTGAGGGTGAAGGTGTCGTCAGCGGCGCTATCGGTGTGCTGGTGTCCCTCCAGCGTGACGGAGGCCACGGCGTCCACGTCCACCAGACGGTCAAACACGTAGGTGTTGTCGGCGAAGGGGACGTCGTCGCTGCCGCGCATACAGCCCACCACCCAGTTCATCAGGCTGCGGCTGCTGCTCTCCACGGTGAACTCACTGCCGTCCTGATAGCGGAGGGTCAGCTCGTCCACAAGGGGCTCGCGGTCGGGATGGGCGTTGCGGATGCTCATGCCCAGCGGGGAGAGAGTCAGGGTCTCGCTGCCGGAGGTCAGGGTGGCGACGGGCACGTAGGTGCGGGGCTGCACGGCGATGGAGTAGGGCTGCCCCAGCTCGTCCTGCATAGTGACGTACAGCAGGTCGCCCTGCCGGAAGGACGTGTCGGCGGCGAAGTACAGCACCACGTTCAGGCAGGTGTCGGTGCTGGTCCCCTTGTCCACGTAGCACTTGGCGAACAGGGCATTGCCCTCGTCGGGGCTGCGGAAGTACAGGGTGGGCTGGAGGGGCAGGTCGATGCCCTCGCCGTAGCCCACGTCTGTGTAGCCGACGCCGGAGGGATTCTCCACGGAGTAGGTCAGCAGGCCCAGGCCGTTCTCGTCGATCAGGAAGGTACCCAGCTTGATGGTATTGCCGTCCACGGTCATCTCCGCGTCCAGCTTGCTGAGGTACTGGCCCACCAGACGCTGGGTGGTCTGGACGTCACCGGGGATGCGCTCCATATCCGGGACAGGGACAAGGCCGCCCTTGCCGTCGTCCACCACAGGGGCGGCAGCGTCGATGTCATCAGTGAAGGCGTGGTGGGTGGCGTCGTCCACATGGTCGGCGGGGGATACATCTGCCTTGATAAGGGTCACAATACCGCTGGCCACAGCCACGGTCAGCGTCAGCGCGGCGGCAATGGCGATCACAGCGCCCTTGCCCAGTGCGCGGCGGGTCTTTTTCTCGTTCTGCATGGTTTTTCTTACCTCCGTCAGTGTGTCCGGGGAGGCGTGCAGCGGGGAAAAGGCTTTTTCAAATAATTCTCTGTCATGCATACTGCGGCACCTCCGATAAAATGTGCTTCAGCTTGTCTCTGGCGCGAGACAGCCTTGTGCGTACCGTTTCCTCCGGTACGCCCAGCAAAGCGGCGATCTCCCTCTGGCGATAGCCTTCGTAGTAGTACAGCAGCACCGGCAGGCGGTAGCGCCTGTCCAGCGACATCACCGCATCGAACAGCTCCCGGCACTCCGGGGCCTCGAAGGTGAGGCTGTTCTCGTAGTCGGCGATGTCCTCCGCCTTGTGCCACGGGGCGCGGAGCACGTTCTTGCAGCGATTGACCGTGACGCGAATGAGCCAATTCTTGACGTGGGCGTCGCTTTCGAACGCCTTATCCTCTTTGTACAGCTGTATCAGCACGTCCTGGGTCACATCGTCGGCGTCGTCCCGGCAGCGCAGATAGCTGTACGCCACCCGGAACACCGTGTCCATATACCGCTCCGCCAGCGGGGTGAACTGTTCGTCCGTCATAGGGGTTCTCCTTTTGTTGAGGTGAAAGGCCTTTCATCTATCATACACCTGCGGAGCAAAAAACGTTTCAAAAAAGCAGAAAAAATGTAGAAAGAAAATAGAAGGAGAATAGAAAGAAAGTGGAAAGAAACAGAAGAAAAGACGAACGGACCTCAAAAAAGGTCCGTTCGTCATGTTTGTGAGGAGAAAATGGAAGGAAGAAAAACGCAGTATCAGTCCGCAAACAGCGGGGTGGAGAGATAGCGGTCGCCGGTGTCGGGCAGCAGGACCACGATGGTCTTGCCGGCGTTCTCCGGACGCTTGGCCAGCTCGATGGCGGCCCACAGTGCCGCACCGGAGGAGATACCCACCAGCACGCCCTCGCGGTGACCCATTTCCTTGCCTACGGCAAAGGCGTCGTCGTTGTCCACAGGGATGATCTCGTCGTAGATCTTAGTGTCCAGCACATCAGGGACGAAGCCCGCGCCGATGCCCTGGATCTTGTGGGAGCCGGCGATACCGGTGGACAGCACGGCGGAGGTCTTGGGCTCCACGGCGACTACCTTGACGGCGGGGTTCTTTTCCTTCAGGAACTTACCGGTGCCGGTGATGGTACCGCCGGTGCCCACGCCGGCCACGAAGAAGTCCACCTTGCCGTCGGTGTCGGCCCAGATCTCGGGACCGGTGGTCTCGTAGTGGGCCGTGGGGTTGGCGGGATTCACAAACTGGCCTGCCACGAAGCTGTTAGGGATCTCCTTGGCCAGCTCGTCGGCCTTGGCAATGGCACCCTTCATGCCCTTGGCACCCTCGGTGAGCACCAACTCCGCGCCGTAGGCCTTCATCAGCTGGCGGCGCTCCACGGACATGGTCTCGGGCATAACGATGATGATGCGGTAGCCCCGGGCGGCGGCCACGGAGGCCAGGCCGATACCGGTGTTGCCGGAGGTGGGTTCAATGATGACGCTGCCGGCCTTCAGCAGGCCCTTGGCCTCGGCGTCGTCGATCATGGCCTTGGCGATACGGTCCTTGACGCTGCCGGCGGGGTTGAAGTACTCCAGCTTGGCGACGATCTTCGCCTTGAGGTCATGGGCCTTTTCGATATGGGTCAGCTCCAGCAGGGGAGTCTTGCCGATCAGCTGGTCAGCGGAAGTGTAGATGTTAGACATAGTGTTTATCTCCTTTATCGTTTATAGTCAGATGTTGTTGTGTGGAATGAAGGGAAAAGGAGTCAACATCGTCCGGTCAGGAGAACAAGAGTGCGGGTCATGTGATCGCCTCATTTCTGAAATACAACTACCAACTCGGTAGGTTGGTACAGTTATAACACGGCGGCGCGGATTTGTCAACCCTGTTTTTGAAAAAAATCCGGTAAGCGAATGTGACAATATTGAAAGAGTAAGAGGGCTTGCGGGACAGAGGCGAGGGAGGGTATAATGAAGAGCGTAAAGGATGTGAGCGTATGTACCGTATATTTATTGTGGAGGACGACAGGACCATCGCCCAGGCGGTGGCGCATCTGGCGGAGAGCTGGGGACTGGAGGTCCGGTGCGCCCGGGACTTTCGGACGGTGACGGCGGAGGCGGCGGAATTTCAGCCGCACCTCATTATATTGGATATCGCCCTGCCGTGCTTTGACGGCTATCACTGGTGCCGGGAGCTGCGGAAGCAGACCAGTGCGCCCATCCTGTTTTTGTCCTCGGCCGGTGATAACATGAATGTCATCATGGCCATGAACTTCGGCGCGGACGATTTTATCGCCAAGCCCTTTGACGGCGGTGTTCTGATGGCCAAGGTACAGGCCATGCTGCGGCGCAGCTATGACATGGCGGCGCCGGCGGTGCTGCGGGAGAGACGGGGCGCGCAGCTGTCCGCCGACGACCAGAAGCTGACCTATCAGGGGCAGACGGTGGAGCTGACCAAGAATGAGTACCGTATCCTGTCCTGCCTGATGGAGAGCGCCGGGAAGGTGGTCAGCCGGGAGAAGCTGATGCAGCGGCTGTGGGAGACGGACAGCTTTGTGGATGAGAACACGCTGACCGTCAATGTGAACCGCCTGCGGCGGAAGCTGGCGGGCGTGGGGCTTGTGGAATTTATCGCCACCCGGCACGGGGTGGGGTACATCGTGGAGTGAGAGATATGGAGCTGCTCAAAGCATATCTGAAGGAGCGTCGGCTGACGCTGGCGGCATTTCTGCTGTTTGTCGGGGTGTTTGCCGTGTCCTTTGCCCTGTACGGCCTGCCGCTGGCGGCGGTGGGCTATCCGGCAGGGCTGTGCGTTCTGCTGGGGGCGTGCCTTGCGGCGTGGGATTACGGCCGCGCGGCACGGCGGCACAAGGCGCTGAAGCGTCTGCGGGAGGCGGGCGAGGCGGTGCTGCTGGACCTGCCGGCCATGACCACCGTAGAGGGGGCGGACTGCGCCGCCGTGGTGGAGACGCTGCGGCGGGAGCTGCGCCGGCAGGAGACGGCGCGCGCCGCCCGGTGGGAGGATATGACGGCCTATTACACCGCATGGGTGCACCAGATCAAGACGCCCATCGCCGCCATGCGCCTGACCCTGCAGGGTGAGGACACCCCGGCCGCCCGGCGGCTGATGACGGAGCTGGGCCGGGTGGAGCAGTATGTGGATATGGCACTGACCTATCTGCGGCTGGAGGAGGGCGGCAGCGACTACGTGATACGAACGTGCGCCGTGGATGATGTGGTGCGCGCCGCTGTGCGGCGGTTTGCCGGGGAGTTCATTGACCGGCGCATCGCGCTGGATTACACGCCGGTGGAATGGGAGACGGTGACGGACGGCAAGTGGCTGACCTTTGTGGTGGAGCAGCTGCTGAGCAATGCCCTGAAGTACACCGGGCAGGACGGGACCGTCCGGATCTACCGGGAGGGAGACGATCTGTGCATCCGGGACAGCGGCATGGGAATCGCGCCGGAGGACCTGCCCCGGGTATTTGACATGGGCTATACCGGGCAGAACGGGCGGCTGGACCGGCGGTCCAGCGGCATCGGGCTGTACCTGTGCCGGCGGATATGCCGCAATCTGCGGCATGAGATACGGATCGAGTCCGTGCCCGGCGTGGGTACCACGGTGAGGCTGACGCTGGGCCGCCCGGCGTTTGTGGCGGAGTGAGGGGAGTGGGTGGACAGAGTCATCCACCCCTACAATGGTTCACCGGGAGGTTCTGCAAACGGGCCGTCGAGGACGCCGGCCCCTACGACATTTTATTATCGCCCTTGCAAAGGGTGGGAAATGTGACAATTGTGTTCGGGAAGGGTAAGGGAAAGCGATGGAAGGGGGGCGGGGGACGCGGTATACTGACCGTGTTGGGAGACGGGGCGATGGGCCGGAGGCTCCCGAAGGAAAAGGAGGTCATGCTATGAGCATTTTGGAAGTCAGTGGGCTGCGGAAGGTATACACCTCGCGGCTGGGCGGCAGCCGTGTAGAGGCGCTGCGGAATGTCAGCTTCACCGTGGAGCAGGGCGAGTATGTCGCTATCATGGGTGAGTCCGGCAGCGGCAAGACCACGCTGCTGAACATTCTGGCGGCGCTGGACGAGCCCACGGCGGGTACGGTGCGGCTGGACGGCCATGAGCTGGGCAAGATACGGGAGAGGGACGCGGCGGCCTTCCGCCGGGACAACCTGGGGTTCGTGTTCCAGGAGTTCAATCTGCTGGACACATTTACGCTGGAGGACAATATCTATCTGCCGCTGGTGCTGATGGGAATGTCTTACGAGGATATGCGGGCGCGGCTGCTGCCTATTGCCCGGGAGCTGGGACTGACGGAGCTTTTGAAGAAGTACCCCTATGAGGTCTCCGGCGGGCAGAAGCAGCGGGCGGCAGTGGCCCGGGCCATCATCACCGAGCCAAAGCTGCTGCTGGCGGATGAGCCTACCGGCGCACTGGACAGCGGCTCCACCGACGAGCTGCTGCGGCTGTTCGCCGCCATCAACCGGGCAGGGCAGACCATACTGATGGTGACACACTCCGTGAAGGCCGCCAGCCGGGCGGGCCGGGTGCTGTTCATCAAGGACGGCCAGGTGTTCCACCAGCTGTACCGGGGCGAGGACGACGACACCCGGTTCTATCAGCGCATCTCCGACACGCTGACTATGCTGCAGTCGGGCGGTGAACCGGCATGAGGGAAAAGACATTATACGCCCGGCTGGCCTGGACGGGCATGAGAAAAAACAGGCGGCTATACCTGCCGTATCTGCTCAGCTGCGCCGGGATGGTGCTGATGTTCTACATTCTTACGGGGCTGTCCGGATCGCCGGTGCTGGAGCACATGTCCGGCGGCGGCAGCAGCGCCATCATACTGCGGCTGGGCACGGTGGTCATCGCCGTGTTTGCGCTGATATTTTTGTTCTATACCCACTCGTTCCTCATTCGCCGCCGGGAGAGGGAGTTTGGCCTGTACAATGTGCTGGGTATGGGCAAGGGCAACATCGCCCGCATTCTGCTGTGGGAGACGGTCATCACCTATGGCCTGACCACGGGGACGGGACTGCTTCTGGGCGTGGTACTGTATAAGCTGGCGGAGCTGGGTATGGTGCGGCTTTTGCAGGTGCCCGTGACCTATACCCTGACGGTGTCCGTATCGTCTCTGCTGGCTGCGGCGGCGTTGTTTGCGGTCATCCACACGCTGATATTGCTGAACAGCCTGCGGCAGCTGCACGGCGTCAGTGCCGTGGCGCTGCTGCGCAGCGAGAGCGTGGGCGAGAAGCCGCCCAAGGCGCAGTGGGTGCTGACGGCGGCGGGCATGGTTCTGCTGGGTGCCGCTTACGCGCTGGCATTGTCCATCAAGGAGCCGCTGGCGGCGCTGCTGTGGTTCTTTGCGGCGGTCATCATGGTGATACTGGCCACCTATCTGCTGTTTATCAGCGGGTCGGTGACGCTGTGCCGCGGCTTGCAAAGGAACAAAAAATACTACTACCGTCCCCAGCACTTCGTGTCCGTGTCCTCCATGGCCTACCGCATGAAGCGCAACGGCGCGGGGCTGGCTTCGGTGTGCATCCTGGCCACCATGGTGCTGGTGATGATCTCGTCCACCACCTGCCTGTATGTGGGGCAGGAGGACGCGGTGAATGCCCGGTATCCCCGCGACATGGACGTGGCGGTATACGGCAGAAGCGATCATCCGCTGGACGAGGCGGAGGCGGAGCAGCTGCGTCAGGGTGTGGAGAGCACCGTTTTCAACTTCGGCGGGCAGACCAGTAATGTGGCGACATACCGTGAGATCAGCGTCAGCGGTCTGCCAGACGGCGGGGATCTGCGGTTGGGCAACGCCGGTGCGTCCGCAGCGGACAGCACCCGTGTGACGCAGCTGCATTTCCTGCCGCTGGAGGACTACAACGCCGCCACGGGGCAGAGCCTGACGCTGGAGGACGGGCAGGTGTATGTGGCGGCTCTGCGGACGGATTTTCCTTACGACACCCTGACCGTCGATGGGGAATGGACGTTCCGGGTCATGGATCGGGACATTCCGCCGCTGAGCGGCCCCTTCACGGCGGATATCACCCCGACCCTGATGGTGGTCATGCCGCACTTCACGCAGTTCGTGCAGGAGCTGGAGGACGGACTGAGCGAAAAATACGGCTGGTATCTCACGGCCACGTGGCACTACGCCTTCGACACCGATCTGCCGGAAAACCAGCAGGGGAACATCGATGGCGCAACGCCCAATCTGGAGGACGCGCTGAACGGCTATCTGGCGGGCGTCAGCAGTGACTGGGGCGTGGGCGTCAGCGTGGAGTCCAAGGCCGCCAACCGGGCAGACTTCTACGGCATGTACGGCGGATTGTTCTTCCTGGGCATCATGCTGAGTATCGTGTTTATCTTCGCGGCGGTGGCTATCCTTTACTATAAGCAGCTCTCCGAGGGCTATGAGGATCAGTCCCGCTTTGACATCATGCAGAAGGTGGGCATGACCAAGCAGGACATTCGCCGCAGCATCAACAGCCAGCTGCTGACGGTGTTCTATCTGCCGCTGGTGCTGGCGGGCGTGCACCTGTGCTTCGCCTTCCCGTTCATCCACAAGCTGCTGATCCTGTTCAATCTGGACAACCGGGGGCTGCTGATCGGCACCACGGCGGTGAGCTTTGCGGTGTTCGCGGTGCTGTATGCCATCGTGTACAAGCTGACGGGGAATACCTACTACCGCATCGTGGCGGAGGATACAGAAAAAGAATAGAACGAAAGAGACGGCGGGAGCCGTCTCTTTTCTGTATTTTTAGGCAAAAAACGGGTTTTGCGTGGACAAATCACAGCGGCTTTCTGTATAATACATACTGATACACTATTGTTTGCAACAGTTTTATATACAGCGCGGCGTGCCGCGCGTAAGGAGGCAGTATGCGTAATATCTGGACGGTATTCAAAACCGATATACGGACGCTGAGCAAGTGCTTTTTCGCCTGTGTGGTGGTGGTCGCCATCGCCCTGCTGCCCAGCCTGTACGCCTGGCTGAATATCTACTCCAACTGGGACCCCTACGGCAACACCGGGGGGATATCCATCGCGGTGGCGTCGCTGGACGAGGGCTATACCGACGCGGACGGCACCTACGAGAACAAGGGCGACGACGTGGTGGCCGACCTGCGGGAGGCTACATCCATCAACTGGGTCATCGTGGACACCGAGGAGGAGGCCAAGGGCGGCGTGGAGTCCGGCGACTACTACGCGGCGGTGGTCGTCGACAAGCAGTTCAGCCGGAATATGTACCGGATGCTGACGGACTGGACCGGTAAGCCGGCCATCACCTACTACGAAAACGCCAAGAAGAACGCCGTGGCCACCAAGATCACCGACACGGCGGTGGAGACGCTGAAGCGCTCCATCAGTGAAAACTATCTGGAGGTGGTCATCGACGGCATCATGGAGCAGAGCAATCTGCTGGCGGCGAATCTGACCGCCGACGACCCGGAGGCCGCCGTGAAGGGCGTGCTGTACCAGGCCCAGGATCTGCTGCACGCCTGCGGGCGGATGATGGACGCCTTTGAGACGGCGGGCGGCAGCGGCGTGTCGGAGAGCAGCGCGGCGGCGCTGGAGGCGGCCGTGGCCAATATCAACAAGAACCTGCCGGACGGCGCACAGCTGCAGCAGACGGCGGCGGAGATACAGCTGCGGCTGAACACGGCCCTGGCCCGGGTGGAACGGGCGCTGGATCGGCTGAACAGCGCCATTGGGAACGCGCCGGAGTTGCCGTCGGCACAGCAGCAGCTGCGAGATGCGGCGGCGCAGCTGGAAAAGGCGGCGGCCACGTTGGAAACGTGGGCGGCGGGACTGGAGGCCTCCGGCACAGAGGCGGGTAAGACCCAGGCGGAGGCGGCGCGGCAGACGGCGGCGGAGTGCCGCAAGACGGCAAAGCAGCTGCGGGCATTGGCGGAGAGTCCGGATTCTGCCGATCTGCTGGCGGACTGCGACGCGTTGGTGAAGTCCCTGCGGACGATGGCGGACAGGATCCCCGTGACCTCCAAGGCGCTGCAAAAGGAACTGGACACCGTGGCCGGTCAGGTGGCGGACACCATGGAGGGCATGGCCGCGCTGGCCGGGGACGCCAAGGCCATGAAGACCGCGCTGGCGGAGACCGCTGACGCTGTGGGTGACACCATGGCGCTGCTGCGGCCGGCTACGGAGAAGCTGCTGACCTCGCTGGAGAGCACCATAGACGACCTGGAGGGGCTGACCACAGACGAATACATGGATACGCTGGTGGATATCCTGGGCGGCGACCCGGCGGTGTACGGCCAGTATTTCCCGGAAATGGTGCAGACCAGCGTGAACGCGGTGTATCCCATCGCCAACTACGGCTCGGCCATGACGCCGTTCTACACGGTGCTGGCCATCTGGGTGGGCGGCGTGATATTGTCGTCCCTCATCAAGATACACGCCCGGACGGAGGGCCTGATCGATCCGAAGCCGGCGGAGCTGTACTTCGGGCGGTACCTGTTCTTTTTCGTGCTGAGCCAGATACAGGCGGCGGTCATCGTTACCGGCGACCTGTACATACTGAAGGTCCAGTGCCTGCACCCGGGGATGCTGTATCTCACGGGCGCGCTGACGGCCTTCACATTCAGCCTGCTGATCTATTCGCTGGCGCTGTCCTTCGGCGATGTGGGCAAGGCCATCGTGGTGGTCATCATGGTCATGCAGATCGCAGGCTCCTCCGGCACGTTCCCCATCGAGCTGCTGCCGGCCATCTACCAGAAGATCTATCGCTTCTTCCCCTTCCCCTATGCCATCGACGCTATGCGCGAGTGCATCTGCGGGATGTACGGGAATTACTACTGGCAGCAGATCGGCTTCCTGCTGCTGTTCGCCGCGGCGGCGCTGCTGATCGGCCTGCTGGTGCGGCGGCCCTTCATGGGACTGAACCACTTTGTGGAGGAGAAGCTGGAGGAGACGGAGCTGCTGTGAAAGGAGGTGTTGACCGATGACAAAAGAACGGGACTATCAGGAGTTGTATGACCGCCTGCTGGAGGAGGTCAGCACCCTGCACCGGAACAACCGGCGGCGCATACGCGTCGGTATGCGGATGCTGCTGGCGGTGACGCTGGGATTGATGCTGCTGATGTTTCTGGCGGGGGGGAACAAGGTGTTCACCCTGATGCTGTGGATACTGTCCATGTTCGCAGTGGCGGCATATCTGATCGCCGTGGAGTACGCGGACTATGAGCTGCAAAAGAAGCTGGAGAACATCACCCAGATGGAGCAGGAGAGCCTGGGCACACTGCTGGAGCTGCCGGAGCTGCCCAAGGTGCCACGGATGGGCCTGCTGCTGCGCCACGGCACCCGGGAGGAACAGGAGACGCCGGAGACGGAGGCAACGGCGGCGGCAGCGGCACCTGCGCCGGAGGAGACGCCGGCGGCAGAGGAGATATCCCCGGCACCTGCGGAGGAGACGCCGGTCACAAAGGCACCGGCAGCGCCGGAGCCGGAGGCATATTCCGTGGACGAGATACTGCGGGAGGTGCACGGCGGAGCGCCACAGGCAGACAACGCGCCGACGCCTGCCGCGCCGGTATACAGCGGCGCGCGGGTGCTGGAACGGCTGCTGGACGACCCGGAGAAGCTGGCGTCCGATCTGGACGCGCTGACCCGGGCGCTGCAGGGGCTGTCCGATGACCTGCGGCGCGGTGCGGCGGAGAGCCGGGAAGGGCAGGTGGACCGATGAAGAACATCTGGAATATCTTTCGCGCCGACTGGCGGCGGCTGACGGCCAGTGTGGTGGCGGTGGTGGTGCTGCTGGGGTTGTGCCTGGTACCGTGCCTGTACGCCTGGTTCAACATCCTGTCCAACTGGGACCCCTACGGCACGGCGTCCACCAGCCGCATCAGCGTGGCGGTGGCCAGCGAGGACGCGGGCTGCGAGGTGCTGGGCCTGGAGGTGAACATCGGCGCGCTGGTGCTCCAGGGGCTGGAGAGCAACGACCAGATGGGCTGGGTGTTCGTGGACAGCCGGGCGGAGGCCCTGGACGGGGTGGAGTCCGGCGACTACTACGCGGCGTTGATCGTGCCGGAGGAATTTACCGAGGATTTTGTGAGCATCCTGTCCGGCAATCTGCGCCACCCGCAGATACAGTATTACGAGAACGAGAAGAAGAACGCCATCGCCCCCAAGATCACCAGCAAGGCCAAGACCGCCGTGCAGGAGCAGATCAACACCACGGTCATCGGCAAGGCTGCTGAGGCGCTGACCACGGCGGGCTCCGTGTTCAAGGCCATGGGGCTGGATTCGGAGGCGCTGGCGGACGGCATTATGGATAAGCTGACCGGTGCGCGGCAGGAGATGGCGCAGCTGCAGCAGGTGCTGCTGTCGCTGAAGGACGTGATGAACGGGGCGGACGGGCTGCTGACCGCGGCATCCGTGACCATCGCGGACGCCCGGGGAACGGTGGAGGACGCCGATGCGGCGGCGGGCAGCACGGTGCAGCTTATCAGCACGGGCCTGAGCGCGGCGGACACGGCGTACAGTGACCTGCTGACGGTGCTGAACAACACGGATAAGGTACTGGGCGACATCGAGGATGCCCTGCGGAGTATGGATACCTCTGCCGCCGACGAAGCACTGAAGGCGGACCTGCACCGGAAGATACAGGCGGCCATCGCCGCGCTGGAGGACCAGCTGGCGGCCGCCGAGGACGAGGCCCTGAAGGCGCAGCTGGAGACGGCCATCGCCGATCTGAAGGCGCTGGACGCACTGGTGGATACGCTGGAACCGTCGGCCCTGCAGGGACCGGTGCTGGATATGCTGCATCAGGTGCGGCAGGAGCTGCTGGCTGCGGCGGTGAGGACCAATAAGGAGGTCAACGAATACCTGCACACCACCGGGGCCCAGGCCCAGACCACGCTGCGGTCCGTCCAGCAGCTGCTGGGGGCCGTGGGCGGCAGCCTGGGGGAGGTGTCCGGCACGCTGAACAGCTACGCCGACGCCATGACCACCGTACAGCCTACGCTGGACGCGGGCATCACCCTGGCCAACACGGTGGAGACGTATCTGGCGGACATCGAGGACGATGTGCGCCGGGTGACGGAGAGCGAAGCCTTCAAGCGCTTTACGGAGCTGATGGAGAGCAGCGACGCCGACAGCATGGCGGACTACCTCAGCTCGCCGGTGCAGCTGAACACGGAGATCATCTATGAGATCAAGGACTACGGCGCGGCCATGTCGCCCTACTACGTCATGCTGGCGCTGTTTGTGGGCAGCCTGCTGACCGCCGTGATGCTGAAGGTACCGGTGACCCAGCCGGAGTTTGCCGGGTGCCGGGCCGTGGAGCGCTACTTTGGGCGGTTTCTCACCTTCTTCCTGATGGCCATGGCCCAGGCGCTGGTGACGGCCTTCGGGTGCCTGTACTTCGTGGGGATGGAGACGGCGGAGCCGGCGCTGTTCGTGCTGGCCTGCTGCCTGTGCTCACTGAACTTTGCCAGCATGAACTACGCGCTGGTGTACGCCCTGGACAACGTGGGTATGGCGTTGTCGGTCGTTATCATGGTCCTTCAGGTGGCCGGATCCGGCGGCTCATACCCGGTACATGTGCTGCCGCAGCTGTTCCAGACACTGTATCCCTTCATGCCCTTCCACTACGGCATGGATATGATCCGGGAGACGGTGGGCGGTATGTACGGCGACACATACCTGCGCTGCGCGCTGGTGCTGCTGGGAATGTGCGCGCTGTTCACGGTATTCGGCCTGCTGGTGTACTACCCGGCCCGAAGACTGAACGCGGCTATCGCCGCCAGTAAGGAAAAGTCCGGTATCATGTAAACAGAGAGTGCCCCCCGCAGGCCCATGGGCCTGCGGGGGGCACTTATGCTGTCGAAGCCATGAAAAAAAGTTATGCCCCCTTGCTTTTTGCCGTTTAAGGCAAAAAAGCGGGGACGTTTTTGTGCAGGGTGGAGAAAAGTTCGCACGGCGAGAATTTCCCCTCTTTTGCTGTTGCAAGGCGGGCGGGCCTATGGTACAGTACGGGTGGAGTGTTAGAAAATTAACAGGCTAAGCGACACGGCGTTCAACACGTTTTAGGAGGAGAGAGCATGAGATCGGAACAGGAGAAAACGGCGGCCATCGTCCGGGCCCATGACTGCGACAGCGCGAAGCTCATCGCCATCTTGCAGGAGATACAGGCGTCGGAGAACTACCTGAGCCAAGAGAATATGGAACTGGTGGCGGATATGCTGCACATCAGCGTCTCACGGGTGTACAGCGTGGCCACGTTTTATGAGAATTTCTCGCTGGAACCCAAAGGAAAGCACATCATCAAGGTCTGTGACGGCACAGCCTGTCATGTGCGGAAGTCCGGGCCTATCTACGACGCGATCTATGAGTACCTGGAGCTGGACGGCAAGCGCAGGACCAGCGCCGACGGCGTATTTACGCTGGAGACGGTGGCCTGTCTGGGTGCCTGCGGTCTGGCGCCGGTGATGACGGTTGACGGCGAGGTGTACGCCAAGATGACGCCGGAGACGGCGCTGGCGGAGTTGGAGGCCATTCGCGGAAAGGAGGCGGCGGAATGAGCAAGCTGACACGGGAGGGCTTCCGCGCCATGCACGAACAGGCGGCGGAGGCGCTGGAACGGAGCAGATCATCCCTGAACGTGCTGATCTGTGCCGGTACGGGCTGTATCGCCAGCGGGTCCATGAAGGTGTATGAGAACCTGCGGGAGGAGTGTGCCCAGCGGGGACTGCAGGTGTATGTGGGCCTGACCCACCACGGTGACGCGGAGAAGAGCCTGCACATCAAGATGAGTGGCTGCCACGGCTTCTGCGAGATGGGACCGCTGGTGCATATCGAGCCGCTGGGTGTGATGTATGTCCGCGTGAAGCCGGAGGATTGCCGCGAGATCGTGGAGAGAACGCTGCTGGGCGGCGAGGTCATCGAACGGCTGACCTATCACCAGGACGGCGTGTCCTATCCCCGGCAGGAGGATATCCCCTTTTACAAGAAGCAGCACCGGGTGGTGCTGGCCAGCTGCGGCGCCAGTGACGCGGAAAATCTGGAGGAATACATCGCCAAGGGCGGGTACATCGCCTTTGAAAAGGCACTGTTCACCATGACCGGTGAGGAGATATGCAGGGAGATCGCCAATTCCGGACTGCGTGGGCGCGGCGGCGGCGGCTTCCCGGCGGGACACAAGTGGGAGAGTGTGCGCCGGCACATAGAGGAACCGGTGAAGTACATCGTCTGCAACGGCGACGAGGGTGACCCGGGCGCTTTCATGGACCGCTCCATCATGGAGGGCAATCCCCATTCCGTGCTGGAGGGCATGATGATCGCCGGCGCAGCCACCGGGGCCACGGAGGGCTACATCTACGTCCGCGCCGAGTATCCGCTGGCGGTGAAGCGTTTGCAGGTGGCCATCGACAAGGCTGCGGCGGCCGGACTGCTGGGCGACGACATCCTGGGCAGCGGGTTCAGCTTCCATATCCACATCAACCGCGGCGCCGGCGCCTTCGTCTGCGGTGAGGGCAGCGCCCTGACCGCCTCTATCGAAGGTAAGCGGGGTATGCCCCGGGTAAAGCCGCCCCGGACGGTGGATCACGGCCTGTGGGGCAAGCCTACGGTGCTGAACAATGTGGAGACGTTCGCCAACGTGCCGAACATCATCAACAAGGGTGCGGCGTGGTACCGGAGCATCGGCACCGAGGGCAGCGCCGGCACCAAGACCTTCGCCCTGACGGGCAACGTGGTGAACACAGGACTGGTGGAGGTGCCTATGGGCGCCACCCTGCGGGAGATCATCTACGACATCGGCGGCGGCATACCGAACGGAAAGAAGTTCAAGGCCGTGCAGATCGGCGGGCCTTCCGGCGGATGTCTGACCGAGGAGCATCTGGACTACCCTATGGACTTCGACTCGCTGAAGAAGCTGGGGGCCATTATCGGCTCCGGCGGCCTGGTGGTCATGGACGAGGACACCTGCATGGTGGAGGTGGCCCGGTTCTTTATGCACTTTACCCAGAACGAGAGCTGCGGCAAGTGCACCCCCTGCCGGGAGGGCACAAAGCGTATGCTGGAGACGCTGGAGCGCATCATCAATAACGAGGGGAGTCTGGCCGACCTGGATCTGCTGGAGTCTCTTAGCGATACCATCACGGACACGGCCCTGTGCGGCCTGGGGCAGACAGCCTGCAAGCCGGTGATGTCCACCCTGCGGAACTTCCGGCAGGATTATCTGCGCCATGTGGTGGATCACCACTGTCCCATCTGCAACGGGCGCAAACGCCGGTTGGAGATCAAACCGGAGCTGTGCAAGGGCTGCGGTAAGTGCGCGCGGAACTGTCCCATGGAGGCCATCTCCGGGCAGCCCCGTATGCCCTACATCATTGACAACGAGAAGTGCATCCACTGCGGCGCTTGCTGGGGCGCGTGCCCCTTCGGCGCGATCGACGCCATTGAGGAGGAGTGAGCCATGGCAAAGGGAATTATGGTCATCGACGGGCAGCGGGTGCCCTTTGACGGCGAGCGCAACGTGCTGGCGGTCATCCGCAAGGCGGGTATCGACATCCCCACGTTCTGCTATTACTCCGACCTGTCCGTTCACGGCGCGTGCCGTATGTGCATCGTGGAGGACGTAAAGACCGGGAAGATCGACGCCTCCTGCTCCATGGAGCCCCGGGACGGCATGGAGATCAGGACCAACACCGCCCGGCTGCTGAGGCACCGGCGGATGATACTGGAGCTGCTGCTGGCGGCCCATGACTGCTCCTGCACTACCTGTGCCAAAAGCGGCAACTGCCGATTGCAGGAGCTGGCCCAGCGCTTTGGCGTGCGGCATATCCGTTTCCCCAACAATAAGCCCCGGTACGAGAAGGATTACACCAGCTACGCGGTGTTCCGGGACCCCAACAAGTGCATCCTGTGCGGCGACTGCGTGCGGGTGTGCGAGGAGCTGCAGGGACAGGGCATTCTGAACTTTGCCTTCCGGGGCAGCGAGCTGCAGGTGATGCCGGCCTTTGACAAAAAGCTGGGCGAGACGAAGTGCGTGGGCTGCGGCCAGTGCGCCGCCGTGTGCACCACCGGCGCTATCACCGTTAACGATCAGATCGGCACCGCGTGGGCGGCCATCCATGACCCGAAGAAGCGTGTGGTGGTGCAGATCGCGCCGGCCGTCCGTGTGGCGGTGGGTGAGGCCTTTGGCATTCCGGCAGGCGTGAACGTCATTGACAAGATGACCACGGCGCTGAAGCTCATGGGTGTGGACGAGGTGTACGACACCAACTTCGGCGCGGATATGACCACCATACTGGAGGCGGAGGAGTTTTTGCAGCGGCTGAAAAACGGCGGGCCGTTCCCCATGTTCACCAGCTGCTGTCCCGCCTGGGTGCGGTATCTGGAGTTCAACGCCCCCAAGTATCTGAAGCATATCTCCACCTGCAAATCGCCCATGGAGATGTTCGCGGCGGTCATCCGTGACAAATACGCCGAAAAAGATGCCGCCGACGGGCGGACTACCTACAACATCGCCATTATGCCCTGCACTGCCAAGAAGATGGAGGCGGCGCGGCCGGAGTTCGTCCATAACGGTCGGCCGGATGTGGATCTGGTGCTGACTACCCGGGAGCTGGTGGACATGATGCGTGAGACGGGCGTGCAGCTGGACGAGCTGGAGCTGGAGTCCCCGGACCTGCCCTTCGGTTTGGGCAGCGGCGCGGCGGTGATTTACGGCGTCACCGGCGGTGTGGCCGAGGCGGTGGTGCGTCACTGCCTGCCAGACAAGAGCAAGAATGCGCTGCGGGCCGTCCGTGTCACCGATCTGCGGGGAGACGGATCCATCCGCCATGTGGAACTGAACGTGGACGGGCAGGAGCTGCGTATCGCCGTGGTCAACGGGCTGATTCACGCCAAGGAGCTGATCGCGGATATCGAAGCGGGTAAGTGCTTCTACCACCTGATAGAGGTCATGACCTGTCAGGGCGGCTGCGTGGGCGGCGCGGGACAGCCCTATGGGCTGAGCAACGTGAAGAAGAAGCGGGGCGAGGGACTGTATGCCGCCGATGCCTCCGCTATGTTCAAGCGGGCGGAGAAAAACCCCATCGTCACGTCTTTACTCAGGGAGTACGGCGAGGAAAAGTGTCACGCGCTGCTGCACGTGCACTACGGAGAATAAAAAAGCAGCCCCCCGGCTCACACCGGGGGCTGCGGGTAAAGAAAGAGCATGGCCCCGCCGGGGCCATGCTCTTAGCTTGCCTTTTTATCCAGAATATACACGGTGACGTTTCGGCGGCCCCAGGAGTAGCAGTCCGCCTTGGTGGGGAACCACAGGTCCACGATGTTGCCCTTGATGGCGCCGCCGCAGTCCAAGGCGGTGCCCATGCCGTAGACACGGCGGCCGTTGGTGGTCTGGATGAACATTTTGGTGTAGTAGGGGATCACCTTGGGGTCTACGGCCACGGTGCCCACGCCTACGGAGGCTCCCACCGCCGTGGTCCAGGCCGCGCCGCCGTCGCCGCCGCTGTAGTAGGCGGTGGAGGAGCAGAGCATCACCTTGTTATAGGTCATGGTGTCGCCGGAGGCGAACAGCAGGTAGCCGCCCTCACCCACCTCGTTGGGGAAGTCTTTTTCGATGGTGTCGCCCTCCTCCACCTCGTAGACGCGGGTGCCGTAGCGCACCAGCTCCGCGTGTGAGGTATCGTGGCTGGCACCGATATACTTGGTAGATACTACCTCACCGCTGACCACAGTGTCCTCATACGTCTCCACGATCTGGCCGGGGATACCCTTGCGGATGATCTCCTCGGTGCCCTTGTCCATCAGGGGATCCGGTGAGCGAAGGATCTTGTAGTCCGTCTCCACAGTGACATAGTGCTGGTAGGTCAGCGTATCGCTGATGCGGATGGCGGGGTCCTCGCCGGCGACATTCAGCTCCACCATCTCGTCCTCACCCAGACGGATGCCGCTGCGCCGCAGCAGGGAGGACAGGCGCTCGGCCTCGGTGGTGAGGGTGTGTGTGTCGTCGCCGTGGGTGATGGTGACGGTGCGGCCCGGCTCCAGCAGCAGCTGCATGGACTTGTCGCCCAGGCTGCGGCGCAGCAGCAGATCGTCATAGGTGCGCTCCTCGCTGCGCTCGTCCAGTACGTGGGGACCGTCGCCGTCCACCACGATGCAGATGGCGTCCATGGTGCGTACCGGCTCCGCCATAACGGCGGCGGCGAAGATCACCGCCGTGACGGCGATCATGGTGATGGCGCGGATAGAGGGATGATCGCGCATGATGTGGTGCACCTCCCGCAGGGCCGGGGAACGCAGGGCGTCACGGCAGCCGGTCACCAGCCGTCCGCGGCAGAAGGCGCGCCAGTTGGCCCTGACGTCGGAAGCGATGGCGTCCCAGGTCCAGGCAAAGCAGTGGCCCACTGCGCGCACGGCGCGGATCAGGGCCCGAGCCACGATGTAGGGCACATCGTGGATTGCCTGGCACACCGTGGCCGGCGTGATGCGGCGCCGCGGCTTTTTCGGCTGCAAGCGCTTCGGTTGTGTGACGACTGTTTGTTCCATAGTACCTCGCAGTATAGCCGCCCCGGGAGGTGTTCAAACAGGGCGGACAATAAAAATTGAAACAATTTGTAACTTTTGTTACCGATTAGCAATACCCGTGGAGTATAGCACTATCTTCCAATTTTGTCAAGTTTTGGGGGACGCGGCACGGAAAAAGACAAACTTTTTCCGGCTTTTCGTTGCGCGGGTGGGGAAAAGGTGGTACAATGGCGGCAGTATGCAGTGAAGGAGAAACACGATGGATCTGTGTGATCGGAACGATATACAGGCACTGCTGGCGCGGCACGGCTTCCACTTTGCCAAGGCGCTGGGACAGAACTTTCTCATCCGGGGTGACGTGGCGGAGGATATCGCCGCGGCGGGCTGCGTTCCCGGCTGCGGCGTGCTGGAGGTAGGCCCCGGCATCGGCGCACTGACGGTGCAGCTGGCCCGGCGGGCGGAAAAGGTGGTGTCGGTGGAGCTGGACAAGCGCCTGCCGCCGGTGCTGGCGGAGACTATGGCGGACTATGACAACTTCACCCTGATCGAGGGCGACGTGATGGCGCTGGATCTGGCGGCGGTGACGGCGGAGAAGTTTCCGGGCTTGCCGGCGGTGCTGTGCGCCAATCTGCCCTACAACATCACCACACCGTTTCTCACGGCCTGTGTCCGGGCCGGGTGCTTCCGGCAACTAACGGTGCTCGTTCAAAAAGAGGTAGCCCTGCGGATCTGCGCGAAGCCGGGCACGGCGGATTACGGCGCGTTTTCCCTGCTGATGCAGTACTACACCGTGCCGGAACTGCTGTTCGAGGTGCCCAACAGCTGCTTCATGCCGCCGCCCAAGGTGACATCCGCCGTGGTGCGCTGCGTTACAAGAAAGGACCCGCCGGTACAGGTGCGGAGCGAGGAGGCCTTCTGGCGGACGGTGCGCGCGGGCTTTGCCCTGCGGCGCAAGACGCTGGTGAACAGCCTGCAGACCGGCTGGCAGCTGCCTAAGGAGCAGCTGGCGGCCATCGTCGCCGGCTGCGGCCTGTCCCCCACCGTGCGGGGCGAGGCCCTGGGCCTGGAGGAGTACGCGAGGCTGTCCGATGCGCTGCTGGCGGCAGCGGGTGAATAAAAAGCTTCCCGGCATTTGCCGGGAAGCTTTTTATTCGCCTTTTTCTATCTTTGCCTCCGTCTCCCGCCGGATGGCGGCGCGAAGCGCCGTGAGGTATGGGGAGAACGCCACGTTCTCGTCGGCGTAGGTCAGGTTCAGGTCGTACTCCCGGGGCAGCCAGGAGGAGATAGGGGACTCGTTGTGGGCGATGACGGCCTCCAGCTTGTCCAGCGCCTTATAGAGCTTGGCCTCCGGCGTCTCCAGCGCGTCCATCTCCGCGTACAGGGCGGCCATCTCCGTGCGGTAAGGCTGGGGCAGCGTCCCTACCCATTGGATCAGGAGGGCGTCCTCCTTCGCTGTGTCGGCGTCGGTCTTGAGAAAGCTGGGGATATCGCCGGTAAAGCACTCGCCCAGGTCGTGGATCAGGCACATTTTAATGACCTTGTCCATATCCGTATCCGGGAACTCGTCCCGAAGAAAGAAGGCCGCCAGCGCCAGCCGCCAGCTGTGGTCGGCCACGCTCTCGTGACGGTTCCCAGGCGTCCAGCAGTGGCGGGTGGTGTCCTTCAGACGGTTGGCGGTGTGCAGGACGGAGAGCAGCTCTTCAGGCTTCATGGCGGGGCCTCCTTGCGTTTTTCCACAGTATAGCATGGTGCCGCGGTGCCGTCAACGCTTGCACTTGCACGGCGGAGAAAAGTGTAGTAGAATAGCGGAAGAACATAAAGGAGGGAGACTTTATGGGAGTTTTGTACGCGCTGGAGAGCATCCGCACGCCTGCGCTGGATAAGATCATGTCGGTCATCACGCTGCTGGGCGGCGAGCTGTTCTTCATGGTCATCGCCGTGACGGTGTTCTGGTGCGTCAGCAAGCGCGAGGGCTATTACCTGATGATCGTGGGCTTCTTTGGCACGGTCATCAATCAATTCCTGAAAATACTCTGCTGCGTGCCCCGGCCGTGGATAAAGGACCCGGATTTCACCATTGTGGAGTCTGCCCGGGCGGAGGCCATGGGGTATTCCTTCCCCAGCGGTCACACACAGAACGCCGTGGCCACCTATGGCGGCATCGCCCGGTATACTCGCCGCGGCTGGCTGCGGGTGGTGCTGGTCGTGCTGACGGTGCTCATCGCGTTCAGCCGGATGTATCTGGGTGTCCACACGCCGCTGGATGTGGGGGTGTCGTTCCTGATCGCGGCGGCGCTGGTGCTGCTGGTGTATCCGTTGATGGAGGAGTCCGACCGCCGTCCGGTGGTGCTGACGTACACCATCCTGGTCATGGTGCTGTGCAGTGCTGCGTTCGTGGGGTATCTGTACCTGCGGGGGGACACCGGTGCCACTGCCGAGGACACCGCCAACTACGTCAGCGCGCTGGAGAACGGCTGGAAGCTGCTGGGCGCCACGGTGGGTATGCTGATATCCAACATCGCCGACCGGAAGCACATACGGTTCGAGACACAGGCGGTGTGGTGGGCGCAGCTCATCAAGCTGGCAGTGGGCTTTGGCTGTCTGCTGGCCATACGCTCCGGGCTGAAAGCGCCGCTGATCGCCCTGCTGGGCGGCAACGCCGCCATCGCCGGGGGCATCCGCTACCTGCTGGTGGTGCTGTTCGCCGGGTGCGTGTGGCCCCTGACGTTCTGGTGGTTCAGCCGCCTGGGGAGAAGGTAAAAAGATATAAAACCGCCCCTGCTCCAATGGCCTTGGAGCGGGGGCGGTGCTTTACTGCATGATGGCCAGTGTGCGGGCGGCGTCTATGTCGCCGATGGCGACATACGAGAAGTCCTCTGCATCCCAGCGGCCGGAGATATGGTTGTTGGTGACGGTGTGCTCCGTCCAAAGTCGGATGACCGTGCAGAAGCGGTCGGACGCCGCGGAGATGCTGTGGAGGGGGGCGGTCACCCAGCAGCCGGAGTCGTCTATGACAAAGAGGGAGCTGGCGGTGTTGCCGTCAAACTGGGCGCGTAGGGCGGCGCATTGCAGAATGCCGGGGATGTCGCAGCTGCCGGTGTATGTACTGCGGCGGAACGTGCCGTGGAAGGACACGGGAACCTCCTCTGCCGTGCCGTCGTTGGGGACAGTGCAGAGATAGCCGTTGCCGTCGTAGTCGATGGACACGCCCCTGTCCCAGCAGGCGAAAATGAATACGGCGGTGAACAGCAGCAGAATGGGAAGCCAGACCTTGCGGGATGTACATATCTGTCGCATGGGGAGCCCTCCTTTACGGTGTTGTACCTACTGTAAGTATACCAAAAACGGGGAGAAAAGCAACAAGAAAACCGTGCGCGGCTGTACGGCGCACGGTTTTTGTATGTACGGGAGGTCAGGCGGTCTCCTTGGGCTTCTTCAACGCCACGATGACGCCCACGGTGATCAGCACCGCACCGATGACACTCATCACCGTGATCTGCTCGTCCAGCAGCAGGTAGCCCACCACCAGCGTCACGAAGGGGGAGGCGTACAGATAGTTGTTGGTGATGACCACGCCCAGCCGCTGGAAGGCGATGTTCCAGATGGCGAAGCACACGGCGTTGCCGAACACGCCCAGGAACAGCCAGCTCAGCAGGACGTTGGTCTGGGTGAACAGGGGGTGCAGGTCGGGCATACCGTCCGTCAGCAGCATCAGCGGTACGGCGGTGATGAAGGCCCATAGCATGACCCGGCGGGTGACCAGGAAGTTGTCATACTGCTCGGTGTATTTCTTGATAAGGATGGAGTACACGGCCCACATGAGGGCGGCGGCCAGGGCGATCAGGTCGCCCAGAGGGTTCAGGTGGAAGGTCAGCTGGCCGTTGAGCACCACCAGCACCACACCGGCGATGGCGATGACCGCGCCGATGTACACGAATTTACCCAGGCGCTCGCCATTGCGGGAGAACAGCTGGGCCAAAATGACCGTCAGGATGGGGGACAGGGCGATGATGATGCTGACATTGGCGGCGAAGGTGTAGGTCAGCGCTGTATTCTGCAGGAAGAAGTAGAAGCTGCCGCCGGTAACGCCGATGAGGATGAACATCAGCTCGTCCCTCCAGGGGAGATTCAGAGTCTTGGGCCGCAGCGCCCACAGCGTGATATAGGCCAGGCCCATCCGCAGGGGGATGATCTGGATAGCGGTATAGGCGGTGAGCATCTGCTTGGTCAGCACGAAGCAGCTGCCCCACACCAGAATGGTGAAAATGGCGTACACATGGCCCATGACTTTTTGCGTGGCGGACATGGCGGTTCTCTCCTTATGACTCTATTTCTCTCATCTTACGCGGCAGCTGGCCGCAAAAAATCATTATACACGGCGGAAAAGGAAAAATCCAGTAGTTCCCGGGTATTTTCTTCCAAATGCCTTAACTTTCTATTAAGACGCTTGAAATGCGCTTGTTTTTTTTGCCATCCGTGGTATGATGGTAGCTATGAAAAATCAAGGAGGAAAGACTATGCACGCAGCGCTGGTCATCATGGCGGCGGGGATCGGTTCCCGCTACGGCGGCAGCAAGCAGACCGACGGCGTGGGGCCCCACGGAGAGATACTGATGGAGTACGGTGTGTACGACGCGGTGCGGGCGGGCTTTGACAAGGTCGTGTTCATCATCAAGCCGGATATGCGGGAGCTGATGGAGCGCCTGTGCGGCAATATGGCGTCCCGGCTGCACACGGCGGACGGGCGGCCCGTGGAGGTCCGTTACGCCTATCAGGACGACACGACACTGCCGGCGTGGTATACAAAGCCGGCGGGGCGGACAAAGCCCTTCGGCACGGCCCACGCGGTGCTGTGTACCCGCGATATCGTACACGAGCCCTTCTGCGTCATCAACGCCGACGATTTCTACGGCGCGGACGCTTACCGCACCATATATGCGGAGCTGCAGCGCCTGCCGGAGACGGGCGCGGCCACCATGGTGGGCTATCTGCTGAAGAACACCGTCACTGCCCATGGCACCGTGTCCCGGGGTGTGTGCCATGTGAAGGACGGGTATCTCAGCGACATCCGCGAGACGCTGAAGATCGCCCTGCTGCAGGACGGCGTCATCCGGGACGAGGATACCGGAGCGGTGCTGGACGGCGACACGGTGGTGTCCATGAACTTCTGGGGCTTTGCCCCCTCCGTCTTCGACGCGTTGGAGACGTATTTCCACGACTTCCTCCGCAGCGAGGCGGGGCAGTCGGTGAAGGCCGAGTGCCTGCTGCCCACCATGGTGGGCGACCTGCTGGCGGCGGGAGAGCTGCGTGTCAGCGTGCTGAAGTCGGCGGACCGCTGGTTCGGCATGACGTATCATGAGGACCGCGCCCGGGTGGCGCAGGCGCTCAGCAAACTGCACGAGACGGGGGCATACCCCGAGGAATTGAGGTAACAGAATGGATTACGAAAGAGAACGCCGCCGGCAGAAGCGCTACCGGGAGGCCATGCGGAACCGCATCATCGCCGCCGTGTTGCTGGCCGGCATCATCGTGGGTGCGATATTCATCATCAAGGGCTGCAAAAAGGACGATGCTCCGGCGGACGACGCCCAGAACACGAATCAGCCCGTGGACAATGTAGGCGACACTACGACACCGGATAACGTCATCGTGGACGACGAGCTGCTGACACTGGTGAACCCCTGGAACCCCCTGCCCGATGACTGGACGGTGGACCTGGTGACACTGGATGACGGCCACCGGGTGGACAGCCGCTGCTATGAGGCGTATATGGAGATGATCAACGCCTGCAAGGCGGCGGGCTACAGCCCGGTCAACTGCTCCAGTTACCGCGCGCAGGAGACGCAGCAGAGCCTGTACGACAACAAGGTGCAGCGGCTCATCAGCAGCGGCATGAGTGAAGAGGAGGCCAAAACCGAGGCGGCCAAGGCCGTGGCCATCCCCGGCACCAGCGAGCATCAGCTGGGCCTGGCGGTGGACCTGGTGGACGCCAATATGCAGGACCTGACCTCTGCTCAGGAGAGCACGGAGACCCAGAAGTGGCTCATGGCCAATTCCTGGCGGTACGGCTTCATCCACCGCTACCCCAACGGAAAGACCGATATCACCGGTATCATCTATGAGCCGTGGCACTACCGCTATGTGGGCAAGGACGCGGCACAGGAGATCTTCAACCGGGATATCACACTGGAGGAGTATCTGGGCAAGACGGAGCATTGATGGATATAAAGGGAGGGGCCGTCCGGCCCCTCCCTTTATACGAAGACATGAAGAAGTTATTTGCAGTTTTTCGCGTTCTTGGCGTTCTTGGTATTGGTGTTTTCCGTGTTGTCGGTGGTGTTGGTGGTGTTGGTGTTCTTGGTGTTTTTGGTGTTCTTCGTGTTATCCATGAGATATACCTCCATTTTCTGTACCCTTTGTACCTCAGGTACAACCATAGTTTCACCGCCGCCGCAGAAAATATGTAAAAAAATTCTGGAAAAAGCCGTTGACAAACACGCCGGGATAGTATAAAATATCCGAGAAAACAAAGAAGGTCGGTGCATCCGCCTCACCTCCAGCAACGGCAAAGAGGTCAACAGCGTCATACAAGCGCCCGAAAGGGCTGTTTGTGTTGTTTCGCGGATGCCCGGAGCGTCCGCGTTTTTATTTTGGATTGGAGGTGCTTCGGTATTAGCAAGGTACAGCATCAACTGAACGAGGAGATCACCGACAAGGAGATCCGACTGATCGGCGAGAATGGCGAGCAGCTGGGCATTGTGTCCGGCGAGGAGGCGCTGCGCACCGCAGAGGAGCAGGGCCTGGATCTGGTAAAGATCTCTCCGCAGGCAACGCCTCCGGTGTGCAAGCTGATGAACTACGGCAAGTACAAGTTCGAGCAGAGCAAGCGCGAGAAGGAAGCCAGAAAGAACCAGCACGTTGTCGAGATCAAGGAGATCCGTATGTCTCCGGGCATCGACGTGGGCGACTTCAACACCAAGCTGAAGAACGCGCAGAAGTTCCTGTCCGACGGCAACCGCGTCAAAGTCTCCGTCCGCTTCCGCGGCCGCGAGATGGCGCACACCGAGATCGGACGCGATCTGCTCAACAAGTTCGCCGAGCTGTGTACCGAGGTGTCCACCCTGGACAAAGCCGCCAAGCTGGAGGGCCGGAATATGTCTATTTTCCTGTCCCCCAAGGTCGGCAAATAAGCATTTCATTCGCAAAGGATCATATTGGAAGGAGAAAACAACTATGCCTAAACTGAAGACCCATAGCGGCGCAAAAAAGCGCTTCAATCTGACGAAGACCGGCAAGGTCAAGAGAGCTCACGCGTTCAAGAGCCACATCCTGACCAAGAAGGACACCAAGCGTGGCCGTCGTCTGCGCAGCACCACCTATGCTGACTGCACCACCGAGGCGACCATCCGCAAGATGATCCCCTACAAATAAGATACGTTTTCGTTAGAATAGGAGGCAATTAGAATATGGCACGTGTTAAAGGCGCAATGATGGCGCGTAAAAGAAGAAACAAGACGCTGAAGCTGGCTAAGGGCTACTGGGGCGCCAAGTCCAAGCATTTCAAGATGGCCAACGAGCAGGTCATGAAGTCTCTGACCTACGCCTATGTGGGCCGCCGCCTGAAGAAGCGGGACTTCCGTCAGCTGTGGATCACCCGTATCTCCGCCGCTGTGAAGCCCAACGGTCTGAACTACTCCACCTTCATGCACGGTCTGAAGGTCGCCGGCATCCAGATCAACCGCAAGATGCTGTCCGAGATGGCCATCAGCGATCCCGTGGCGTTTACCGCCCTGTGCGAGATCGCCAAGAAGGCGTAAATCTTGTGCACATACAGCGCTCTGCCGAAGGCAGGGCGCTGTTTTTCGCATTTCGGTGCTGGAAAAAGCTTGACAATACTGCTATAATACCCCTGAAAAGATCATGGAAAGGATGAATGACCATGTATTGCATCAGAAAAGTCAACGACGACTACACCTGGGTGGGCGCGGATTGCCGCCGTCTGGCCCTGTTCGAGGGCGTGTTCGGCGTGCCCGACGGCGTCAGCTTCAACAGCTATCTCCTGATGGACGACAAGACTGTCCTGTTCGACACGGTGGACAGCGCCGTGCGTACCACCTTCCGTGAAAATGTGGCCCACGTCCTGAACGGCAGAGCACCGGACTATCTGGTGGTCCACCACATGGAGCCGGACCACGCTGCCGAGATGGCCGACCTGGCCCGTCAGTACCCGGACATGGCCATCCTGTGCAGTGCCGCCGCCAAGAACATGATCGCTCAGTTCTTCGACGCGGAGCTGGCCGGCCGCGTCACCGTGGTGAAGGAGGGCGATACCTTATGCACCGGCTGCCATACCCTGCGCTTTATCGCCGCGCCCATGGTCCACTGGCCGGAGGTGCTGATGACCTATGACGGGACGGACAAACTGCTGCTGTCCGCCGATGCCTTCGGCAGCTTCGGCGCGCTGAACGGTACCCTGTTCGCCGATGAGGTGGACTTCGACCGGGAGGTGCTGGACGAGGCACGGCGGTATTATACCAACATCGTGGGCAAGTACGGCGCACAGGTCCAGGCGGTGCTGCAAAAGGCCGCCGGACTGGATATTCGTATGCTGCTGCCGCTCCACGGCCATGTCTGGCGGCAGGATCTGGGCTATATCCTGGGCAAATACGACCTGTGGAGCCGTTGGGAGCCGGAGGTCCGCGGCGTGATGATCGCCTACGCCTCCGTGTACGGCAACACGGAGAACGCCGCCAATATCCTGGCCTGCCGTCTGGTGGAGCAGGGGGTAAAGGTGAAAATGTACGATGTGTCCGTAACGCCCAGCTCCTATGTGGTGTCCGACGCCTTCAAGTACAGTCACCTGGTGTTTGCCGCACCTACCTATAACGGCGGCGTGTTTATCACCATGGACGAGGTTCTGCGGGACATCGCCTCCCACGGCCTGCAGAACCGCGGCTTTGCCCTGCTGGAAAACGGCACCTGGGCGCCGGTCACCGCCCGGCAGATGGCCGCCCTGCTGGAGCCCCTGAAGGGCTGGCGGCAGGTGGGGGAGAGCGTGACCGTCCGTTCCGCCGCCCACGCGCCCCAGATGGCGGCCATCGAGGGCCTGGCCGCCGCCCTGATTGCGGATATTTCCGGGGAAAAGCAGTAAAAAACTGCGGAAAACGGGCAAAAACTTCTTGCATTATGCCGTGCCGCGTGGTATTATATTGCGGTAAATCCGCACAGCTTCAGACTTTCGGTCGGTGCCGCAAGGTTGGCCGGAGGGCGGAAGAGGCTGGAGGTACAAACTAAAATCAAAAGGAGAAACAAACCAACATGGCAAATCAGAACGTCGTATCCATGAAGTCCCTGCTGGAGGCAGGCGTCCACTTCGGTCACCAGACCCGCCGCTGGAACCCCAAGATGGCTCCCTATATCTACACGGAGCGCAACGGCATCTATATCATCGACCTGCAGAAGACCGTGAAGAAGCTGGAGGAGGCCTATGCCTTCGTGCGTCAGCTGTCCGAGAACGGCCAGACCCTGCTGTTCGTGGGTACCAAGAAGCAGGCCCAGGAGGCCATCAAGGACGAGGCTGCCCGCTGCGGCCAGTACTATGTCAACGCCCGCTGGCTGGGCGGCATGATGACCAACTTCAAGACCATGCGTACCCGTATCGACCGTCTGAACCAGCTGAAGACCATGCAGGCTGACGGCACCTTTGATATGCTGCCCAAGAAGGAAGTCATCAAGCACCTGGGCGAGATCGAGAAGCTGGAGAAGTACCTGGGCGGCGTGAAGGAAATGAAGAAGCTGCCCGGCGCCCTGTTCATCGTGGACACCCGCAAGGAGCGCAACGCTATTGCCGAGGCCCATCGTCTGGGCATTCCTGTTGTGGCTATCGCCGATACCAACTGCGATCCCGATGAGATCGATTACCCCATCCCCGGCAACGACGACGCCATCCGCGCCATCAAGCTGATCGCCTCCGTTATGGCCAACGCCATGATCGAGGGCCGTCAGGGCGAGCAGGTGGAGGAGGCCGCCGAGGCCAAGGACGCCGAGTAAGCCAACTCGATAGATACCGCGTAACGCACGGGGCAGGGAAGTGTCCCTGCCCCTTTTAATTCAACTTTTACAGGAGGAAATACAAATGGCTTTTACTGCTGCTGATGTGAAGACCCTGCGCGAGATGACCAGCGTGGGTATGATGGACTGCAAGAAGGCGCTTGTCGAGTGCGACGGCGATATGGACAAGGCTGTCGAGTGGCTGCGCGAGAAGGGCCTGGCCAAGGCTGCCAAGAAGGCCGGCCGCATCGCCGCCGAGGGTATGTCCTATGCCCTGACCGAGAACGGCGTGGGCGTCGTGGTCGAGGTCAACTGCGAGACCGACTTCTGCGCCAAGAGCGACCTGTTCGTGGCCTTTGTCAAGGACATCGCCAAGGTCATCGCCGAGCAGGACCCCGCCGATGTGGACGCCCTGATGAACTGCAAGTATGTCGGCTCCGACCTGACCGTTTCCGAGACCATGCCCGAGAAGGTCATGTCCATCGGTGAGAACCTGCAGATCCGCCGCTTCGTCCGCTTCTCCGAGAACACCAGCGTGGGCTACGTCCATGCCGGCGGCAAGATCGGCGTGCTGGTGAACCTGGCTGTGGACGGCGGCATCGACGCCACCGAGATCGGCAAGAACGTCGCCATGCAGATCGCGGCCCTGAACCCCCGCTTCTGGGACAAGTCCCAGGTCACCGATGAGGTGCTGGCCGAGGAGAAGAAGATCGCGCTGGCCCTGATGGACACCGATCCCAAGATGGCTTCCAAGCCCGAGGCCGTCAAGGAGAAGATCGTCATGGGCAAGATGAACAAGTTCTACGAGGAGAACTGCCTGCTGCAGATGGAGTTCGTCCGCGGCGACATCTTCCAGGGCAGCGTGGAGAAGTACGTGGCCGACGCCGCCAAGAAGCTGGGCGGCAGCGTCAAGTTCGTGGACGCCGTTCGCTTCCAGACCGGCGAGGGCATCGAGAAGAAGCAGGAGGACTTCGCCGCCGAGGTCGCTGCTCAGATGAACATGGGAAAGTAATTGCAGATGCACAAAACACCCTTCGGCTCACGCCGAGGGGTGTTTTTTCGCATATAAAAAGGACCGCCGTGAGGCGGTCCTTTTTATGTGCGGATATGTCAGGAAACGAGCACGTGGATGCGCCCCGCGGGCTCGCCGTACTTGTCGGCGGCAACGGTGCCGTTCAGCACGGTGGTGATGTAGTCCATGACCACCTCGTCCATGGGGATGCCCAGGTCGTAGTTGGCGGTGGCGTTGACAAAGCGGTAGTAGGTGTCGCCGCCGCTGGCCATAAAGTCGTTGGTGGCGATGGTGTACGTGGTCGCCGGGTCAAAGTCCTTGCCGCCCACGGTCTTGATGGTCACGCGGTTGATGGTCTTGGGGGCGAAGTAGGTGGTGCCGGGATACTCGTCGCCCTGGTCATAGCCCTTGGTGGTGTCCACGGTGAACTCGATGCCGGATACCTGGGGGAAGCCGCCGATGGCCTCCGGCGTGCAGAAGGTGGAGGCCTCCAGCACCTCCAGCAGCTCCGTACCGGTGATCTTGATGATGCTCAGGGTGTTGCCGAAGGGCAGCACGGTGTTGACGTCCTTCTTGGTGATGTCGCCGGCCTCGATGGTGGCGCGGATGCCGCCGCCGTTGGTGATGGCCGCGTCAACAGTCTCGCCCTGCTGCTCGGCGCCCCACACCAGCGCGTCGGTGATCAGGTCGCCCAGATTGGTCTCCTGCGTGCGGTTGCCGGGGTCCTTCTCGCCGTTCAGCGTCACCTCGGTCTTGGCGAACACCGTGCCGTAGTCGGCCTCGATCTCGGCGATGATGGCGGCGGCGCGGGCGGCGATGGCGTCGTCGGCGGCCACCTCAATGCCCTCGGTGGGCACGCACGTGGTGGTGATGGTGCTGTCCTTGATGGCCACAACGCCGATGTTCTCCAGCTTCGTGCCGGTAGAGGTCAGGATAGTGTCGCCTACCTTGCGGTCCGTGTTGGTCTTCTCAACGATCTCCTCCTCAGTGGAGTGAGAGTGACCGTCGATGAACACGTCGATGCCGGTGACCTTGTTCAGCAGGTCGATAGAGCGGTTGCCGGTGGCAGCGGTCTCATCGTCGATGCCCAGGTGGCCCAGGCAGATGACGTAGTTGCAGCCCTCGTCCTCACGCAGCATATTCGCCATATCCTGCGCGATCTGGTACATTTCCTCACCGCCGGCGAAGGTCACGCCCTGGATCTTGCCGGGGTGGGCCTTTGTGGCGGTCTCCGGGGTGTCCAGACCGAACACGCCGATCTTGGTGCCGCCGGGGGTGGTGAACACGGCCGCATCGTCAAAGGCCAGCTCGCCGTTGTACTTCACGTTGGCGGCCAGCACGGGGAACTGGGCGTTCTCCATGTTCTTCTTCAGCGCCTCGAAGCCGTAGTCGAACTCGTGGTTGCCCAGCGCCACAGCGTCGTAGCCCACCATGTTCATCAGCTCCACAGCCGTTGCACCCTCAGACACACTCACAGCGGTGTCGCCCTGACTGAAGTCGCCGGCGTCCAGGATCAGCACATACGCGCCCTCAGACTCATACTGGCTGGCCAGCGCCGCTACCTTGGCGTAGTTGGAAACAGCGCCGTGTACGTCGTTGGTGTGAAGGATCACCACCGGCTCCGTGGCGGTGGCGTCCTTACCGGGAGCGGGCTTTTTTTCGCCGCAGGCCACCAGGGTGAACACCATGGCCAGGGCTAGCAGCAAAGACAGCAGCTTTTTCTTCATACTCCTTATTCCTTCCTTTCAGCGTTTTTGCACATTTTCTGCGCCTGCTGTATGGCCATTGTACCGTATTCCACGGCTGAACGCAAGCTTTTCCCGGTTTTTATTTTACATGGATTTTACACCAGCGGGATTTTTCCCTTTACATTGGGCACTTACAATAAAAACCGTACAAGGGAGTTATCCAAAACGACGAAAGAAACGAGGTAATTCATATGAAGAAGATCATTGCACTGGTCCTGACAGCCCTGCTGGCCCTGAGCCTGGTGGCCTGCGGCAGCGAGACCAAGACCGACGACACCGACAAGACCGAGGACAAGACCGCCGCCGAGCTGACCGGCACCGTCTCCACCGACGGCTCCACCTCCATGGAGAAGGTCATCGGCGCCCTGAGCGAGTCCTTCATGGCGCAGAACGGCGGCGTCACCGTTAACTACAACCCCACCGGCTCCGGCTCCGGCATCACCGCCGTGCAGGAGGGCACCTGCGACATCGGCCTGTCCTCCCGTGCGCTGAAGGATGAGGAGAAGTCCGCCGGCCTGAAGGAGACTGTGCTGGCCTATGACGGCATCGCCATCATCGTTCACCCCGACAACCCCGTCAGCGACCTGTCCGTTGAGCAGATCGCCAAGCTCTACACCGGCGAGATCACCAACTGGAAGGACGTGGGCGGCAATGACGCCGAGGTGGTCCTCATCGGCCGCGAGGCCGCCAGCGGCACTCGCGATGGCTTCGAGTCCATCACCGGCACCAAGGACAAGTGCCAGTATCGTCAGGAGCTGACCTCCACCGGTGATGTGATCACCGCCGTCAGCCAGAACCCCGATGCCATCGGCTACGCCTCTCTGGCCTCCATCAAGGACACCGTCAAGGCCCTGAACGTGGATGGCGTCACCCCCGGCGAAGCCACCGTCAAGGACGGCAGCTATAAGGTCCAGCGTCCCTTCGTGCTGGTGACTGTGGACGGCAAGGCCCTCTCTCCCGCGGCCCAGGCGTTCTTTGACTACGCCACTTCCTCCGACGCAGCTTCCATCATCGCCAAGGCCGGCGCTGTGGCAGTCGCAGGTTAACAGGTAAGGCACGGACACAGGCGACATCCCCGCGCGGGGTGCCGCCTTGCCCCGTATCTGCTGAGGTGCATATATGAAAGCAAAACGATTTATGGAGAACGCCATCCATGGCTTCTTTCTGCTGATGGGTCTGGTGACGGTGGGCTGCGTGCTGCTGATCTCCGTCTACCTCGTTGTCTCCGGCATCCCCGCTATCCGTGAGATCGGCCTTGTGAAGTTCCTCTTTGGCCCCGTGTGGAATTCCAACGCGGCGGAGCCCCGGTTCGGCATCCTGCCCTTTATCCTTACCAGTATTTACGGTACTGCGGGCGCGATCCTGCTGGGCGTGCCCGTGGGCTATATGACCGCCGTGTTCCTGGCCAAAATGGCCCCGCCGAAGCTGAAGACCGCCGTCTCCGCCGCGGTGAGCCTGCTGGCGGGCATCCCCTCCGTGGTCTACGGTCTGGTGGGTATGCTGGTGCTGGTGCCGGGCATCCGTCAGGTCTTCCATATTCCCGACGGCTCCGGCCTGCTGGCGGCCATCATCGTGCTGGCCATTATGATCCTGCCCTCCATTATCAACGTGGCCATGACGGCCCTGGAGGCGGTGCCCCGTGAGTACGAGGACACCTCTTTGGCACTGGGTGCCACGGAGACGGAAACATGGTTCCGCGTTTCCGTCCCCGCTGCCCGCAGCGGCATCGCTGCCGCGGTGGTGCTGGGCGTAGGCCGCGCCATCGGCGAGGCCATGGCCGTGATGATGGTCTCCGGCAACGTGCCCAATATGCCCTCCCTGTTCCAGAGCGTGCGGTTCCTGACCACCGCCGTGGCCAGCGAGATGGGCTACGCGGCGGCAGGTCTGCAGCGTCAGGCGCTGTTTTCCATCGCGCTGGTGCTGTTCCTGTTCATCATGCTCATCAACGCCGCGCTCAATTTCTTCCTCAAGCGAAGTAAGGAGAAGTGACCATGGACAAACATCAATTCTCTGCCCGCCGCCGTATCTGGGGCGGGACCATGCGGGGCCTGATGGTCCTCTGCACCGCCGTTACCTGCGCGCTGGCGGTGTTTCTCATCGTCTATGTGCTCGTCAAGGGCGTGCCCAACCTGAGCTGGCAGCTGCTGAGCACCAAGCCCAGCTATCTGGACGGCTCCATCGGTATCCTGCCGGATATCATCACCACCGTCTGCACGGTGCTGACCACGCTGCTGGTGGTGCTGCCCCTGGGCGTTTGCGCCGCCGTGTACCTGACGGAGTATGCCGCCAACAAGAGGGTAGTGGCCGTTATCGAGTACGCCGCCGAGACGCTGTCCGGCATCCCCTCCATTATCTACGGCCTGGTAGGCCAGATGTTCTTCTGTCAGTTCCTGGGCATGAAGAAATCTCTTCTCGCCGGCGCCATGACCCTGGTCATCATGAACCTGCCCACCATCATGCGTACTACGCAGGAGAGCCTGAAGACCGTGCCCCAGTCCTACCGCGAGGGCGCCTTCGGTCTGGGCGCCGGCAAGTGGCGCACCATCCGCACGGTGGTGCTGCCCAGCTGTGTGGACGGCGTGCTCACCGGCTGCATTCTGGCCGTGGGCCGTATCCTGGGCGAGACGGCAGCCCTGCTGTACACCGCGGGCTTTGCCCACACGCTGTACAACAGCCTGCGCGCCACGCTGGAGGGCTCCGGCGCCACACTGTCCGTGGCCCTGTATGTCTATGCCAAGGAGCAGGGCGAGTTCGATGTGGCCTTCGCCATCGCCGCCATCCTCATGGCGCTGGCCCTGCTCATCAACCTGGCGGCTATGCTGACCGGGCGTTACTTCAAGAAACGGAGGAGCCTATGAGCGATATCATCACCGTAAACGATCTGAACCTGTGGTACGGACCCACCCAGGCGCTGCACCACGTCACCATGTCCGTGCCGGAGAACAGCATCACCGCCCTCATCGGCCCCTCCGGCTGCGGCAAGTCCACATTTCTTAAAACGCTGGACCGTATGAACGACCTGATCCCCGGCGTAAAGGTGGAGGGCCAGGTGCTCTACAAGGGACAGGATATTTATGCCCCCGGCGTGGACGTCAGCCAGCTGCGCCGTGAGGTGGGCATGGTGTTCCAAAAGCCAAATCCCTTCCCCATGAGCATCTACGACAACGTGGCCTACGGCCCCCGTACCCACGGCATCCGCAACAAAGCCAAGCTGGACGAGCTGGTGGAGCAGTCCCTGCGGCGTGCCGCCATCTGGGACGAGGTGAAGGACCGCCTGAAAAAGAATGCCCTGGGCCTCTCCGGCGGCCAGCAGCAGCGTCTGTGCATCGCCCGTGCCCTGGCGGTGGAGCCCACCGTGCTGCTGATGGATGAGCCCACTTCGGCCCTGGACCCCATCTCCACCTCCCGTATCGAGGAGCTGGCGGTGGAGCTGAAGCAGCATTACACCATCGTCATCGTCACCCACAATATGCAGCAGGCACTGCGTATCTCGGACCGCACCGCCTTCTTCCTGCTGGGCGAGCTGGTGGAGTACGGCGACACGGAGACCATGTTCTCCACGCCCAGCGAAAAGCGCACCGAGGATTACATCACCGGGAGGTTTGGATAATGCGTAGTCAATTCGATAAACAGCTGGCCCAGCTCCACCGCGAGCTCATCGAGATGGGTGCCCTGTGCGAGCAGGTCATCGCTCTGTCCTCTCAGGCCCTCACCAACCGCGATACCGCCCTGGCGGAGAAGGTCGCGCCCCTGGACCACGAGATCGACCGCAAGGAGCGCGACATCGAGAACCTCTGCCTGCGGCTCCTGCTCCAGCAGCAGCCGGTGGCTGGCGACCTGCGGCAGATCTCCGCTGCCCTGAAGATGATCACGGACATGGAGCGTATCGGCGACCAGGCCGACGATATAGCCGAGATCCTGCTCTGCCGCGCCGGCCGGCCTCTCAGCGCCGGCGACACCCTGCGGGATATGGCCCGGGCCACCATCCGCATGGTCAGCGAGAGCGTGGACGCCTATGTCCGGCAGGATGTGGACCTGGCCCAGCAGGTCATCGCCGCCGACGATGAGGTGGACGGCTATTTTGACCGGATCAAGGCCCACCTCATCGACCGTATCGCCAAGGACGTGGATGACGGTGAAGCCACACTTGACTTACTGATGATCGCCAAGTATTATGAACGTATCGGCGACCACGCCACCAACATCGCCGAGTGGGTGATGTTTTCTGTCACCGGCGTGCACAAGACCGAGGCCACTTGAGCCAAAAGGAGGGACCCCACATGATCTGGTGTGTAGAGGATGACGCCAGCATCCGCGATATCGAGCTGTACGCCCTGCGATCCGCCGGGCTGGAGGCCGAGGGCTTTACCGACGGCGCCGCCTTCTGGCAGGCCCTGCAAAGCGAAAAGCCCGACCTGGTGGTGCTGGACGTGATGCTCCCCGGCATCGACGGCACGGAGCTGCTGGGCCGTATGCGCGCCTCCACGTCCCTGCGCCGCATCCCGGTCATTATGGCCACCGCCAAGGGCGCGGAGTATGACCGCGTCCGGGCGCTGGACGGCGGCGCGGACGACTATCTGACCAAGCCCTTCAGCGTCATCGAGCTGGTCTCCCGGGTCAAGGCGGTGCTGCGCCGCTGCCAGCCGGAGGGAGACAGCTCCATCCTCCGCAGCGGCGAGGTGTCGCTGGATACCCGTGCCCACACCGTCCTGTCCGGCGGCGAACGCGTCGACCTGACCTACAAGGAATACGAGCTGCTGCGCCTGTTCCTCAGCCACCCCGGCACGGCCTACACCCGCGACCGGCTGATGGAGCTGGTCTGGGGCGTGGATTACTGCGGCGAGAGCCGTACCGTGGATATGCACATCCGTACCCTGCGCCAGAAGCTGGGCAAGGCCGGCGCACACATCACCACGGTCCGCGGCGTGGGCTACCGTTGGGAGGAGACCATATGACAAAAAAGATATTTCGCTCCACCGTGGCGGTGGGGCTTGCGGTGCTGCTGGCCAGTCTGGTCATTATCATGGGCGCACTGTACACCTATTTCGGCCATGTCCAGGAGCAGCAGCTCCGGGATGAGCTGTCCATCGCCGCTGCGGCCATGGAGTCCGGCGACGGCGAGGCCTATCTGTCCAAGCTGCACTCCGACAATTACCGCATCACCTGGCTCCGCGCCGACGGCACGGTGCTCTATGATACGAAGGCTGACGCTGCGGCTATGGAGAACCACGCCCAGCGCGAGGAGATCCGTCAGGCCCTGGCCAACGGCGCCGGTGAGTCCAGCCGTTACAGCGCCACTCTGCTGGAAAAGACCCTCTACTACGCCCGCCGGCTGCCGGACGGCACGGTCCTGCGCCTGTCCGCCAGCCGCGTCACCATGGGCGTGCTGCTTCTGAGTATGTTCCCCGCTATCCTGGCGGTCATCGCTGTGGCCCTGATCCTCTCCGGCATTCTGGCCGGCCGCGTGTCCCGCCGCATCACCCGCCCCCTGAACACCCTGGACCTGGAGCACCCCCTGGAAAACGACGCCTACGAGGAGCTTTCGCCCCTGCTGCGCCGACTGGAGCACCAGCGGCGTCAGATCGACGATCAGCTGCGTTCTCTGCGCCGCCGGTCCGAGGAGTTTGAACAGATCACCGCCAGCATGACCGAGGGCCTGGTGCTGGTGGACAACGGCGGCACCATCCTCAGCATGAACCCCGCCGCCTGCGCCGTGTTCCACACCGACGCGGCCTGCGTGGGCCAGCCTCTGCTGACCGTGGAGCGCGGCAGCGCCGTCAGCCACGCCCTCCACGATGCCATGGACACCGGCCACGGCGAGACCCGTATGGAGCGCGACGGCCGCGAGTACCAGTTCGACATGACCCGTATCCAGGCCGACGGCGAGGTGGTGGGCGCGGTGCTGCTGACCTTCGACGTCACCGAGCAGGCCTACGCCGAGCGCAACCGCCGCGAGTTCACCGCCAACGTCTCCCATGAGCTGAAGACCCCGCTTCAGGGCATCATCGGCAGCGCCGAGCTGCTGGAGAACGGCATGGTCCGGCCTGACGATGTGCCCCGCTTCGTGGGCCATATCCGCGGCGAGGCCCAGCGCCTGGTGACGCTGATCAACGACATCCTCCGCCTGTCTGAGCTGGACGAGGGCGGCAGCCTGCCCACCGAGCCGGTGGAGCTGCTCTCCCTCTGCACCGACACGGTCAAGTCGCTGGAGAGCGCCGCACAGCAGCGCCAGATCACCATGACCGTCACCGGCGATGCCGTTACGGTCCCTGGCGTCCGCCGTCTGCTGACCGAGACGGTCTTCAACCTCTGCGACAACGCCATCAAGTACAATAAGGACGGCGGCAGCGTCGCCGTCGCCGTGGGCCGTGACGGCCCCGACGCCGTGGTCACGGTGGCCGATACCGGCATCGGTATCCCGCCGGAGCACCAGGGCCGCGTCTTCGAGCGCTTCTACCGCGTGGACAAGAGCCACTCCAAGGCCTCCGGCGGTACCGGATTGGGCTTGTCCATCGTCAAGCACGCCGTGGCTTATCACCACGGCACCGTCACGCTGGACAGCCGTGAGGGGGAGGGCACCACCTTTACCCTCCGCCTGCCGTTGGAAGCGTAAACGCGAAAATGCCCGCCTCTGCGGGCGGGCATACAAAAAGACCACCCGATAGGGTGGCCTTTTTTGTCATAAATGCGCCTTTGCGTGGGCACAGATGGCGTCAAAGGTCTTCTGACTGATATCGTGTTCGATCTTGCAGGCATCTGTCTCCGCCGTAGCGGCGTCGATGCCCAACGCCATCAGGAATTTCGTCAGCGTGTGGTGCCGGTCCAGCATACGCTCGGCGATGGCCATACCGCTGGCCGTCAGGGTGATGAGTCCGTCCTTGTCCATCGTGATATAGCCGTTTTCCCGCAGCCGTTTGGTGGCGTAGGTCACGCTGGGTTTTGTCACGCCCAGATGCTCGGCTACGTCGATGGAACGGATGTAGCCGTGCTGCTGCTGCATCATCAGCATCGTCTCTAAATAGTCCTCGGAAGCGCGCAGTATCTGCATAAAAAGTGTCACCAACTTTCCCCAATACACTTTTAACAGCATACCACAATTTTCACAAACTTACAAGTGCGGTAAAAAAATTTCGTTCTCCCTATTGACAAAGAGGGTTTGAGGTATTAAACTGTGCCATAGGTTAAGGAGGGCTAACCGTCGCGGTCCGCCATGGGCCGGGAAAGTCCTTTCAGAACTGCTTTTTTCAGACACAGGGTTAGCGCAAGCTAACCGTGAAACGGAGGGATACACATGATGCCTTTGATGCTGGCAGACGCCGGAACGGAGCAGCTCATCCACAAGGTGGGCGGCAGCCCGGAGGTCAAAAAGCACTTGGAGGACCTGGGCTTCACCCCGGGCAGCACCGTCACGCTGGTGTCCGCCATGGGCGGCAACGTCATCGTGAAGGTCAAGGAGTCCCGCGTGGCCATCAGCGAGGAAATGGCCCGCAAGATCATGGTCTGATAGCCGCGCCAAGCGGTTATTGCATTTGAGAAACAAAAATATCACATAGAAGGAGAGCAGAAGCATGAAAACATTGCGTGAAGTCAAGATCGGCGAGACCGTCAAGGTCGTCAAGCTCCACGGCGAGGGCCCCGTCAAGCGCCGTATCATGGACATGGGCATCACCAAGGGCGTGGAGGTCTATGTCCGCAAGGTTGCCCCTCTGGGCGATCCCATGGAGGTCACTGTCCGCGGCTACGAGCTGAGCCTGCGTAAGGCCGACACCGAAATGATCGAGGTCGAGTGATGACCTGCGGCGCCGTGTTCCGGTGCCGGAAATACGTTCGTTATTTAAATTCATCTGTATATAGGTTCAACAAGATTAACCGGAAGGAGAGACACTATGGAAAAACAGATAAAGATCGCGTTGGCAGGTAACCCCAACTCTGGCAAGACCACCCTGTTCAACGCGCTGACCGGCTCCAACCAGTTCGTGGGCAACTGGCCCGGCGTTACGGTGGAGAAGAAAGAGGGCAAGCTGAAGAAGCACGATGACGTGGCCATCATGGACCTGCCCGGCATCTACTCCCTGTCCCCCTACACCCTGGAGGAAGTGGTCGCCCGTAACTACCTGATCACCGAGCGCCCCGACGCCATCCTGAACATCATCGACGGTACGAACCTGGAGCGTAACCTGTACCTGACCACCCAGCTGACCGAGCTGGGCATCCCCGTTGTCATCGCCATCAACATGATGGACGTGGTCCGCAAGAACGGCGATAAGATCAACGTGGAGGAGCTGAGCCGCGAGCTGGGCTGCAAGATCGTGGAGATCTCCGCCCTGAAGGGCGAGGGCATTATGGAGGCCGCCGAGGCCGCTGTGCAGGCCGCCAAGTCCACCAAGACCGTTCCCATGCACACCTTCTCCGGCCCCGTGGAGCACGCCATCGCCCACATCGAGGAGGCCGCCGTACATAACCTGCCCGAGGAGCAGCAGCGCTGGTACGCCATCAAGATCTTCGAGCGCGATGACAAGGTGCTGGATCAGCTGAAGATCGACCCGACCGTCATGGCCCACATCGAGGAGGACATCAAGGCCGCCGAGAAGGAGCTGGACGACGACGCCGAGAGCATCATCACCAACGAGCGCTATGTGTACATCGCCGAGATCATCAAGGCCTGCTACAAGAAAAAGAACGCCGGTCAGCTGTCCGCTTCCGATAAGATCGACCGCATCGTGACCAACCGCTGGCTGGGTCTGCCCATCTTCGCCGCGGTGATGTTCCTTGTGTACTACATCTCCATGGTCACCGTTGGCTCCGCCGCTACCGACTGGGCAAACGACGGCCTGTTCGGCGACGGCTGGCACCTGTTCGGCATCGGCTCCGGTGAGTACAACGAGGTGTCCGAGGCGTATGGAAACGCGTCCCTGATCGTGGACGGCTACGAGGCCTACATCGAGGAGAACGGCGCCTTGGCCGCCGACGGCACCTTCACCTACGACGTGGAGGACGAGGAGACGCTGGCCGTTACCACCGAGACGGCGACGCTGGCCGACTATGAGAAAGCCAAGGCCACGCTGGACGAGATCGGCGACGAGCCTGACCCCGCCGACTACGGCGTGTGGGTGCCCGGTGTTCCTGTGCTGGTGGGCAACGCGTTGGAGTCCGCCGGTGCTGCCGACTGGCTGTCCGGCCTGATCCTTGACGGTATCGTCGCCGGTGTCGGCGCGGTGCTGGGCTTCGTGCCCCAGATGCTGGTGCTGTTCCTGCTGCTGGCGTTCCTGGAGGCCTGCGGCTACATGGCCCGTATCGCCTTCGTTCTGGATCGTATCTTCCGCAAGTTCGGCCTGTCCGGTAAGTCCTTCATCCCCATGCTGATCGGTACCGGCTGCGGTATCCCCGGCGTTATGGCCTCCCGTACCATCGAGAACGAGCGCGACCGCCGCATGACCATCATGACCACCACGTTCATCCCCTGCGGCGCCAAGGTGCCCTTCATCGCCATGATCGCCGGCGCCATTTTCGGCGGCAGCGCATGGGTGTCCACCTCCGCTTACTTCATCGGTATGGCCGCCATCGTCATCTCCGGCATCATGCTGAAGAAGACCAAGATGTTCGCCGGTGACCCCGCTCCCTTCGTCATGGAGCTGCCCGCCTACCACTGGCCCACGCTGGGCAACGTCCTCCGCTCCATGTGGGAGCGCGGCTGGTCCTTCATCAAGAAGGCCGGCACCATCATCCTGCTGTCCACCATCTTCGTGTGGTTCACCAGCTACTTCGGCTGGGTGGACGGCACCTTCCAGATGCTGTCCGATGAGCAGATCGACTGCTCCATCCTGGCGGCCATCGGCGGCGCCATCGACTGGATCTTCGCACCCCTTGGCTGGGGCAACTGGCAGGCGGTCGTCGCCTCCATCACCGGCCTGGTGGCCAAGGAGAACATCGTGGGCACCCTGGGCGTCCTGTACGGCGGCGGCGACGGCAGCGTCTACGACGCTATGGCCGCGGCTTTCACCGGTATCACCGCTTACAGCTTCCTGGTGTTCAACCTGCTGTGCGCCCCCTGCTTCGCTGCCATTGGCGCCATCAAGCGCGAGATGAACAGCCGCAAGTGGACCTGGTTCGCCATCGGCTATCAGTGCGTGTTCGCCTATGTGATCGCGCTGATGATCAACCAGTTCGGCGCTCTGTTCACCGGCAACGCCAACATCCTGGGCGTCATCGTGGCGGTGCTCCTGCTGGCCGGCATCATCTATATGCTGTGCAAGCCCTACAAGGAAGCCACCAAGCTGTCCGTTAAGTAAACTGTCCCCGTAATTACCCTCTTACCCCATAGAAAGGAGTGAACTTCCATGCTGCAATGGCTGTCAGCAAACCTGGGCACCATCCTCATCAGTGCCGCCTTACTTGTCGTTGTGATCCTCATCATCCGCTACCTGCTGCGCCAGAAGAAGGCGGGAAAGTCCTCCTGCGGTGCCGGCTGCGCCCACTGCGCCATGCACGGCCAGTGCCACAGCCAGAGCTGCAAGCACTGAATAGAGCAGGGGGGAGGCATCGTCAGTGCCTCCCCCCGCGTCTAAAAGGAGATGTCACCATGACAGAAACCATCCTGAAGGTGGACGGCATGGCCTGCGGTATGTGCGAAAGCCACATCAACGACACCGTCCGAAACAAGTTCTCCGTCCAGAAGGTCACGTCCTCCCACACCAAGGGCGAGACGGTGATCCTCTCGGAGCAGCCCCTGGACCAGCAGGCGCTGCGTGACGCCATCGCCGCCACCGGCTACACGGTCACAGCGATGGACGCCCATCCCTACGAGAAAAAGGGTCTCTTTTCCTTCCACAGAAAGTGACCCGTCAAAGAAGCGCCCTCCCCCGGCGCTTTTTTGAAAACCGATAGTTAAATCACTCTAACCAAAGTTAGAAGAAGCTAACCGCGTATCATCCGGAAGAAACGAGCAAAAATACCGTCGAGCAATATTCGGCGGCACGGAACAGAAAGGAAGTGCGATATGAGCGTCGTGATCTTAGGCGGCAACGAGTGCATGGAGCGTCGTTACAAGGACCTGTGTCAGTCCTACAAATGCTCCGCCAAGGTGTTCACCAAACCCTCCGGCGGCCTGAAAAACAAGCTGGGCAGTCCGGACCTGATGATCTTCTTCACCTCCACCATGTCCCACAAGCTGGTGCAGAGCGCCCTCAGCGAGCTGAAGGGCACGCCGACCCGTATCGAGCGCTGCCATACCAGCTCTCTGTCCGCCCTGCGGAGCATTCTGGAAAAACACGCCGGTTAAGGAGGAACCCCTATGTCCGAAGAGATGGTCGTGCGCCAGTGCGCCCCCACCCTGGCCGGTATCAAGACCGGCAGTCTCTTTCCCTGTCCCTGCACGGACCGGGATGCGCTGCTGGACGAGGTGCGGCAGCTGAACCGCCGCCTCTCGCCCAAGGGCCTGTGCCTGCTGCCCCTCCGCTTTACCGAGGGCAGCGCCCTGCTGTACCTCTACCGCCCCGCCACTCTCCGCCGCGATCTCAGCGACGATCTGGCCCGCCGCCTGCTGGCGGAGGCCGGCTATGACGGCGGCAGCTGCGGCCGCTGTGTGGCCACGCTGATCCGCCGCTTCCGTCAGGGTGCGGACTTCCCCCACGAGATCGGCCTCTTCCTCAGCTACCCTCCTGAGGACGTCAAGGGCTTCGTGGATAACCGTGCCCGCAGCTACAAGTGCGCGGGGCTGTGGAAGGTGTACAGCGACGAGGCCCGGGCCCGGCGGCTCTTCACCCGGTTCAAGCGCTGCACGGACACATACTGCAAGCTCTGGCAGGCCGGCGCGACGATCGATCAGCTGGCTGTGGCGGGGTAACGATCGAAAGGAGAAACGACAATGAAAAAGACTGCTGTGATCTATTGGAGCGGCACCGGCAACACCGAGGCCATGGCCAATGCCGTGCTGGAGGGCATGACCGCCGCCGGCGCGGATGCCAAGCTGCTGACGGTGGACCAGGTGAACACCGCCGAGCTGAACGGCTATGCCGCCATTGCCTTCGGCTGCCCGGCCATGGGCAGCGAGGTGCTGGAGGAGATGGAGTTCCAGCCCATGTTCGACGCCTGCAAGAACTGCCTGGGCGGTAAGGCCGTGGCCCTGTTCGGCTCCTACGGCTGGGGCGACGGCGAGTGGATGCGCTCCTGGGAAAAGGACTGCGCCGATGCCGGCGTGAACCTGGTCTGCGACAGCGTGATCTGCTGCGAGGCCCCGGATGACACCGCCCTGGATGCCCTGCGCGCCATGGGCAAGACCCTGGCAGCTTGAACGCTTTGCACCTCCTGCGCCGCCGTCTGCGGCAGCGCGGGCAGACGCTGCTGCCGCTGCTGGCCGCCCTCTCCGCCGCAGCGGTGGTATACAGATGAAAAGCACCCCTCAGGCCAGGCGGCCTGAGGGGTGCTTTTTTTACAGCCATTTCTTGTGCCTGAAGAACCACAGCAGTCCTGCCACCAGCAGTATGCTGGCGGCGATGATCACGGGATAGCCCCACTCCGACTGCAGCTCCGGCATATTTACGAAGTTCATGCCGAACCAGCCGGTGATCAGCGTCAGCGGCAGGAACAGCACCGTCACAATGGTGAATACCCGCATCAGGTCGTTCTGCTGGATGGCCAGCTGGCTCTGATAGGCCTCCCGCAGCTGGGCCACCAGCTCCTGCAGCGCGCATACCTTTTGCAGATACCGGCCCGTCCGCCGCCCCAGCACCTCCAGCCGCGCCAGAATGTCCGCCTCGATCAGCCCGTTATCGTTGTCGCACATCTCATCGAAGATGGCGTCCAGCTGCTCATAGTACCGCTTCAGGTGCAGCAGCTCCCGCCGCCACGCGGCGATGCGCCGGGGCGCGTCGTCCTTGGCCTTGCCCTCCAGTATGGCGCTCTCGCCGCCGTTGATCTGGGCCTCCAGCTTTTCCAGATACGCCATGTCGCCCTTGAACAGCCCCGCAAAAAACCGGTACAGCAGCTGCTGGTCATTCAGCGGTCCGCCTGCGGTCAGCGTGTCCACCGCACCCTGCACATACTGCTGTGCCGCCTCGTTCCGGCAGAAGAAAAACAGGTCCTCCCGGTCAATGTATACCAGCACCTTGCCGCTTTTTCCCGCCTTCCGCACATCGTACCAGTCAAAGGCCAGCAGGTCGAAGTCGGCAAAGGCCTCAAAGCTCTCCGTCTGCAATTCACCCACATATTGAAATACGGCGGCGTCCATCCGTTCCGCCACCTGCTCCATATCCTTCCACAGCAGCACACTCCGCATATCGCCACCGTCCTTTCTCCCGCAGTATACCCCACCGCGTCCCCTTCGTCAAGTTGACTTTCCCGCGGCGGACTGGTACAATAGAGCCAGCGCAGCACCATTCTGAAACAAAGGAAGTGGTTTTATGCAGTTGACACCCCAGCAGCAGGCCCTGCTGGACGGCGCCCAGGGCGAGACCATGGCCAAGGTGGTCAAGACGCTGGTCATGTACGGCGATACCTTCGGCGCACAGCGGATGGTGCCGGTCACCGGACAGTACGGCCACACCGTCATCTCCTTCGGCCTGGCGGTGATGAAGCCGGTCTACGATCTGTACGACCGTCTTATCGAGTCCGGCCTTACCAGCGGTCAGAAATTCACTGCTGACCCCCTGCCCCTGGATAAGCACGTCCCCACCAGTCTGTTGGAGGACATCGTCTTCCGCAAGATCATGTACACCCAGCAGGACCGGTATGAGCAGCAGCTGAAAAAGCTGGGCATCACCGCCGATAACGCCTATACCTGTACCTGCTATCTGGATCAGGTGGGCAACACCCCCAAACAGGGAGATATCCTCAGCTGGGCGGAGTCCTCCGCCGTGGTCTACGCCAACTCCGTCCTGGGCGCCCGCTGCAACCGCAACAGCGGTATGCTGGAGCTCATGGGCAGCATCGCCGGCTTCGTGCCGGAGTTCGGCCTGCTCACCGACGAGGGCCGCAAGGCCCATTGGCTGGTGGAGGTCAAATGCACCCGCCGGCCCGAGGCCCAGCTTCTCGGCTCCGCCATCGGCATGAAGGTCATGGAGGACGTGCCCTACGTCCGGGGACTGGACGAGTGGCTGGGCACGGAGCTGAACGACGAGAACCGCGCCTACCTCAAGGACTTCGGCGCGGCCACCGCCTCCAACGGCGCCGTGGGCCTGTACCATGTGGAGCACCTGACCCCCGAGGCAAAACAGCAGGGCGAGGCCCTGCTGCGGGAGGGCTATCGGACCTACGTCATCGATGACGCCGAGCTGGAGCGCGTGAAGCGCAGCTATCCCGTCATCTGGAAGGACCCTGCCGCCGCGCCGCAGCTGTGCTTCGTGGGCTGCCCTCACCTGACGCTGGAGCAGCTGAAGGACTGGACGGAGAAGCTCACCGATGCCCTGCGGGCGCAGAACCGCCTGCAGGTGGCCGTTCCCACCGTGTTCACCGCCGCCCCGGCGGTGCTGGACGCCTTCAAGGACACCGTGGAGGGCTACAAGCTGCAAAGCATGGGCGTGATCCTCAGCTACATCTGCCCGCTGATGTACATGAACAACCCCCTCTGCAAGAAGAAGGCGGTCATCACCAACTCCAATAAGCTCCGCACCTACACCAGCGCCCGGTACTATACCGACGCGGAGATACTGGACATCCTCACCGGAAAGGAGGGACGCTGATATGCAGCAGTTCAAGGGCCGCGTGGTGGTCCCCGGCACCTGCACCGCCGAAGCGCTGGTCAGCCATGGCGGCTTCAACACCCTGGCCAGCTACCAGATGGCCATGATGTTCGGCGACAAGCAGGTCAAGTGCGGCGACCAGAATAACCCCGACATCTACAAAAAGCCCATGATCGGCAAGGCCCTCTGCCTGCCCCAGACCATCGGCTCCACCACCGGCGGCATGGTGCTCTTCACGGTGTGCTCCCACGGCAAGCAGCCCGCCTGTATGCTCTTCTCCCTGCCCATCGACTCCCTGGCCGCCTCCGGCGCCATTCTGGGCGATGTCTGGACCGACAGCAAAATGCCCGTGGTGGACTCCCTGGGCGATGAGTTCCTGCAATATGTGCAGACCGGCATGACCGTCACCGTGGGTGACGACGGCCTGGTCACCGTGGAGGACTGACATGGACGATATCTACACCAAAAAGCCCGAGGAGTGCGCCTACTCCTTCACCCAGCACACCGCCTGCGAGTTCTTCCCCTGCCACAAGACCGGCCACCCGGAGGACTTCAACTGCCTGTTCTGCTACTGCCCGCTGTACACCCTGGGCAGCAAGTGCGGCGGCAACTTCAGGTACCTGGAAAACGGCGTCAAGGACTGCTCCGACTGCCTGCTGCCCCACGGTCGGGGCAGCTACAGCTACATCAAGTCCAAGTACCCGGAACTCATGGAGCTGGCCAAGAAAAACCGCTGAGAACGCAAAAAAGAGACCGCCCCGCGGTCTCTTTTTTCATCATTATTTCAGCAGCAGTGTGTGGTCGCCCTTGTTGCACATATAGTACAGCTGGTATCCTATAGGTTCTTTCGTACCATACCAATCGCGGTCCAGTATCACCGTTAGGTGTCCGTCCTGCAAGTTGACCGTCGTACCGTCCAGGAAATTGATCTCGGTCCGCATATCACCTACTTGGGTCCCAACATCCTCCCGAAACTCCCCCGTGGTCAGGTAGTCGATCTGCAGCTCCGCGTAATACGCCCGCACGTTGGCCATGTCGGCGGCCACCTTGGCCTTGTGCAGACTGCCGTTGAACACAGGGATGGCAATAGCCGCCAGCACAGCGATGATCGCCACCACGATCAGCATTTCCATCAATGTAAAGCCGCGGTTCCGTTTCATAGTCTATACCCTCCGGAATCGTTTTTTTTGATAAGGTTTCCATATTATACCCTACCGACGCCCGGATTGCAACCCTATTTTCCCGTCACTACCTCCGCAAAGCCCTCTCCGAACACCCGCACGGCCTTCAGCGCCTCCTCCAGCGAGTTCCCCGCCGCGCCGATCTCCACCAGCAGGCTACCGGGTGTGAAGTACTCATTGTAGTCCGAATTCCGCAGCGTCAGCGGCCGCATCAGCGTGGGATAGCGCTCCGTCAGGTGCTGCTGCACCGCCACGGCGAATTTCAGGTTCTCCTGCCAGCCCTCCCAGCTGCTGCCCATCACCAGGCTCACCTGCGCGCAGTCCGGGTCCTCCCGCGTTACCACCTTGTACTGGTGCCCGGCCTTGTCCTCCAGCGCGTCCCGGTGCACATCCAGAATGAACCCGATGCTGGGGTACTTCTCCATATACGCCTCGATGGCGTCCTCCGCCCGGTAGTACGCCCCGTTGTACTCCGGGTCGTCATACAGCGCCCGGTCGTGCAGCACCGATATCCCGTAGCCCGACAGCACCCTCGCCAGCTCGTCGCCCACCCGTATCACGCTCACGCTGGCATCCGCCGTCCGAAAGCTCCCCGTGTCCTCGTATTCCTCCCCCGGCGGCATGGTGTACGCCTCGCTGCCGTGGGTGTGGACGATCAGCACCTGCGGCGCGTCCTCGCCCAGCGCCGCCGCAAACGTCCCGTCAAACACGATGCCCTCCACCGTCTGCCGCGAACTGTTCTTGATGAACACGTCCCCCACCCGGGTATACCCGTTCTCATCCGCCGCCACCACCGACAGCGGCCTCGATTCCCCCTGCCCGCCGGTGTTCTCCGTCTGCCCCGTTGTTGGGCCCTCCGGTGTTTCCGCCGGGGCGGGGGAGGGCGTCTCCTCCGCGTTCCGGGGCGTTTCTGCCTGCGTCACCTGCGTCTCCGCCGCCAGCAGCATCGGCGACTGCCGCAGCACCGTCAGCACCGGCAGCGGCAGCGAGTCCGCCGCCCACAACTCCCCCAGCTCCCACTGCACCAGCCGCTGCGCCAGTGAGCTGTCCCGTACCGCCTGTGCCGCCGCCCGCAGGTCCTGACTCCCCGCGCACACCGCCGCCAGCCACAGCACGAACGCCCCGCACACCGCCGCCGCGCCCCGCCGCCATTTCACAAGCCCCACCGCCTTTCAGACAAGCCTATGTCCGGACAAGCCAAAAAATACCCACCATAACTTCCTCTAATACCTCCCACACCGATTTGTTATGCCAATATCTGGATATTCCCGTTGCCTTTCGCGACACTTTCTGGTAAGATGGTCGTACAACAGAGCCTGCGCGCCGCAAAACTTTCCCAACAAGAAAATTTGCGGCACACAGGCCCGGGAGAGAAATATGTGAGCCATAGAAGGAGGAACCGCCATGAAGAGACGACTGCTCCCCATCCTGATGACCCTGGTATTGGTATGCGCGCTGCCCATATGGGCAGCTTTTGTTACATCGGGGGATGTAACAAATCCCCTGGTGTCCACCGCCGGTGCGGCATCGCCGCCTGACAACGCCGCAACCAGGCTGAAATCTGCCATATCCAACGGCGGAACTGTCCAGCTGACAGAGGATATCGAGATCAGCGAGACATTGGTAGTAACGAGAGATGTGACCCTCGACCTGAACGGCCATGTGCTCAAGATGACCGGCGACGTCAGTGTGCTCAAGGTGAGTGACCGTGCGACCCTGACCATCACGGACAGCCGTCCCCAAAATCCGCATACAGGATCCTATGGGCGTTTGCCTGCCGGCGGTGTCATCACCGGCGGAGAGGGAATGAACATGACGGGAATTTACAATGTTGGGGGAGCCGTATTCCTGGAGAATGGTACAACGCTGAAGCTGGAGGGCGGCACGCTTACCGGAAACAGCAGTCGCGGCAGTGTCTTTATCGATGGGGCGATCTTTGAAATGTCCGGCGGCACGATCACCGGAGAAACTGTCGGCGTACGTAATAATGTGGGGACCTTCAAAATGACCGGCGGCCGTATTACGGGATGCTATGAACAGGGCGTATATATGTCCACCGGGTGGATGAAGATGTCTGAAGCGGCGTATATCGGAGGGAATAACACGAGAAATACCAAGGAGGACATTTTCATAGAGGAAACGCTCCAGACAAGTGCCAGACTGTCCGTTACCGGCGGTACCATTGAGGGAAATGTGCGTATAAAATTCTGGTGGAATTCGGGGATGACAGAGGACAAATTGGGAAAAGTGGATACTGTCGTGCAAGGTGCGAATGTGCTTGACGGACATATCAAAGTGGAAATAGGCACCAGCGGCATTTGTGTGGACTACAACACCGTCAATTTCATTGACGAGGTCGCCAATACAAGGACCCTAAAGCTTGTTTTACAGCCTAATGCAGTTGAGGAGCCGGAAACTCCCACCACAGTAAATGGCCGGGAATTTATGTACTGGACGAAAGAGGGCGTTTCCGAAGCGTGGGATTTTAACACCGAAATAAAAGAGCCGCTGACGCTGTATGCCGTGCGGACCCCGGCCTCCTCCGGCGGCTATTACTACTACCCTACCACCGATACTAAGGCCGACGATGCCAAGGGTTCTCCCAAGACCGCCGACCCCGGCGTAGCCCTCTACGCCGCCCTGTCCCTCCTGTCCCTCACCGGCCTGGCCTACACCGGCAGAAAGAAATTCTGAGCACATAAAAAATGAGCACCCGGAGGGGTGCTCATTTTTTTATGCCTGAAACCAGCTCCACGGCGGCTCCTGCGGCGGCGCCAGCTCAAACGCCATGGCCTTTCCCGTCTCCGGGTGCCGGAACGCCACGCCTGCCGACCACAGCGCGATGGGGGTGTCTGCGTCCGCCGCGTCCCCGTACCGCCGGTCGCCCACCAGCGGCATCCCTCGTGACGCGAACTGCACCCGGATCTGGTGCGTTCGCCCCGTCAGCAGTCGGACCCGCACCAGCGCGCATCCCGCCCGCCGGTCCAGCACCCGGTACCGCAGCCGCGCCTCCCGCACATCCTTTCCCGGCCCCTCGGCCACATAGGTCATCCGCCGCGCCTTGTCCCGGCCCAGCAGGTCCGTCAGCTCTCCCTCGTCCGCCTTCGGCATTCCCCGCACCACCGCCAGATACGTTTTCTCGAATTCCCCCTCCCGTATCTGCCGTGACAGTTCCCCGGCGGCGTAGGCGCTCCGTGCGAACACCATCAGCCCTGCTACCGGCGCGTCCAGCCGGTGTACCGTCCGTATGCACGCGGTGTGCAGCGTCTGCCGCAGCAGCTCCGGCATACCGTTCCGCACGTCAGTGGAGATCACGCCCGCGGGCTTTACCGCCACCACGATCCGCTTATCCTCATACACGATATCCATGATGCGCCCCTTCCGTACCTGTTTTTGCTGTGCCTGACACATAGCTTGCATGGCCCTGCAACATCCTCTGCACTAAGGTATCATAAGCGTACAAGAAAAGTAAAGTAAAAGTAACACAAAAAGCAAGAAAAAAATACTTGACAGGACGGGTCTAACGCGTTAGACTAAAAACGGGTCTACTACATTCGACCAAGGAGGAAAACCCTGTGGAAACACCGAAAATTTTTGACAGCGAACTGCGCTTCTGCGAGATACTCTGGTCCCATGAGCCTATAAAGAGCAGCGAGCTGGTCCGCCTCTGTGCCGAGGAGCTGGGCTGGAAAAAATCCACCACCTACACTGTGATCAAGCGTCTCGCCGAGCGCGGCGTGGTGCACACGGAGAACGCCGTCGTCACCGCGCTGGTGCGGCGGGAGGACGTGCAGCGCGCGGAGAGCCGCGCCTTTATAGCCCACAACTTCCACGGCAGTTTGCCAGCATTTCTGACGGCTTTCATGGGAAATTCAAAACTTTCCAAAGAGGATGCCGATGTGCTCCACGCCATGATCGACCGCTTCGAGCAGAAGAATTCCGGACGTAACTGAACCGCGCTGCGGCATACAGTGTTATGCCCTGTGCCATAAAGGAGAAGAAAATGAATAGCCTGTTTACCTCCGTATTGGAAATTTCCTGGCAGGCGGGCCTCATCGCGCTGGCGGTGATGGCGGTGCGGCCGCTGCTGCGCCGTGCGCCCCGCCGGGCCGTGTGTATGCTGTGGCTGCTGGTAGCCCTGCGGCTGCTGCTTCCAGCCCGATTGACAGTAGAGAGCCCCGTCAGTCTCCAGCAGCCCGAAAGCCCGCCCATCCAGGCCTATCAGGAGCTTCGCCAGCAGGAAAAGGTCTATGTTTCCGCCCCGCCGGAGCAGCGCCTGGAAATGGCAGGACCCGCTGCGGCACAAGGCTTTGCGCTGCTGGATCAGCTGCCCGCCATCTGGCTGACGGGCGTGGGCTGCATGGCGCTGTACATGGCCCTCAGCCTGCTGCGTATGCGCTGGCGGCTCCGCGCCGCCCCCCGCATACAGGACAATGTCTATCGCTGCACCGACTGGTCTACGCCTTTCGTGCTGGGCGTGCTCGCGCCCCGCATTTATGTGCCGGAAACCGTGTCGGAGCAGGACTTTCCTCAGGTGCTCGCCCACGAAAGGTGCCATATCCGCCGCTGGGACCATGTGTGGAAACCGTTGGCATTTCTGCTGCTGGCGGTCAACTGGTTCAACCCGGTCCTCTGGGCGGCGTATGTCCTGCTGGGCCGCGACATGGAGCGCGCCTGTGATGAAATGGTGTTGAAAAACGCCACGCCCGCCCAGCGGGCCGCCTATTCCCGGGCGCTGGTGGCCTGTGCCGCCCAGCCGAAAATGGCGGCGGTGTGCCCGCTGGCCTTTGGCGAAGTAGCTGTGAAAGAAAGGGTGAAGAACGTGCTCAACTATAAGAAGCCCGCCCTCTGGGCTGTCATCCTGCTGGTCGTTGCGGCGGCCATCATCGGCGTGTGCCTGCTGACGAAGCCCGCCGAAAACGACGCCGGAGTGCCGGACGCGGAGACGCTGTACGCCCTGCGGACGGAGTATATCGGCGACAATGCCGCCGTCAGCGGCATACTGGACGCGCTGGGCTTCCGGGCGGCCGGCGCTGCCGGCGATGGTCAGGCGTATACCTACTCCTTTGAGGTCGAAACGGCCAGCGAGCCCTACGGCGTGGTGGTGCGCTACGCCTTTACAGGCGCGCTGCCGCAGCGCAGCGCGGAGTGGAACCGGCAGATGGCGCAGCGGGGCTATATCGCGCTGGCACTCATCGACAACGCGGAGTGGCTGCGGTGGGAGGACATCGGTGCGGAAGGGGAGACCCCTGTGTCCGGCACGGTGTACGCCGGGGACTATGTGGCGGCGGACTACAACGCCGTGCGGGAGAGCGCGGCGGGTCTGCAAGCGCTGATGGATGTTTTACAGGCGCGTTTGGAGGACGGCTCCATCGTCTACTATCCCGGCGACGCCCTGCCGGACTTCACGAAGATCACCCCGTGGCCCATACTGGGCGAGGACGGCGTGGTCAGTGCAAAGGCGGAGGATTACGGTATTGTGTATGACGCGGCGCAGCTGCCGGACTGGGAGACCGTTCCCCTGAGCTATCTGTGCGCCTACTATCTGAACGCGGACGGGGCGTATGCCGAGGGCGCCATGGACGTGCTGGCGCAGCGGTATAGCCAGCTGCCGCAGCAGGTGCGGAGGTATATCTGGACTCTGTCCGGGCAGGCCGACCCCCGTGGGAACGGCGACGCGGCGGAGGCGCTGCTGCGGGATATTTCCCGGTACATAACGTCCCAACTGACCGGCGGGCTGCCGGTGACCGTCAGCTACGAGAAGGATCAGCTGAGCATTGCCGTGACGGAGGTCTATTCCGTGGTGTACCGCACGGTGAAGTACGACGAGAATTACAGCGAGGACATCCCGGTGTATGAGGTGGGCAGCGGCGCGCAGCTGTCCGTGATAAAGGGTGAGGGCTTCACCCTCTACGGACGGTACAATGAGGAGAACGTGGCGCTCCACAACGGAGATGTGGTAGAGCTGACGGAGCAGTTCGTGGGCCTGGGCATGGATGGACAGTACGCTGTACGGTTCCAGTACCGGAGCGCGGCGGAAACGGCGGAGCTGGAGGTCTATCAGATCACGTGGGAGACGGGAGGTTCCGCCAAGCAGGTCGTGCCGCTGACGGAGGAGCAGGTGCAGGCCATCCAGTCGGAGAAGGGACTGGTGCAGCCGGAGTGGCATCAGGTCTGCGCCACCCTGCACCGCAGCGGCGAGGACGATGTCCGCTATTGGGGCACTGCCGATTACCCCGTGCCGCCCACGGTGCTGAAAATACTGACGGAGCAGTGCGGCTATACCTTCGTGACGCCGGAGGATTTCCGGGGCAATATGACTTCCGCCAAGCTGGAGTTCTACGGCGGCGAGACGTACACCGCCGCCAAGGCCGACCTGCCCGCCCTGCAGAAGATGCTCACCAACACCAGAGACTACGGCGGCGGAGCCGCCTGCTGGTTCACCGCCAAGCTGACGGTGACGTTCGACGACGGGCGGACAGTGTCGGTGCTGAAGGGGACGGACAGCTGCGCCAGCTTTACGTTCGGCTCGTGGAACTCCGCCATAGTGTCCGACAGCGAGAACCGGCAGTTCTGGCAGATATTCGGCGTGCCCTTTGAGGGATAAATACAGCAGAAAAGCCACCCCGATGGGGTGGCTTTTCCATGCGTACACGGTATCTCAGCCGTGGTAATACCTCTTGGCGCAGAAGTCGCGCTCTACGCGTACCTTGCCGGTGTCGGTGAGCCAGTCGGTGAAGTTGGTGAAGTTCCGCTCCACGATGCTGAATTTCAGCTCCTGCCGGGTGCGGATGTTCTCCCGCTGGCAGAAGGCGTATATCCAGTCGGAGAACGTCATGCCGTCGGTGAGGTCGTCCAGAAGCTCCCGCTCCTTGCGGTGGATGAAGGCGATGTTGCTGTCGATGAGGGCAGACAGCTCCGCGCGGTCGGTGACGACCTGCTTGTGGGCGATGATATAGGCGGGGTAGTCCGTGGCGCGGAGGGACTCCTTGCTCTCCAGATCCCTGGCGACGAACATACTGGTGGGCAGCTTGGCGCCGTCGATCAGGGCCTGATCGATGAGGCAGTCGCCCAGATAGGCCGCGCCGTCCGGCGTGACAAAGCCCAGCTGGCCTGCCGAATGGCCGGGGAGAGACAGTACGCCGAACCGGGCGCCGTCTACATCGATGTGGTCCTCCTGGGGGAAGATGACCCGATCTGCGGTGAAGCACTCCTCCAGAAACAGCTCACGGCTTTTGCCGTAGGTCAGGGCCACGTAGTTGGCGCGGTAGCTGTCCGGGTTCACAGAGATACCGGCTTCGATCAGGGAGATGGCGGCTTTTGCGCCGTATCGCTCCTGCAAATACCGGACGTTGCCGGTGTGGTCGAAGTGGGCGTGAGAGCAGAGAATGGCGCGCAGACGCCAGCCGCTGCCGTCGATGAGCGCGGTCAGGCCGGCTCTGTCCAGCTTGGCGTAGCCGGTGTCGATGAGCACCACATCCCGGTCATTGAGCTTATAAACGGGCAGTAGAGCGGTGGCGGCGACGGCCGCATATGTATTGCCCAGCACGTGCAGAAGTTCCATGAAAATCAGCCTCCGGAAAAGTGTTTTCCCTATTATACACCGCCGGTGGAAAAAAACAAAGCTTTTCGTTTTTGCATCCTGCGCCGCAGGCGCAGGGCACGCGGGATCTGCAAAAAAGAATTCAGAAAAATTTTCGATTTTCCCCCTATGCAAAACGGGAGAAATAAGGTAAAATACCTGATAGAAAATTAGGGAGGAACGGCGATGGAGCAACCAGTATTCAAGCGGGTGCTGCTGAAGATCAGCGGCGAAGCGCTGGCCGGCGATAAGCACTTCGGTCTGGACTTTCAGGTCATGGGCCGGGTGGCGGACGTTATCAAGCAGTGTGTGGACATGGGCGTGCAGGTGGGTATCGTCATCGGCGGCGGCAATTTCTGGCGCGGCGTGAAGGACGGCGAGGGACACATCGAGCGCACCCGGGCCGATCACATGGGTATGCTGGCCACGGCCATGAACTGCATGGCCATGGCGGACGTGCTGGAGCAGAAGGGTGTGGACGTGCGTGTGCAGACGGCGCTGGAGATCCGGGCCGTGGCGGAGCCGTATATCCGCGCCAGGGCCATTCGGCACCTGGAAAAGGGGAGAGTGGTCATTTTTGGCTGCGGCATCGGCTGCCCGTTCTTCTCCACGGATACCGCGGCGGTGCTGCGGGCGGCGGAGATCGACGCGGACGTCATCCTGCTGGCCAAGAATATCGACGGCGTGTACGACAGCGACCCGGCCAAGAATGCCGATGCGGTGAAGTTTGACAGCATCACCTACGACGAGGTGCTCAAGCGGCACCTGGCTGTGATGGACTCTACCGCCACCAGCCTGTCCATGGATAACCATATCCCGGTGCTGGTGTTTGCCCTGAAAGACCCGGAGAATATCATCCGCGCCCTGCGCGGCGAAAAAATCGGAACGATCGTGAAGGAGGACTGACCCCATGTTGAAGGACGAGTACAAGGTTTACGAGGAAAAAATGAAGAAGAGCATTGAATCCGTGATGAGCGACTTCGACACCGTGCGTGCCGGCCGCGCCAACGCTTCCGTGCTCAACCGCATCAGTGTGGACTATTACGGTACCCCCACGCCCATCCAGCAGATCGGCTCTATCGGCTCTCCTGACCCGCGGACGCTGGTCATTACCCCTTGGGATGCCAGCATTCTGAAGGGTATTGAAAAGGCCATTCAGGAGTCCGACTTGGGCATCAACCCCCAGAACGACGGTAAGTGCATTCGTCTGGCTTTCCCCCAGCTGACCGAGGAGCGCCGCAAGGAGCTGGTCAAGCAGATCCACAAGTACGCCGAGAACGGCAAGGTGGCTGTGCGGAATATCCGCCGGGATGCGATGGATAACTTCAAGAAGCAGCAGAAGGCATCCGAGATCACCGAGGACGAGCTGAAGATCGCCGAGAAGGACCTGCAGAAGCTGACCGACGACAGCTGCAAGGAGATCGACAAGATCCTGGACAACAAGGAAAAGGAATTGATGTCTGTTTAATGGGACTGTTTACGAAGAAAACGCCCCATACGGCGGGGGAGGTGGACAGGAGCCGCCTTCCCCGCCATATCGCTGTTATTATGGACGGCAACGGCCGCTGGGCGAAAAAACGCGGCCTGCCCCGCACGGCGGGGCACAAGGCGGGGGCGGAGGTGTTCCGCGACATCGCCACCTACTGCAAGAAACTGGGCGTGGAATACCTGACGGTATACGCCTTTTCCACAGAGAACTGGAAGCGGCCCGCCGATGAGGTGAATACCATCATGGGCCTGCTGGAGCAGTATCTGCGGGAAGCTATCGACACCATGGAAAAGGAGCACATCCGCCTGCGGTTCTTCGGCGATCTCAGCGCACTGTCCCCGGAGCTGCAGGCGCTGGCACATGAGACGGACGACATCTCCGGCCGCTATGCGGGGTTCCAGGCCAATGTGTGTCTGAATTACGGCGGCAGGGCGGAGATACTGCGGGCGGCGCGGCTGTGCGCGGAGCAGGGGGTGGACTGGACGGAGGAGAACCTCTCCGCCAATATGTACTCTGCCGGTATCCCCGACCCGGAGCTGATCATCCGCCCCAGCGGCGAGATACGGCTGAGCAATTTCATGCTGTGGCAGTGTGCCTACAGCGAATTCTATTTCTGCGACACGCTGTGGCCGGATTTTACCCGGCAGGATATGGACAGAGCGATCATCGACTATCAGCGGCGGGATCGCCGGTTCGGCGGCGTAAAGTGAGGTGACGACCATGAAACAGAGAATACTGGTGGCGATCATCGGCGTGCCGGCATTGATCGGCGTGCTGTGCTTCGCACCGGATTGGGCCACAGCGGTGCTGGTGGCGGCGCTGTGCGTCATCGGCTGCCATGAGTTCATGGCGGCCGCCGCGCCGGAGAAAGCGGCGCACTGGTGGGGGCTGGCGGCCACGCTGGCGGTGTTCACCGTGTTCACGGTGTATTTCAGCGGCGGTGACTTCACGGGTACCGCCATACATACGATCATGGTATGGCTGCTGGCGGCGCTGATCGTGGTGATGTTCATCGCGGCGGTGCAGGCCTTCGGCAAAGACGACGAGCTGGATTTTCCGGATATCAGCGCTATGGCGGTGTCCGGATTGGTGATCCCGCTGGCGCTGGGCTGCCTGGTGCGGCTGCGGATGCTGGAATACGGCGCCGGACTGGTGCTGATCCCGCTGGTGTCGGCGTTTATGAGCGACTCTCTGGCGCTGTTCGGCGGTATGCTGTTCGGGAAAACAAAGCTGGCGCCCAGAGTCAGCCCGAAGAAGACACGGGAGGGTGCGGTCAGCGGCCTGGTGGGCGGCATGGTGGGAATGATCCTGTTCCGGATATTCTTCTTCCTATGTACGGAGGTGCAGCTGCACATCGGCTGGTGTGTGCTGTTGGGCTTCGTGGGCGCGGTGCTGGGGCAGCTGGGCGACCTGAGCTTCTCCTGCGTGAAGCGGCAGTGCGGCATCAAGGACTACGGACGGCTGCTGCCGGGCCACGGCGGCGTGCTGGACCGGTTCGACAGTGTGATCTTCGCTGCACCGGTGACGTGGATGCTTATCAACGCTGTGACGCTGTATTGAGGAAGGACCTATGACGAAAACCATCGCCCTGTTGGGGGCTACCGGCTCCATCGGGCGGCAGACGCTGGAGGTGGCCGGGGAGCTGGGCCTCCGCGTGGCGGCGCTGACCGCCAATACACAGGTAGACCTGTTGGAGCAGCAGGCGCGGCAGTATATGCCGCGCCTTGCGGTGCTGTATGACGAAAATGCGGCGCTGGCGCTGAAAAAACGGCTGCGGGGGACCGGCATTGAGGTCATGGCAGGGGAGGAGGGCCTGTTGGCTGCCGCCGCTATGACCGAGGCGGACACGGTGGTGACTGCCGTGATGGGCAGCGTGGGGCTGCGTCCCACACTGGCGGCAATCCAAAAAGGCAAGCGCATCGCGCTGGCCAATAAGGAAACGCTGGTGTGCGCCGGTGAGCTGGTGATGGACGCGGCGGAGAAATACGGCGCGGAGATCGTGCCGGTGGACAGTGAGCACAGTGCGGTGTTTCAGTGCTTGCAGGGCTGCCGGGACCGGGGTGAGGTGCGGCGTATCCTGCTGACCTGCTCCGGCGGGCCGTTCTACGGAAGGACCTTCGACGAGCTGGAGCACATGACGGCGGCGGATGCCCTGCGCCATCCCAACTGGCACATGGGACCGAAGATCACGGTGGACTCCGCCACACTGATGAACAAGGGATTGGAGATCATCGAGGCCATGCGGCTCTATCGCCTGCCGGTGGAGCAGGTGCAGGCGGTGATACACCGCCAGAGCATCGTGCATTCGCTGGTGGAGTTCCGGGACGGGGCGCTGCTGGCGCAGCTGGGCACGCCGGATATGAAGCTGCCCATCCGCTACGCGCTGACGTATCCCTACCGGGCCGAGAGCCCGGATAAGCCGCTGGACCTGCTGACGTGCGGCGCGCTGACCTTTGCCGAGCCGGACGAGAGGGCGTTCCCCTGTCTGCGTCTGGCACGGTATGCCGCAGCGGTGGGCGGCACCGCCTGCGCCATACTCAACGGCGCCAACGAGGCGGCCGTGGGAATGTTTCTGCGGGGTGAGATCGGCTTTAACGATATCTCCCGGCGGGTGGAGCGCGCGTTGGAGCGGGTGCCGGTGCAATATCAGCCAAGCCTTGCGGATATACTGGAAGCAGACAAGGCGGCGCGGCGCGCTGCCCTGTGACATCCGGAAAAGGAGCTTGCATACATGATCGTATATATCATAGCGGCCCTGCTGGTGTTCGGTATTTTGATCGCCGTCCATGAGCTGGGGCATTTTCTGGCGGCCAAGGCCTGCGGCGTGCGGGTCAACGAGTTCGCCATCGGCATGGGACCGGTGCTGTGGAAAAAGCAGCGGGGGGATACCCAGTATTCTCTGCGGGCTTTTCCGGTGGGCGGTTTCTGTGCCATGGAGGGGGAAGAGGAGGACTCTGACGATCCGGCGGCGCTGAACCGCCAGGACTTTTGGAAAAAGCTGATCATTTTTGCCGCCGGCGCGGCCATGAATTTTCTGGCGGGGCTTATTATCATCTTCTGCCTGTATGCGCCGGCGCAGGGGTTCTATCAGCCGGTGATCTCCGGCTTTGCCGAGGGTTGTCCGTTGGAGAGCGCCGACGGCTTGCAGACCGGGGACCGGCTGGTGTCCATCGATGGGGAGCGCGTGTACATTTACAGCGACGTGAGCCTGCTGCTTGGCCTGAATAAGACCGGCACATTCGACCTGGTGGTGGACCGCGGCGGGGAGAAGGTGCGCCTGGACGACTTTGCCATGACGAGACAGACGTATACCGATCAAAGCGGAAATGCGTACAGCGGCTACGGAATATACTTCGGTGCGGCGGCGGCCACCTTCGGCGACAAACTGGCCTACACCTGGAACAATGCTGTGGATTTCGTGCGTCTGGTGCGGCTGAGTCTGCAAATGCTCTTTACCGGGCAGGCGGGCCTGCGGGACCTGAGTGGCCCGGTGGGGATCGTGTCCACCATGGTACAGGTAGGTGAGCAGGCGGAGACGACCCAGGCGGCGGTGGAGAACATCGCCTACATCGCGGCGCTGATCGCAGTGAATCTGGCGGTGATGAACCTGCTGCCCCTGCCGGCATTAGACGGCGGGCGGATATTCTTCCTGATCATCAACGCGGCAGCCATGCTGCTGTTCCGGAAGCAGATACCGGCAAAATATGAGAACTATATCCACTTCGCGGGACTTATTCTGCTGCTGGCGCTGATGGTGGTGCTGGTGTTCAGCGACGTGGGAAAGCTGATCCACTGAGGAGGCGGGGACGGTGACAAGACGCATACAGGTGGGCGCGGTACCGGTGGGCGGCGGCGCGGCCGTAAGCATACAGTCCATGTGCAATACGCCCACGGAGGACGTGAACGCCACGGTGCGGCAGATACAGCGCCTGGAGCAGGCGGGCTGCGAGATCGTGCGTGTGGCGGTGCCCACGGAGGAGGCCGCACGGGCCATTCCGAGCATCAAGGCGGCTATACACATCCCGCTGGTGGCGGATATCCACTTTGATTACCGGCTGGCGTTGCTGTGTGTGGACGGCGGTGTGGATAAAATACGCATCAACCCCGGCAACATCGGGTCGAAGGACCGCGTGCGGGCCGTGGCCGACGCCTGCCGGGAGCGGGGCATTCCGATCCGTGTGGGCGTCAACGGCGGGTCGCTGGAGAAGGACCTGGTGCAAAAATACGGCGGTGTGACCGCCGAGGCGTTGGCCGAGAGTGCACTGGGCCATGTGCGCCTGTTGGAGGAGTGCGGCTTCGGGGATATCTGCATCTCCGTGAAGTGCTCCCGGGTGCCGGTAAATATGGCGGCCTACGAGCTGCTGCACGAAAAGGTGGACTATCCGCTACATCTGGGCGTCACCGAGGCCGGCACACCGGAGATGGGGGTGCTGAAGTCGGCCATCGGCATCGGCGGACTGCTGTGTCGGGGTATCGGCGATACGCTGCGGGTGAGCCTGACTGCCGACCCGGTGGAAGAGGTAGTGGCCGCCAAGCGTATTTTGCAGGCCTGCGGTCTGCGGCAGACGGGGCCGGACCTGATCGCCTGCCCCACCTGCGGGCGGACGAAGTATGATATGCTGCCCATCGCCCGGGAGGTGGAACGGCGGCTGAAGAACTGTGACAAGCCCATCACCGTGGCGGTGATGGGGTGCGTGGTCAATGGACCGGGTGAGGCCACTGCTGCGGATGTGGGCATCGCCGGAGGCAAGGGCGAGGGATTGCTGTTCGCTAAGGGAAAGGTTCTGCGAAAAGTGCCGGAGGACCAGCTGGTGGACGCGCTGTTCGAGGAGATCGACAAGCTGTAACAAGAGATACGATAGGGGAGAAACATGGCGGAGAGAGTACCGTTTTTTACGCTGTTTGAGAGCTTTCAGGCGCCGCGGCAGCTGCGCCTGCTGCTGCACGATGCCTGCATCATCAGCGGCGCGCTGGATATGGCGGGCCGGACGCTGGAGGTGCAGATAGAGAGCAGTGAGACACTGCCCCAGACGGCGCAGGACGCCCTGCAGCAGATGCTGGCGCAGCAGTATGATCTGCGGCAGGTGCTGCTGCATTTCTGCGGCACCGGCGAGCAAAAGGGCGACAACGGGGTGATCTGGGGCAAGACGATCACCGGAAAGCTGACGCCTATCGGCGAACTGAATATCAAGCAGGGCAGCGCCATTGTGGAGGGCCGGGTATTCAAGGCAGAGTGCTATGAGACACGGCGCAAGGGCATGTGGACGCTGAACTTCAACATCACCGATGAGCGCGGCTCCGTGGCCGTGCGGAAGGCCATGGATGAAAAAGAGGCCAAGGTGCTGGGCGGCGCGATCAACGACGGGATGTGGCTGCGCCTGCAGGGCAAGGTGGAACTGACCTACGACGGGAAGGATATCCTGCTGCGGCCGGTGAATATTATGAAGATCAGCCATACGGCCCGGCAGGACAATGCACCGGAGAAGCGGGTGGAGCTGCACCTGCATACGCAGATGAGCAGCATGGATGCTCTGACGGATGTGGGCAAGGTGGTAAAGCAGGCGGCAGCATGGGGCCACCCGGCTATTGCCATTACCGACCACGGCACGGTGCAGGCATTCCCAAAGGCGCGGGACGCGGGCAAGGGGAAGATCAAGATCCTGTACGGCGTGGAGGGGTACTATGTCAATAACCTGGACGACCGCATTGCCGTACACGGTGCGCAGGATCAGGACTTTGACGACGAGATCGTGTGCTTCGACATCGAAACCACCGGGTTGAAGGTACAGCGGGAGGCCATCACGGAGATCGGCGCAGTGGTGCTGAAAAACGGGAAGATCACGGATACGTTTCAGACCTTCGTGAACCCCGGCCGTCGGCTGACGCCGGAGATCATCGGCCTGACGGGCATTACGGATGCCATGCTGGCGGACGCGCCGCCGCCGGAGGAAGCACTGGCGGCGTTTTTGAAATTCGTGGACGGGCGACCGCTGGCGGCCCACAATGCGGAGTTCGACATTGGGTTTATCCGGGCCGGATGCCGCAGGGCGGGGCTGGAATTCGACCCCACGTACATCGACAGCCTGATCCTGGCGCAGAACCTGCTGCCGGAGCTGCACAAACATAAGCTGGACATCGTAGCGGAGCATTTGGATCTGCCCGCCTTCAACCACCACCGGGCGTCGGACGACGCGGGGATGGTGGGGTATATGCTGATACCCTTTTTTGAGAGAATGCGGCGGGAGATGGGAATTTCCCGTCTGCAGGAGATCAACGGGCAGATGGAGAAGCTGCGGCCCCGGGGCGGCGGCAGCCGGCACCCCAAGCATATTATCATCCTGGCGAAGAACAAGCTGGGTCTGAAGCATCTGTATCAGCTGATCTCAGCTTCAAACCTCAAGTATTTCAAGCGTGTGCCCATTATCCCCAAGACGGAGCTGATCGCCCATCGGGAGGGCCTCATTATCGGCTCAGCCTGTGAGGCAGGCGAGCTGTTCCGGGCGGTGGCGGACCGCAAGGACTGGGCGGAGCTGAAGCGCATCGCATCGTTCTACGATTACCTGGAGATACAGCCCATCTGCAATAATATGTTCATGCTTCGCAACGGCGCGGTGCAGTCAGAGGAGGAGCTGCGGGAGTTCAACCGTACTATCGTCCGGTTGGGCCGGGAGCTGGGCAAGCCAGTGTGCGCCACCGGTGATGTGCACTTCCAGGAGCCGGAGGACGAGGTATACCGCCATATCCTGCTGGCCAGCAAGAAGTTTGCCGACGCCGACGCACCCCTGCCCATTTACTTCAAGACCACGGAGGAGATGCTGGCGGAGTTTGCCTATCTGGGTGAAGAGGAAGCGCATCGGGTGGTCATCGATGACCCGCGCGGCGTCGCCGACCGTATCGAGGAGATCGAGCTGCTGCCGCCGGGACGGTTGTTCCCGCCGCGGCTGGAGAATTCGGAGCAGGAACTTCATGACAGAGTGTGGGACAAGTGTCACGAGCTGTATGGCGACGAGCCGCCTCAGCTGATCGTGGACCGGCTGAACGTGGAACTGAAAAGCATTCTGGGCAAGTACGACGTGGTGTATATGTCCGCCCAGAAGCTGGTGCAGCGCAGCCTGGAAAACGGTTATCTGGTGGGCAGCCGGGGCAGTGTGGGGTCCTCACTGGTGGCGTATATGTCCGGCATTACGGAGGTGAACTCCCTGCCGCCCCATTATCGCTGCCCCAAATGCCGCCATACTGAGTTCATCACCGATGGCAGCTACGGCTGCGGCGCGGATATGCCCGATAAGAATTGCCCGATGTGCGGGGCAAAGTACGCTAAGGACGGATTTGACATCCCCTTTGAGACGTTTTTGGGCTACGGCGGCGGTAAGGTGCCGGATATCGACCTGAATTTCTCCGGTGAGTACCAGGCCCGGGCACACCAGCACGCCATCGAGATGTTCGGCAAGACCCAGGTGTTCCGGGCGGGGACCATCGGTACCCTGGCGGAAAAGACCGCCTTCGGCATGGTGAAGAAATACCTGGAGGAACGGGGCGAGACGGCCTCCAACGCGGAGCTGGATCGCCTGACGCTGGGCTGCGTGGGCGTGCGGCGTACTACGGGGCAGCACCCCGGTGGGCTGGTGGTGGTGCCGGATGATATGGATGTGGAGGATTTTACCGCGGTGCAGCACCCGGCAGACGATGCCAACAGCGACACTGTGACCACTCATTTCGAGTATCACTGCATGGAGGACAACCTCCTGAAGCTGGATATGCTGGGACACGATGACCCCACCATGATCAAAATGCTGGAGGACCTGACCGGCGTGAACGCGCGGGCCATCCCCTTGGATGACCCGGATACCATGAGTATTTTCACCTCGTCCAAGGTGCTGGGCTTTGAAAATGACGAGATACTGGGTCCCACCGGCGCCGTGGCTATCCCGGAGTTCAACACCCGGTTCACCCGCGGTATGCTGATGGATACCATGCCCCAGGATTTCAATACCCTGGTACGGTTGTCCGGCTTCTCCCACGGTACCGACGTGTGGCTGGGCAATGCCCGGGACTTGATCGTGGGCGGCACGGCCAGCGTTTTGGAGACGGTGGGCTGCCGCGATGATATCATGTTGTACCTAATCTCCATGGGGCTGGAGCCGAAGATGAGCTTTAAGATCATGGAGGCGGTGCGTAAGGGCAAAGTAAAGAAAAAGGGCTTCGAGGACGGCTGGGAGGAGGCTATGCGGGAGCATCAGGTGCCGGATTGGTATATCGGCTCTCTGGCCAAGATCGGCTATCTGTTCCCTAAGGCCCACGCTGTGGCCTATGTGATGATGGCATTCCGCATCGCGTGGTTCAAAGTCCACCAACCTCTAGCATTCTACGCTACGTTCTTCTCCATCCGGGCCAAGGCCTTCGACGCGGAGTACTGCTGCGCCGGCATGGATGCGGTGAAGCAGAAAATCAGGGAGATCGAGAACAATAAGGACGCCACCGACGTGGAACAGAACCTGCTGGTGACGCTGGAGGTGTGCTACGAGTTCTATCTGCGGGGCTTCCATTTTGACACCATTAGTATTTACGACTCCGATGCCACACACTTCAAGATCACGGAAAACGGCCTGCTGCCTCCCTTTGTAACGGTGCGCGGTCTGGGTGAGACGGCGGCGCTGGACACGGTGGAGAAGCGAAAGGGAAAAACCTTCATCTCTGTAGAGGAGTTCGCCACCATCTGCAACAAGCTTAGTAAGACCCATATCGAGCAGCTGAAGGCGCTGGGTGCCTTTGCCGGTATGGCGGATACCAGTCAGGTGACGCTGTTCTGAGACAGCCAAAAGCGCAAAAAAGAAGCACCCGAGCGGGTGCTTCTTTTTTGCACTTTATTCGGCTTTCTGTTTCACGGGGAAGTCGATCTGGGCCAGAAGAACGGCGGCGAACATCACGGCGCAGCCGATATACTCGCGGACGGACATCTGCTGCTTGAGAATGATGGCACCGGCGATGACGGCGAACACACTCTCCAGACTCAGCAGGATGGTGACCACCGTGGGGTTGGAACCCTTCTGCGCCAGAATTTGCAGGGTGTAGCCCACGCCGCAGGAGAAGATGCCCACGTACAGCAGAGGAAGGATGCAGCTCCAGATGGCGGCGAAGTCCACCTCCTCAAAGAGGAACATACACACGGTGGAGATAACGCCGGCAAACAGGAATTGCAGACAGCTGAGCTTTACGCCGTCACAGTAGGCGGTGAAATGGTCGATGACCAGAATATGTACCGCGAAGCACACGGCGCAGATCAAGATTAGCAGATCGCCGGGGGAAAGGGAGAAGCTGCCCTTGATGCATAGCAGATACAGCGCCAGTACAGACAAGGCCACGGCGATCCATACGGGAAGGCTGACCTTCCGCTTGAAGAACAGACCGAACACGGGCACCAGCACCACATATAGGGCGGTGATGAAGCCGGCCTTGCCGGAGTCAGTGCCGGCCACCATACCCGCTTGCTGGAAGTTGGAAGCCATGGCCAGCGCCGCACCGCAGCACAGGCCGCCCAGCCACAGCTGCCGGTTGGCGGCCTTTTTCTCGGCGGGGGAGAGGACGGGCTTGTCCTTTTTCAGCTTGTCGCTGATGACGATGACCACCAGCAGCGCCAGCACCGCGATAAAGTAGCGGCTGGCGTTGAAGGCGAACGCGCCGATGGAGTCGGCGCACATATCCTGCGCAACGAAGGCGGTACCCCAGATGAAGGCGGCCAGAATGGGGAAAACCACCTGCCGCATCTGATTGTGTTTCATGTCAGTGATGTCCTTTCTCTGTTTACTCTTTCTCTTTCGGTGCGCCGGCGTGCCATTGGAATTTGCGTTCCTGATGATGCAGCAGGCGCGTGATATTCTCCCGGTGGCACCAGATCACCAGCGCGGCGATCAGCACGGCCAGCGCCGTGTAGAGGAGGCTGCGGCCGCAGAAGAAAAATGTGGTGACGGGCATGGAGGCAGCGGCGCAGACGGAGCCGAGAGAGACATATCTCGTCAGCAACCACAGGGCGGCGAACAGACCCCACGCGATCAGACCGACACGCCAGTCCAGCAGCCACACCAGCGTGCCGCCGGACAGGATGCCCTTGCCGCCTTTGAAGCCGAAGAACACCGGGAACATATGACCCAACTCACAGCCAAGGCCACCCAGCAGGACGCCCAGCCTCCAGTCGCCGGCCAGATAGTCGAAGGCTGCACCGCCAATCAGGCAGGCAATCACTGTTTTACCCATGTCGAAGAGGATGACACCCAGTGCGTATTTGGCACCGTAGGTGCGGTAGAAGTTGGTCAGGCCCGCATTGCCGCTGCCGTGCTGCCGCACATCGTCCTTGATGATGAAGTGGCTGACCATTACCGAGCCGTTGAGACAGCCTAAGAAATAACCCAGCAGCAATATGACCAGTGAGGCCAGCAGTATAGCGCCGATGAGATGGTTCAACCGTCGTCCTCTCCCTTCTGGCGGATAGTCAGCACGATGGGGGTGCCCTCCAGGCCGAACACGCTGCGGAGCTGGTTTTCCAGATACCGCTGGTAGGAGAAGTGGAAGAGCTTTTTGTCGTTGCAGAAGATGACGAAGTGGGGCGGCTTGACGCCCACCTGCGTCATGTAGTAGATCTTCAGGCGGCGCCCCTTGTCCGTGGGTGGCTGAACGCGGGTCTGCGCGTCTGCCAGCACACTGTTCAGCGTGCCGGTGGTGATCCGCATGGCCGCCTGATCGTTGACGTAGTTGATCAGCTCAAAGAGACGGCCCACCCGCTGGCCGGTCAGGGCGGAGATGAACAGAATGGGGGCATAGGGCATATAGCTCAGGTCCCGGCGGATGTCCTCACGCATACGGTCCATGGTCTTGTCGTCCTTTTCGATCAGGTCCCATTTGTTCACCACGATAATGCATGCCTTGCCCGCGTCATGCGCCAGACCGGCGACCTTGGTGTCCTGCTCGGTGACACCCTCCTGAGCATCGATGAGAATGAGGCAGACGTCGCTGCGCTCAATAGCCATGGTGGCCCGCAGAACGCTGTATTTTTCGATGTTGTCATCTACCTTGGACTTTTTCCGCATACCGGCGGTGTCGATGAAATTATATTTGCCATACTGGTTCTCGAAGTAGCTGTCGATGGCGTCGCGGGTGGTGCCGGCTACATTGCTGACGATAACGCGTTCCTCGCCCAGAATACGGTTCGTCAAGCTGGATTTACCTACATTGGGCTTTCCGATAATGGCCACCTGTACCACGTCGGAGTCGTCCTCCTCATCCGTTTCCGGCGGAAAATACTTGATGCATTCGTCCAGCAGATCGCCGGTGCCGTGGCCGTGAACGGCGGAGACAGCCACGGGGTCGCCCAGACCCAGGTTGTAGAACTCATAGAAATCCGGGTCGACCGCGCCCACAGAGTCCATCTTGTTCACCGCCAGCACGATGGGCTTACGGCTGCGCTGAAGCATACTGGCCACCTCCTGGTCGGAGGCAGTCAGGCCGGTCTTGATATCCGTGACGAAGATAATGACGTCGGCGTTGTCGATGGCGATCTGGGCCTGCTCCCGCATGAAGGACAGAATTTGGCTGTCTGTATTGGGCTCGATGCCGCCGGTGTCCACCAGGCGGAACCTGCGTCCCACCCACTCGCTCTCACCGTAGATGCGGTCGCGGGTGACGCCGGGGGTGTCCTCTACGATGGACAGCCGCCGGCCGATGATCTTATTGAACAGCATGGATTTGCCTACATTGGGCCGCCCCACGATAGCGATCAAAGGCAGTGCCATAGTTTATTCCTCCCTATCCAGCATGGCGTCCAAGAGGTCGCCGCCGTCTATCCCCACGATCTGCACCGGGCAGCCCAGCTCAGCGCTGAGACGATCCACGGTGTAGTCGTCCAAAAATACGTTTTCGCCGTGCCGCAGCATGTGCAGCGGCAGCAGCACCCGGCCCAGATCCGGGACCTTTTGCAGCTGCGCCGACAGGTCCTGACCTGTCAGCAGACCGGCTACGTCGATGGTGTGGCCGAAAAAGTCGTTCTCCACGGCGATCACTTGTCCCCGCAGCGCCGGGAACCAAGCGCTGGCTTGCTCCAGCAGATAGCGCATAAAAGGGGCGGCGGCAGTGCCGGTGGCGACGGTAAAGGGTGCAGGGGCCTCGTCGTGGTCCTCCAGCCGTATGGCGCTGAGAAAGTCCTGCTCCAGTGAGCGCAGCATACCCACGCCGTTTTCCAGCTGCCGATAGCCCTCGTAGTAGTCCTCTTGGGGCAGATCCAGTCCGGCCCGCAGGAACAGTTCGTCAGCACAGAAGAACCTACGGGTGCCGAAGCGGCGCAGATTTTCCAGCCCGAATTCCTCGGCGATGGCAATGATGTCCCGGGCACAGTCCCTGTCCACGGGCCTTAGCTTGGCCAGACCCTGGCGGTACTTGGTGATACCCACCGGCACAAGAGAGCAGCTGGAGAACTGCCACTCGGTCAAGTCCCGCAGGGTGCGGCGCAGTTGGTCACCGTCGTTCCAGCCGGGGCAAACCACGATCTGCCCGTTCATGACGATACCGGCCTTGCAGAAGGCCTGGATATAGTCCAGCGACCGGGCGGCGTTCTTGTTGCCAAGCATGGTGCAGTGCAGCTGTGGGTCGGTGGCGTGGACGGAGACGTTGATGGGGCTGATGTGCAGGTCAATGATCCGCTGTGCCTCCCGCTCCGTCAGGTTGGTGAGGGTGATGTAGTTGCCCAGCAGAAAGCTCAGCCGTGCGTCGTCATCCTTGAAGTACAGCGTGGAGCGCATACCCGGCGGCATCTGGTCTACAAAGCAGAACAAGCAGTGATTGGCACAGGAGCGCATTTCGTCCATCAGATATGTGTCGAAGTTCAGCCCCAGGTCCTGGCCTTCGGCCTTGCGGCAGGTGACGTGCCGCACGTTGCCTGCCGCCGTTTTCAGCTCAAGGTGCGACAGGGGATCATAGCCGTAAAAACGATAGTCCAGCACATCCACGATGGGGTGGCCGTTGATGGATAGAAGCTGTTCGCCCACCTGAACGCCGGCGCGCTCCGCGGGGCTGTGCCGGTCGATGGCGGTGATGATGGTACTCATAATACGTCCTCACTCATGCAAAATGCGGCCTTATCCACAATAGGACATAATACCACATAATAATCAACTCATTATACCGTTTTTTGACGTGAGACGCAAGCACAATATAGTATAGCCGCCCACGAGCATAAAGTAAAACGATGGATTTTGATACTTCCCATGACGAAAAGTGTGGGAGCAGTAAAAAACAAGAGGGAAGCGGCGCTTCCCTCTTGCAAAGGCACAACAGAACTTATTTCGCGGCCACAGACTTGACGACCTTGACCTCGCGGCCGTTGTAGCTGCCGCACTCCGGGCACATTCTGTGGGGGAGATGCAGCGCGCCGCACTTGGCGCACGCCACCAGCGTGGGAGCTGCCAGCTTCCATACGGAAGAACGTCTCTTATTGCGTCTTTGCTTGGATACTTTTCCCTTAGGGACTGCCATGTTGACACCTCCTTGGTCTTAATTGCCTGAGCAGCAATGTAATAAAAAGTAATTCACTCATCCTTCTGCAGCAACTGCGCCAGCTTCGCCAGACGGGGATCCACTGCCTTTTTGCATCGGCAGCTCTCCCGGTTCAGGTTCACACCACAGCCGGGGCACAGCCCCTTGCAGTCCTCTGAGCAGAGAAACTTCGTGTCCATATCGAGGATAAAGGCGTCGCGCGCCAACTCCTCCACATCCACCTCGTCGTTATCCAGCAGGATGATGTCGTCGCTTTCGTCAGACTCACGCGCCTCTGCCAATACGCAGCCGTAGCGTGTCGTCTTGTCCGCGTCGTACGCTTCACCGCACCGGTCACAGATACAATGCAGCGTGGTGGTCAACGTCATTCCGCACAGCAGCAGCCCAGCCTTATTCTCCAGCCGGCAGTCCACAACAACCGGACGGGAAACGGGACAAGAACCACCGAATTCCAAGTCGGACAGATCCATTTCAAAACGGATGTCCTGCCGGGCATCGGGGGTATGCAGCAGCTTGTTGACGTTCAAACGCATAGTACACCTCACAATGGCACGTGTAGTATTATAGCCGACACAAAATGCCTTGTCAAACATTTTCTTACAAATATTTTGACTTTTTTCAAAAACACGGTACAATAAGCAGAGAAACACAGGGGAGGACGCCGTTATGCGGGAACTGACCATCGGAAAAAATGACGCCGGACAGCGGCTGGATAGATTTCTGTCCAAGGCGCTGCCCCTGCTGCCGCCTGCTCTGGCGCAGAAGTACATCCGCATCAAGCGGGTGAAGGTAAACGGCGGACGTGCCCAGCGGGACCAGCGGCTCAGTGCGGGCGATGTGCTGCAATTATACATCAACGACGAGTTTTTCGACAAGCCCTCAGAGGAAAATCTGTTTCTGACGCTGTTCAAGCCGCACCTGACGGTGGTGTACGAGGATGAGCACCTGCTGCTGGCGGACAAGCCGCAGGGAATGGTGGTCCACGCCGACGAGACGGAAAAGGTGAATACCCTCATCAACCACATCCAGGCATATCTGTACCAGAAACGGGAGTGGAACCCCAAGTGGGAAAATGCCTTTACGCCGGCACTGTGCAACCGCATCGACCGCAATACCGGCGGCATCGTCATCGCGGCCAAGGACGCCGAGACGCTGAGGGTCATCAACGAGAAGATACGGGACCGGGAAATGGACAAGCGCTACCTCTGCATTACCGCGGGCCGGCCGAAAAAGCCGGAAGGCCGGGTGGAGTGCTTTTTGCTGAAAGATGAGAAGAAAAAGCAGGTGTCCGTGTACCATAAGCCGATCCCCGGCGGAAAGACCGCCATTACCGATTACAAGGTGCTGGAGACGCGGGGAGAGCTGAGCTTGGTGGAGATCGGGCTGGAGACGGGCCGGACCCACCAGATCCGCGCCACGATGGCGGACCTGGGCTGCCCGCTGCTGGGGGACGGCAAATACGGCCGTGGGGACGTAAACCGCCGCTACGGCGAGACGCGGCAGGCCCTGTATGCCTACAAGCTGACCTTTGACCTGCCCACGGACGCGGGGCACCTGAACTATCTGCGCGGGCAGAGCTTTACAGTGGAAAATGTGCCCTTCCGGGACAAATATTTCGGCTGAGTGCCGTGCAGCGGATGGCTTTTGCCATCCGCTGTATTTTTTTCGGGGAAAAACGGAAAAATCCATTGACTTTCCCAGCGCTTTTATATATAGTGTACTCGCCATCTTTCGACAGAAACGAGCGCGTGAACAGACGCGCTGCCGCCGCGTCGAAGGGGGGCTATTTTACTGATGAATGGAGGAGGATAAATGTCCAAAGAGTTGATTCGCCTGCGGGATCTCTGCATGGCGTTTGACGACGAGCTGGTTCTCGATCACATCAATCTTTACATCAACGATTCCGAATTCCTCACGCTGCTTGGCCCCAGTGGGTGCGGCAAGACTACCACACTGCGGATCATCGGAGGTTTCACCACGCCCACAAGCGGCGACGTGACCTTCGACGGCGAGAGGATCAACGATGTCCCGCCCCATAAGCGGCAGATCAACACGGTGTTCCAGAAATATGCGCTGTTTCCGCATCTGGACGTGTTTGAAAACATCGCCTTTGGCCTGCGTATCGCAAAAGTGCCGGAGGACGAGATACGACAGCGTGTCGGTGAAATGCTGGAGGTCGTCAGCCTGAAGGGCTTTGACCGCCGGCGTGTCGACCAACTCTCCGGTGGTCAGCAGCAGCGTGTGGCGATCGCCCGCGCCCTGGTGAACCGGCCGAAGGTGCTGCTGCTGGACGAGCCGCTGGGCGCGCTGGATCTGCGTCTGCGTAAGGATATGCAGAACGAACTGAAACGTATCCAGCAGCAGATGGGCATCACGTTTATATATGTCACCCACGATCAGGAGGAAGCCCTGACCATGTCCGACACCGTGGTGGTCATGGACAAGGGCCGCATCCAGCAGATCGGCACACCGGAGGATATCTACAACGAACCGAAGAATGCCTTTGTGGCGGACTTCATCGGCGAGAGCAATATCCTCAACGGCACGATGGTCCGCGACAGGGTCGTGAAAATGTACGGCAAGGAATTCCCCTGCGTGGACGGCGGCTTCGCCGAAAATGAACCGGTGGACGTGGTCATTCGCCCGGAGGATATCGACATCGTGCCGGTGGAGCAGGGCCAGTTGGTAGGCACTGTCACCAACGTGACGTTCAAGGGGATGCAATATGATATCATCGTGGATTTCCGCGGCTTCAAGTGGTTGATCCAGACCACCGATCACTCTCCGGTGGGTGCCCGTATCGGCGTGAAGATCGATCCCGAGGGTTTCCACATTATGAAGAAGAGCGAGTATTCCGGTATGTTCGGCGACTATTCCTCTTACTCCGAGGAATACGAGGAACTGGCGGACGCCGGTGCTGAGCCGGAAGAGGAGGAGAGCGAGGATGAAGAGTAAGCTCTCCCGTTTCGCCGTGCCCTATGTGGTGTGGATGGCTATTTTTGTAGTAGCCCCCATTGTCATTATGGTGGTGTATGCCTTTGCCGGCAGCGAGGGCGGCTTCACGCTGGACAACTTTGTCCAGATGGGCGGTTACGCTGCCGTGTTCGGCCGTTCCTTCAAGCTGGCGCTGATTGCCACGGCTATCTGCCTGCTGTTGGGCTATCCTGTGGCGTACCTTCTCAGCCGGGAGGGCGAGCGCTTCCGCCGCACGGCCATGGTACTGATCATGCTGCCCATGTGGATGAACTTCCTGCTGCGGACCTACTCCTGGATGACCATCCTGGAGAACAACGGCCTGCTGAACCAGCTGTTCCAGAAACTGGGTATCATTGCCCTGTACAACCATCTGACAGGCAGCAGCCTGGAGTATTTTACCATGATCGACACCCAGGGCGCTGTGGTGCTGGGTATGGTCTATAACTACCTACCCTTTATGATCCTGCCTATCTACTCTGTGATTTGCAAGCTGGATTACTCCCTGCTGGAGGCAGCCCGCGACCTGGGGGCCAACACCGTCACGGTGTTCCGCAAGGTCATCCTGCCCCTGAGCCTGCCGGGCGTGCTGTCCGGCATCACCATGGTGTTCGTGCCCTCTGTGTCTACGTTCGCCATCAGCCGTATGCTGGGCGGCGGCACGGAGCTGTTGCTGGGCGACCTGATCGAACGGCAGTTCCTGGGCGGGGCGTATAACCCGCAGCTGGGCGCGGCTATTTCCCTGGTGATGATGCTGATCGTCGTTGTCTGTATGCTGGTGATGAACCGCTTTGGCGAGGGCGAGGAACAGGCGGTGATGCTATGAGACAGAGAAAGGGCAACTCCGTCGGCGATCGCCTGTTGATGATCCTGGTGGGCCTGTTCCTGTACGCACCCATCATCATCCTGATCGTCTTTTCCTTCAACGCCGGCAACAGCTCCAGTGTGTGGAAGGGCTTTTCCCTCCACTGGTACGCCGAGCTGCTGAACGACCGGCTCATTATGCACAGCGTGTATACCACGCTGCTGGTATCCTTGCTGGCTACCGTCATCGCCACCGTGGCGGGCACCTTTGCCGCTATCGGCTTTTACGGTATGCGACGCCGGGCGCGCACCGGGCTGATGGCCGTGAACAACATTCCCATGATGAACGCGGACATCGTCACCGGCGTCAGCCTGTGTCTGCTGTTCGTGGTATTCTTCAACGGATGGCATAGCTTTGCCGTGTGGGTCAACGGCTGGCAGTCACTGGTGGTGCTGCCTGAGCGACTGACCCTGGGCTTTGGCACACTGTTGATCGCCCACATCTGCTTCAACATCCCCTACGTCATTTTGTCCGTAGGGCCCAAGCTGCGGCAGATGGACCGCAATTTGGTCGATGCGGCCCAGGACTTGGGCTGCACCTGGATGCAGGCCTTCTGGAAGGTCATCATTCCGGAGATCAAGCCCGGTATCGTCTCCGGTGCGCTGACGGCTTTCACTATGTCCATCGATGATTTCATCATCAGCTACTTCACGGCGGGTACGTCCTCCTCCACGTTAGCCATGACCATCTACGGCATGACCAAAAAGCGCGTCAGCCCGGAGATCAACGCCGTATCCACGCTGCTGTTCGTCACGGTCATCATCCTGCTGGCCATCATCAACCTGCGGGAAAACCACCAGCAGAGCCACAGCCGCCGCCATGCGGAGGCCGCCGCTCCTGCGCCGGCGCCGAAAAAGCATCCCGGCCTGGGCAAGAAGCTGGCCGCGGGCGCTATGGCCTGTGTGCTGTTGGCGGTACTGATCGTCACCGGTGCCGCGGCCCGCAGCGAGCGCGTGGTCAATGTGTGCTCCTGGGGCGAGTATATCGATGAGTCCCTGATCACCGAATTCGAGGAGAAGACCGGCATCCGTGTGAACTACCAGACCGCCGAGAGCAATGAGGCGTTGTACTCCCTTATCAAGATGGGCGGCGCGGACTTCGATGTGATTGTACCCTCCGACTATATGATCGCCCGGCTGATCCAGGAGGATATGCTGGCGGAGCTGGACTACGCCGCCATCCCCAATTTCCAACTGATGGACCCCCAGTTTACCCATCTGAGCTTCGACCCGGAGAATAAGTACACCGTACCCTACACCTGGGGCAGCGTGGGTATCATCTACAACACGACTATGGTGGACGAGCCCATCACCAGCTGGGGCGCTATGTTCGACGAGAAGTACGCCGGACAGGTGCTGATGATCAACAACTCCCGCGACGCGCTGATGGCCGCCCTGTGCTATCTGGGCTACGACATCAACACCACCGATGAGGGACAGCTGACCGAGGCCTTTGAGCTGGTGAAGAATGCCAAAGACAAGGGTGTGTATCAGGCCTTCGTCATGGACGAGGTCTTCGGCAAGATGGAGGGCGGCAATGCGGCCATCACCATGTACTACGCCGGCGACTATCTGACCATGCTGGAGAATAACGAGGACCTGGCCTTCGTCATTCCCGAGGAGGGCAGCAACTGGTTCGTGGACGCCATGTGTGTGCTCAAGTCCAGCCAGCACAAGGCCGAGGCCTATGAGTGGATCAACTTTATCGCCTCTACCGACAGTAACCTGGCCAATATGGACTACATCTGGTATGCCTCTCCCAATGCCGAAGCGCTGGCGGAGTATCCCGCTTACTACGAGGAGACGTATGGTGAGCCGCTGGACGAGGAGATCTACAACATCATGGCCATTCCCGATGAGGAGCGCGAGCGCTGTGAGATCTATGTCAACCTGCCACAGGAGACGCTGAAGTTCTACGATAAGTTGTGGACACAGTTGGGCGTCTGACATTCGCGGTTTTTTTCCGCCCCGCGTATAGGCAAGAAATGTATTTAAAGAAAAGCGCTTAATTGGAGGAATTGCTATGATCGAAGTAGGTATGACCTATACCGCTGAAAAGACCGTCACCCCGGATATGACCGCCAAGGCTATCGGTTCCGGCGGGCTGGAGGTGTTCGGCACCCCCTTTATGATGGGACTGATGGAGTACGCCGCTATGCAGTGCGTGCAGCCGGAGCTGCCGGAGGGCAAGGGCACCGTGGGCGTGGAGATCAGTTCCAGTCACCTGGCGCCTACTCCTGTGGGCATGAAGGTCACCGCCACTGCCGAGGTGACGGGTATCTCCGCCAACGGCAAGATGATCACCTTCAAGGTCACGGCCCACGACGCCGATGGCCTGATCGGCGAGGGCACCCATACCCGCGCTGTCATCGACAACGCACGGTTTTTGCAGAAGTGCAATGACAAGCTGGCACGCGTATAAACCACAAAAAGCCGCCCGTAGGGGCGGCTTTTTTCTTGTCACGGGCAGCTATATTTGGTATAATAAAACGATACTATGACCGGGGGAGGGGAGAGAACGATGCGCGTTTTGGCCACGATCGGGTTTTCCTTCTCTGCCGGTGTCTTCCTGGCGGCACTGTTGCCCTGGAACGGCTGGCAGCTGTATGCCGCCGGGGGCGTTTTGCTGCTGGCGCTTGCGTGGCTGTTTGCTGCACGCAAACAAAAATATTTTCGCCGGGGGCTGCTGATCCTGCTGCCGCTGGCGGTATCGCTGGCCTATTTTGCCGGGTATGACCACCTGGTGCGCCAGCCGATAGAGGACCGCTGTGGTGCGGCGTCGGACTTTACCGCAACCGTTTGCGATTGGCCGCAGGCCACGGAGCGCGGCGCCAGGGTCACGGTGGAGCTGGAGGGCTATCATCGGGCCAGGGCCGTGCTGTATGGCGAAGCGGAGCTGCTGGCGGCCCGACCGGGTGACACGGTCACGGGCACGGCCCAGTGGCAGTCTGCCGCCCATTTCGACAGCGATGATGTGACCCATTTTAACGCCCGGGGCGTGTATGCGCTGCTGTATGGCCGTGAGGATGTGCGTCTGTCGGCGGGTGATAGGGATGCCCTGCGCTGGCTGCCCCAGCGGGCGGGCAAAGCTTTCCGCGAGAAGGTGGCCGCTATCTGGGATGACCCGCGTGTCAGCGGATTTCTGACAGCGGAGCTTACCGGGGACAAGTCCGCTATGGACGACGGAGACTATCTGGCCATGCAGGAGACGGGCCTGGCGCATCTGTTCGCGGTGTCCGGCCTGCACTGCGCTTTTCTGGTGACGCTGATGGCGTTGCTGATCTCCCGGCGGCAGAGACTGCTGTGCGCCGTGACCATTCCGCTGCTGCTGTTTTACATGGTGATGGTGGGCATGAGCCCCTCGGTGGTCCGTGCCTGCATCATGCAGATATTCCTGCTGATCGCGCCGCTGTTCCGGCGGGGCAGTGACCCTCTGACCAGCTTGGCTGCCGCACTGCTGGTGATCCTGCTGTGCAATCCCTTTGCCGCGGCCAGCGTCAGCTTGCAGCTGAGCTTTTCCGCTACGCTGGGTATGGTGCTGCTGTCACCCCGGCTGTACAAGCTGCTGACCGGGTGGTATAAGGGAAAATGTCGGCCGCTGCGGACCGCGTTGTGCTTCGTCGCGGCGAACCTGTCCGCCACCCTCAGCGCCGTGGTGTTCACTGCCCCGCTGACAGCCTGGTATTTCCGCATTTTCGTGCTGGTAGCACCGCTGTCCAGCTTATTGGCGGTGCCTGCGGCGGGATGGAGCTTCATGGCTGCCTTTGTGACGGTGCTGCTGGGCTTTGTGTGGCTGCCGCTGGCCAGCCTGCTGGGTTGGATATCCTGGGCGCTGGTGCGGTACATCCTGTGGATCGCCAACGGCATGATGTCCTGGCGCTATCACGCGGTGTATTTCACCAATCCCTATCTCATCTACTGGCTGCTGTTTTTGTACGCGGCCTTTATCGGCTGTGCCGCCACGCCGGACGGCAAGCGGAAATACCTGCTGGCATCGGCATTGTCGGTGCTGACGCTGACGGCGGCCATCTGGGTCAACCGTCAGGACTATCAGTACGGCGTACTGACCGCCCTGACGCTGGATGTGGGACAGGGCGAGAGCGTCATTCTGACCTCCGGCGGTGAGACGGCACTGGTGGACTGCGGCAGCAGCAACAGCTATAAAGACCCCGGCGGTCTAGCTGCCGACACGCTGCACAGCATGGGCGTCCGGGAACTGAGCGCTGTGGTGGTGACCCACTACCACGCCGATCACACCAACGGTTTGTACGAGGTGCTGCGCCGCATCCCGGTGCAGACGGTCTACCTGCCGGACATCGAGGATGAGTATGGCGTTCGGGAGCGTCTGGTGTCGCTGGCGGAGGAGAAGGGCGCGCAGGTGACCTATGTGACGAAGGAGACGGCCGATACGCTGGGCGATACCGTTTTGACCATCTATCCGCCGGTGCAGTCCGGCGGCGATCTGAACGAGCTGGGCCTGACAGCGCTGGCCAGTGCCGGAGACTTTGATCTGCTCATTACCGGCGATATGTCCGGCAGCACCGAGAAAAAGCTGGTGGAAACCTATGCCTTGCCGGATATAGAGGTGCTGGTGGTCAGTCACCATGGCTCCCGATATAGCTCAAATATACGCTTTTTGAAGTCGGTGACGCCGGAGGCGGCGGTCATCAGTGTGGGCGACAACAACTATGGCCACCCGTCGGAGGAGACGCTCCAGCGGCTGCTGGCAGTTGGGGCGGATATCTGGCGCACAGACCAGCAGGGAACCATCCGCATCACCGTGAACGGAGGATAGCATGGCAAAGGAGAAAAAAGAAAAGACCCCCGGTTATGAGGAATTCCACGACGCGCTGCAAAGCGGCGCCGTGAGGAATGTCTATATATTCCACGGCGAGGAGACGTACCTGATGCAGCAGGCGGTGGCGGAGCTGCAAGCACGGCTTGTGCCGGCGGGCTTTGAGGAGTTCAACTATCACAGGCTTGCAGGCAAGGGCCTGACTATGCAGGAGGTCGTCGAGGCGGCGGAGGCCATGCCTATGATGGCGGAGCGCACCCTGGTCACGGTGGAGGATATGGACCTGTTCAGGCTGGACGAGGCCCAGCGGGGTGCGCTGGTGGCGTTGCTGGGGGACTTCCCGGTGTACTGCACGCTGGTGTTTTTGTACCGGCAGATACCCTATAAGACCGACGCCAAGCTGAAGAAGCTCACCGCCGCCCTGGCGGAGCGCGCCCAGGTGATCGAGTTTGCCCAGCAGGGCCAGCAGAAGCTGCAAAAGTGGGTGCGCCGCCGTTTTGCCGCTGCCGGGAAGGAAATCGATGCGGTCACGGTAGACCATCTGCTGTTCACCTGCGGCAGCCTGATGACCGGTCTGGTGCCGGAAATCGCCAAAATCGCCGCCTATGCCAGGGGAGCGAAAATCACAGCGGCGGATATCGCCGCTGTGGCGGACCCTGTGCTGGACGCGCGGGTGTTCGACATGACGGACGCAGTGGCGGCTCGTGACTATGACAAGGCGGCGGAATGCCTTGCAGAGCTGCTGCGGATGCAGGAGGAACCTATCCGCATTCTGGCGGCATTGGGAAAGACGCTGCGGCAGCTGTACACAGCCCGGCTGGCGATCGACGGTGACAAGGACGTGCTGTGGCTGAAGGATTTGTGGCGCATGAAGTCCGATTACCCGGCCAAAAAGCTGATGCAGTCAGCCAGAGGCGTGCGGCGCAGTTGGTGCCGTGAGGCGGTGAAGCGCTGCCAGACGCTGGATCATCGCATGAAAAGCGAACGAAACATGGACAATGAGGGCGAACTGAAGCTATTTCTCATGGAACTGGCAGGTGTGAAGTGAAGCCGAGGGTCAGGGAAGTCATCGTAGTAGAGGGGCGGTACGACAGAAATACGCTCCTGCAGGCGGTGGACGCCGCCGTGGTGGAGGTGGGCGGCTTCGCCCTGTTCAACGACCGGGAGAAGGCGGCGTATCTCCGCCGTCTGGCGGAGGCGCGGGGCGTGATCCTGCTGACCGACCCGGACGGCGCGGGCTTCGTGCTCCGCAGCCACCTGAAGGGGCTGCTGCCCCCGGACAGAGTAAAGCAGGCGTATGTCCCCGACGTGTACGGCAAGGAGAAGCGCAAGAGAAAGCCGGGGAAGGAGGGCAAGCTGGGCGTGGAAGGTATGACGCCGCAGGTGCTGACGGACGCTCTTCGCCGCGCCGGTGCCACCTTCGAGGGGGAGGACGCACCCCGCCGCTCCGCCGGTATTACGAAGGCGGATCTTCTGGACAAGGGACTGATCGGCCCCGGCTCCGCCGAAAGGCGGGCAACGCTGCAAAGGGAGCTGGGTCTGCCCGCACGGCTGACCGCCAACGGGCTTCTGGAGGCGTTGGATATCCTGCTGACCCGGGAGGAATTTGACGCCCTGTGAGTTTTTTGCAGGAGGGAGGGCAAACCTCTTGCAATTCCCCTCATGGGCGGTTATAATTAAAAATTGCTTTTGCACAATATTACGACATACAAGGAGTGTGAGAAAGATCATGGCCGAGGAAATCAAGACCCCCGAAACGGAGGAGTCCGGCAAAAACTTCATTATCAATTTCATCGACGAGGACATCGCAGAGGGTGGTCAGTTCCAGGGAATGACCGTCCACACCCGTTTCCCGCCGGAGCCCAACGGCTATCTGCATATTGGACACTGCAAGGCGCTGACCATCGACTTCGGCACCGCCGAGCGGTATAATGGCCTGTGCAACCTGCGTATGGACGACACGAACCCCACCAAGGAGGACGAGGAATTCGTGGAGGCCATCAAGCAGGACATCCACTGGCTGGGCTTCGACTGGGGCGATCGGTTCTTCTACGGCAGCGACTACTTTGAGGAGGATTACCGCCAGGCGGTGCTGCTGATCAAAAAGGGGCTGGCCTATGTGTGCCAGCTGACACCGGAGGAGTTCAAGGCCAACCGCGGCGACATCGGCATCCCCGCCGTATCGCCCTACCGGGATCGGCCCATCGAGGAGAGCCTGGACCTGTTCGCCCGTATGCGGGCCGGGGAGTTCCCCAACGGCGCCATGACGCTGCGGGCCAAGATCGACCTGGCCAGCGGCAACTTCAATATGCGCGATCCGGTCATCTACCGTATCAACCACATGAGCCACCACCGGCAGGGAAACAAGTGGTGCATTTATCCCATGTATGACTTCGCGCACCCCATTCAGGACGCGCTGGAGGGCATCACCCACAGCCTGTGCTCGCTGGAGTTCGAGGCGCACCGGCCCCTGTACAACTGGGTCATCGAGCACTGTGAGCTGCCCGCCCATCCCCGGCAGATCGAGTTTGCCCGGCTGGGCATCGACCATACGGTGATGTCCAAGCGGAAGCTGCGCAAGCTGGTGGAGGAGAACTATGTCTCCGGCTGGGACGACCCCCGTATGCCCACCCTGTGTGGCCTGCGCCGCCGGGGCTATACCGCCGCCGCCATCCGCAGCTTCTGCGAGCGCATCGGCGTGGCCAAGTCCCCCAACACCATTGAGTACGGCTTCCTGGAGCACTGCCTGCGGGAGGACCTGAACGCCCACGCGGAGCGCACCATGGCGGTGCTGCACCCGGTGAAGCTGACGGTGACCAACTACCCCGAGGGCAAGAGCGAGGTATTCACGGTGGAGAACAACCCCACCGACCCGGCGCAGGGCACCCATGAGATCACCTTCTCGCGCCATCTGTGGGTCGAGGCGGAGGACTTTATGGAGGTCCCGGTGCCCAAGTACAAGCGACTGACCCCCAACGGTCCGGAGTGCCGCCTGAAGGGCGCGTATCTGGTGCAGTGTACCGGCTGTGTGAAGGACGCGGACGGCAACGTCACCGAGGTGCTGTGCACCTATGATCCGGAGTCCAGCGGCGGTGATCCCGCCGACGGCCGCAAGGTCAAGGGTGCCACGCTCCACTGGGTGGACGCGGAGAACTGCATGGACGCGGAGGTCCGGCTGTACGACAACCTGTTTTCCGACGAGCAGCCCGACGGCCCGGACAAGGACTTCCTGGACTGCCTGAACCCGGAGAGCCTTACGGTGCTCACCGGCTGCAAGGTGGAGCCGGAGATGCGGAAGGTGGCGGAGGCGTTCGACAAGCAGGCCGACCGCACCGGCGTCAACGCGCCTACGTTCCAGTTCATGCGTGTGGGCTATTTCTGCCTGGACAACCGTGACAGCTCCGCGGCGCACATGGTGTTCAACCGCAGTGTGTCGCTGAAGGACAGCTTTAAGAAGTGAGAAAAAGCACCCCGCAGGGGGTGCTTTTTTTCATGTGTGATTTAAGCGCCGGACCTCGAAGTCTGTCTCGGCCAGGGTGCTGTCGACAGTGCCCACCTGAAGGGTCACGGTAAAGATGCCCGAAGCACTGTCGTAGCGCAGACTGACATCGCGGACCCGGAGCCCCCGGGGATAGGCGGCGCTGCTGAGCAGTCTGGTGCTGCCCAGGGTGAGCTGGCCGTCGGCATCCACCTGAAAGGCGGCGCCCTCGCCCTCCACGCTGCCCAGGTCCTGAATGAAGATGTGGTCCAGACTGCCGTCCGCGCCGGGGGTCACGGTGCCGCAGAAGCGCAGCTTGTCGCTGATAACGCTGGTAAGGGTGGAGCACAGCTCCTGGGCCTCGGACAGCTGCATGGAGCTGTTGTAGGTGCGGCCGGCGAAGCGGACGCCCACGGTCAGCAGGGCGCTGACGAGCAGGACGATGAGAACGGCGCACAGCAGCTCCGTCAGGGTGAAGCCGCGGCGGTCACGAAGCTTGTTCATGGCATGACCTCCTCGTAATAGAGGCAGCCGTTGTCCTCATAGACCTGCACGGTGGTGCGGCCGCTGCGGGTGCCGCCGCCGGAGGCAGTCAGGGCGGCGGTGCCGTTCGACACCGCGTTGCTATAGTGGAAGGAGATGTCGGCGGAACGGACCTTAGCGTTGATCTTGGCGGCGGAAACGGCGGCGGTGGTCAGAAACACGAAGGTCAGTACGATGATCAGGATGGAGACCAGCGTCTCTACCAGCGTTTCGCCGTGGGTGCTGTTCAGCTTTTTGATACGACCGCCTCCTTTTCGATGGTGGCGTTGTCCGGCGACCAGGAGATCGTTGTTGTGGTCGTGGTGACATCGCGGACCCAGAGACCGCCGCCGCTGACGGTGCTGACAGTGGGATCGGCCTTGTTTTCGCGGAGCGTCAGCACCAGGCGGCAGTCACTGTCGCCGCCGTCGGCCAGGTGCAGGACGATGGTGATGTCGTAATTGGGCGCCATGGTAAAGACGGCGGAGACATCATCCAGCCCGTCCACGGATAGGGTGATGGTGTCGGTAAAGCTTTTGCCGCTGTCCCTGTCCACGGCGGCCTTGCCGGCCTTGAGCCATGCGGCCGTAAACCCGGTGGGCGAGGTCGTTTCGCGGCTCGTTTCGGTGGAGGTGTCATCGGTATAGGTGGTTTTCACCGTCTCCTGGACAAAGGAGGCGTTCAGGATATCATCACGCAGCAGACGGGCCGCGGAGCTGACCGTCAGATACGCCTGCCGGGCAGCCCGGTCATTCTCCAGACGGCGGGCCGAGGAGGTGGCGGCGGTGAGGATCACCGCGCTGACCATACTGGCGGCCAGCAGCAGAAGGAGGGCCATCATCAGCGTGGCGCCCTGTTGGTTTTTCAGTTTGTGCACGGGAGGGCCTCCTTTCTGCGGTGGGTCATGGAAGGGTGTCCGGTGACGGCTCGGGCGTGGGATCGGTGCCGGAACTGCTGCTGTCCGGGGCGGATGGATCATCGGAGGGCGTGTCCTCCGGGTCCTTGCTGCCGGAAGCGGGGGTATCGGCGTCCGGGACGGTGGGGGCGCCGCCGCTGTCCGTCGTTTTGCGCACGGCGGTGAAGGCCGTGTCGGCATACAGCGGCTGGGTGATGTCCGGGGTCCAGCTGTCGATGGTGTCCGGAGAGATGCCGTTGTCCGTCAGCAGCTGGGACAGGGCTTCTGCCGCCGGCGCTGTGCCGTAGGGGACAGACAGGGTGAGTGCCTGCTCATCCACCCGGAGGGTGGCGGTCACCCGGGTGTCCTCCTCCGTCAGGGTGTAGGGAATGGACAGGGTGAAGGCGTGGCCTTCGGTGTCCATGAGGGTGACAGTGAGCGTCACGGGGCCCGCCTGCTTGCCCTTGACGGTCAGGGGCCGGACGGTGAACAGGGTGTCCGTCAGGCTCTGGGGCGCGCCCTCTATGATGCGGTAATCCGCCGTGCCGGAGAGGGCGTCGTAAGTCACGGCGTCGGTGCCGGCGCCCACAGTGACAGCAGCGGCGGAGAGGGTGAAGCGGTAGCTTCCGTCCTCGTTGGCGGCCGTCAGGTCCGCGGCGCTGCCCTGGCCGTACAGGTACAGCGGCGCGCCGGTGTAGGCGGGGGTGTCGGTGTAGGGGGCGCCGGAGGGCACGTCGTCCGTGAAGGCCGTGCCGTCCCGATCCATGACGCCCTGCCAGTAGACTGAGGGTTCGCCGGAGGTGTTGGCGATGCCCAGCACGCCCTGCATGCGGACGGGGATCACAAGGGGCAACTGGCTGGTGAAGGTCTCGCCGCCGGGGGCAGTGTAAGTGGCGGTGACCATGGTGCGGTCCTCGCCCTCACCAGTGGCGGTGAGGGTGACAGAGACCGTGCCGCCGGCATCAACGGCGGGGGCAGAGGCCGTGAGGACCCTGTCACCGTGCTGGGGCGTGACTGTCCATTCGACATCCAGTGCGCTGCCGCGGCTGTCGCGGGCGGTGAGCGTTAAATTACAGGTGTCACCGACAAAGAAGTCATCGCCGGGCAGGCCGTCCACGGAGATGTCCAGCGTGGAGGTGACGCTCACCAGCAGTCGGGCGGTATAGCCGCCCAGCGTGGCGAAGACCTCGGTAGAGCCGACCGACAGGCCGGTGAGGGTCACAGCGTAGCTGTGCCTGACGTCTGCCGGGGGCGTCTGTGCCTGCGGTACGGAGACGTCCACGATGCCCTCGCGGGAGCAGGTGATGGTGGGTGTGGCGTCAGCGTCGGTGTCCTGGGTGAAGTGCAGCGACAGCGTGGCGTTGGGGGTGGTGATACGGTCCAGCGAAAGGACGCCGCTGCTCCAGTACAGGCCGCGGGAGGGCCATTCGCCGTAGTGCAGGCAGGCGGTGCCCTGGGTCAATACGGTGGGGAAGGGGTAGTCCTGTCCGCGGAGGGCTGCCGCACTGCCGGGGAAGCTGTATTTGCCGTGGGCCGACTGGCCGTTTTCCTCCGTGGTGACCCAGTGGAAGCTGCCGTCGTCGCTGCCGCCGTTCAGCAGCGCGGTGAAGCTCTTTCCGTCGATGTCCGCACGGCCGGACATCTGCTCGTAGCTCAGGGCTGTCAGGTCGTTGATGTTGTAGGGGCTGCTGCCGGTGTTCCAGGTGTACTTGGACAGATAGCTCAGCTTGCCACGGAGCATATCCATCCGCGCGGTATCGGTGCTCAGCAGGGTGGCCAGGGAGTAGTAGGTGTACTGCCCATTGGACTGGGTGGACTTGCCGTAGAAGGTGGGGAGGTTGCCGAAGTAGATCGCGGCGCTGCTGTCCAGGTAGTAGCAGTTGTTGATGGTCAGCCGGGCGGTGCCGCCGTTCACGCCGGCGCGGTCGGCGATGCTGCCGATGAGGGAGATGCCGGTGATGGTGCCCTCCATGGCAGGGAAGGTCATGTAGGTGTAGCAGTTGTTGTAGGTGGGTTGGCCGTCCTTGCTGCCGGAGAAGTTGGAGAAGGTGGCGGAGAAGCCGCTGCCGCCGATGCCGCCGATGTACACGTAGGTGTCCGGGCCGGCCTCTGCGCCGCCCTGGGTCATTTTGACGGATTTAGGCGTCTTCTCATAGCGATCCACGAAGGAGGTGTTGGGTTCACCGGTAAGGATGCGCTCGTTCAGCAGATCGTTGGCGACGGTGATGCTGCCGCCGGTGTAGCAGTCCGACACATCATAGCGGACGCCGCCCACCAGGCCGCCCACGCGGACATAGTTGCCCCACTGGGCCTTGTTCATGGCGCCGGTGTTTGTTTCACTGGCGTAGCGGTGGGTACAGTTGATATTCAGCTTGACCACGGCGGAGCACCTGTTCAGATTGGCGCTGGATACGCCCACCAGCCCGCCGATGGCGGCTTCGCCCACGAACTGCCGGTTTTTGCTGTTGTCGGTCACGGTGTAGCCGGCAATGGCGCAGTTGCTGATGGTGCTGACCTTCGTCTTGTCCTTCAGGTTTTCATCATAGTCGTAGGCAATGCCTACCAGACCGCCCAGGGCGTAGGAGGTGGCGTAATTCTCCGGCCCGGTGGCACCGGAGGCGGGGGTGGCGTCGGTCTTGCGCTGGATAACGGCGTCGTTGTCGCTGTAGAGCACGATGTTTTTGATCTCCGCGCCGGCGGTGGTACCGAACAGACCCACGTTGTAGCAATGGGAGGTGATGTTCACATTCTTGATGTAGTAGTTGCCGCCGTCGTAGATACCGCCGAACCAGTTGTACAGCGTCAGATCATAGGTTTCATTGCCCCTGTTCAACTGGCCGTTGTTCACCGCGCCGGCAATGGGGTGGAAGTCGTAGTTTGCGGCCGTGCCGTCGGCGGCGGTGCCGTGTCCTGCGCCGTTGAGGTCGTGGGTCTGCTGCCAGGTGAGGATAGGACGGGGGCCGCCGGTGCTGTCGCCGGCCAGCGCCATCGCCTTTGTCTGCAGCGCATTGCCGCGGCGGTTGGTGTATTGCAGATAGGGGTAGTACTTGTAGTCACTATTACTGCCTGTGACATCGCGCGTCGTGCTGCCCTGACTGTCGATATAGCTCCAGTTAATGTATTGCAGCTGCTCTATGGAGCGTACCTGGTAGGGCTTGGAGGCCGTTCCCGGCGCATTGTTGGAGGACAGGGCGAAGGCGTCGGCAAAGAAGGGGCTGACGGTGTAGGTCAGCGCGGCGTCCTCGTGGGTCAGCGTCCAGGCATCGTTGGCCTGGGTGCCGCTGGTCAGGTGCAGACCGTTATCGGAGGTCTTGTAGGTGACGAAATTGAATTCCGGCATCTGCCGGTGCAGGTCATCGGCCGCCTCGGTATAGCGAGTGCCGGTCACGGTGATGCCGGTGGAGAGCGCAGGCTCAGTGGTGCTGCCGGCGGACCAATAGTAACCGTAGCCGTAAGCGGTGACGGTGCCGCCGTCGTCATGGGAGACACAGAGACTGCTGTTGGCCTTGTATTCGCCGTCCTCGACACCGATCGAGGAGAAATAGTAGCCGCTGCCGGTGGGCTTGGACTCATATTCCCAGTACAGCAGGCCCAGAACGCCCATATCGGCAGGGGTCACCCAGTCGCCGTAATGGACGCGGCTGCCGTCGTGGCCGGCGACGATGCCGGGATAGGGGTAGGCCTTGCCGGCGGAGTCCAGGGTCTTATCGTGCTGGAAGGTATTGGCGGCGGAGACGGCGCCAAAGCCGCCCAGCCGGGTGCTCATGCCGCGCAGGGCCGGCTCGTTCACCGGAGCCGCGCCGGATCTGTCCGTGTACTGGTACAGGTGAACGCTGTCTACAAAGCGGTATGTGCCGCCGTTGAGGTAGCAGCAGCCGGATACGCCGCCGGCAGTGGGGGCAAAGCCGTGAATATCCGCATTGGGTGAAGTCATGGCTGTGGCGCAGTAGCTGGCGCGGAGGGAGCCGGTGTTGCTGCCGGCAAAGCCGCCCAGCGTCACGCCGCCGCCGTTGATCGTGCCGATCTCAATGTCGGCCATGGCGTAGCACTGCTGGACGACGCCGCTGTTGCCGCCCGCGAAGCCGCCGGCGCAGAGCGTGGCGTACAGGCTATTGGCGAAAAGGCGCGGTGCGCTGACGCCGGAGGCGCGGACCGTACCGCTGTTGCGTCCCACCAGGCCGCCCAGATACAGGATACTGCCGTGACGGGCGTCGCCGTTCACGGAGAAGCCCGCGGCGGCGCAGTTGTAGACCGTGCCCTCGTTGCAGCCGGTCAGGGCGCCGATGCAGGCGGTTTGCAGAGAGAGCTGACCTTCCAGAGAAACGGTACGATCCTTATTGGCGGTGAGCAGTATGATATTGCGCAGGGTGCCCCGGTTCAGACCGAACATACCGGCATAGCTGGTGCCGTCGGTGTTGACGGCGCCGGTAAAGGAGGGCGCTGCGATGGTATAGCCGCCGCCGTCGTAGGTGTGGATGAAAGGCTTGCCGTCCGCGGCACCGATAGGCGGCTGCGTGTGCACCGTGGGACGGGCGTAGCTGTTGTAGTCGATGGGGCGCTCCTGCCGGAAGACGGCTGTCTTGTCCAGCAGGGTACGGTAGGTATCGTAATACAGGCTCAGGTCGTGCAGATGACGGGCCGTGCGGAGGCCGATCTCCGCCGGGGCGCTGGGCAGGGCGGCGCCCTGGATCACGCGGCAGGCGAAGTGGGGATTGAAAAAGTAGGAGATGTCATCCACCGTCACCTGACGGTAGAAGGCGGGGGACACCTCACTGGTATAGACCAACTCGTCGGGCAGGCGTACCAGCCAGTATTCGCTGTCGAGTTTGATGGAATTCCACAGGGTGGCGGTGCGTGCCGTATCGCCCAGGGTATAGGCAACGGTGATGGCGTCCGTGGGCTGGGCGCGGTAGACCATGCCGTAGCCGTCATCCACGACGGTGCCGCCGGAACGGAGGGTGGAGCGGTTGGCACCCAGGAAGCCGTAGGTGCCGTCGCTGTATTTTTCATAGTAGGCCAGCGCGCCGGACTCGAAATCCGCCTGCCAGTCGCCGTAGTGGGGCAGACCGGTGAGCCGGGGGTAGGAGTAGGTGCTCAGGCCCATGTTGTCCATGAGGTTGTAGGCCACGGTGTCGCTTGTCTCCGCGGTAAAGGCGGTACCCAGAGCCTTGACACCCTCAGTACGGTTCTGGCCGCTCCATTTGGCGTAATTGATGAAGCTGGTGCCGGACAGATCGTTCCGGCTGGGGAACAGGTAATAGACAGCGTCTATATCGGCGGGAGCCGTGCCGGCAGCAGGGGGCTTGGCGGTGGAGTAGGTCAGCTTCATGTCGGTGCCCAGGCGGACGCAGGCACTGTAACAGGCCTTGAGTCTGTCACCGCCGGAGAGCTCGCCGCCGGAGAGACCGGCGGTGGTGCCGGCGCTCTGGAAGCCGGCGGCGTAGCAGTTGGACAGGGCGATATTGGCGGTGCCGTTGCAGGCGCCTATCAGGCCGCCGGCGACGCCGTTATTGGCGGCGGCATACAGGTAGCAGTCCGCGTAGGAATGGTCCACAGTCAGAGCAGCGCTGTCCGTATTGCCCACCAGGCCGCCGGCATAGCGGACGCCCTGAATCACGGTAGCCGCGAAGCTGCGGCGGATGGTCAGCGTGCCGTCGCAGCGGCCTGCCAGACCGCCCGCCGTGCTGCCGCGGAGCCAGATGTCCTGTTCGGTCTTGGTGCTGAGTTTGTCGCGGGTGGGACTGAGATACACCTGACAGTCGAGGATCTCGGTATTGCCGCTGAGACGGCCGGCCAGGCCGCCGGCATTGCCGGAGGCGGTGATGTCGGCGCCGCAAAGGCGCAGGTTCTTCAGCGTGCCGGAGAAGGCGGCAAAAAGACCGCCGTCGCCGGTGGTGTTCACGGTCAGACCGTAAATGACCGGGTGGTAGACCTGACCGTTCACGGTGGCCTTGCTCTCGCAGTAGGTCAGGCGGCTGTTGGTGATGGGCGTGAACGTGCGGGAGCCGTACAGGCGGTCCCAGCCGTCGTCGGCGTTTTCGTTGACAAATTGGATATCCTGCTCCTGCACGGCGCGGGTGATGCTGTCGGGCAAGCGGGAGGCCGTGTCCAGATTTTGCAGGTGGCGGGCGTAGGTAACAACGGCGGTGTCGCCGCCGCGAACCTCGGCAAACAGACTGTTGGCGGTCAGCGTGCCGGAGGCGGAGTCCACCAGACGGTTCTCACACGTCACCTCCACGGTGATGGTCAGGTCCGCGCCGGGGGTCAGATTTTTGTTTTTGAAGCGGGCCTGCTGGCCGAAGCGCATACCGTCCGTCAGAGAGTCCAGGACCATGGTGGCGGTGTAGGTGAGATAGTCGGTCTTGACCTCGCTGCCGGTCAGCTCGATGCGGGAGGTGCTGTGGACGCCGTCGGAGACGGTCACATAGAAGTGCAGCGGCTCCATAGGCGTGTCGCAGGTGACGCGCAGAAGAAGCTGCTCTTTGTTGATGATCTCCATATGGGGCGTCAGCTTGCCGGTGATCTCGGACTGCACACTGTCGCCGCCGTAATAGCCCACGGTGGCGCCGGCGCTCAGCCGGCCATCACGGAACCGCAGGGGATTGAAGCTGTCAAAGTCGTAGGTCAGGTTTTTTTCACTGTAAAACACGGCGTAGACGCTGCCGCTGGCGGGGTCGAGCTCGATCACCCAATGGTTGTCCCACAGCTGGCGGTCCACCTGGTCCTCCGGGAGGATGGCCGCGGCGGCGGAGCCTTCGCCGGTCTTGGCGGCGGAGGTCACATAGTACAGGGAGGTTTTTCTCTCGGCGGCGTCCAGCGGCGTGTTGTTCAGGGGCTGCAGATCCTCCGCATAGCAGTCGGAAATGCGGCCATTGGCCAGCAGTTCGGACAATTTGTTCTGGGCGGCGTGGTAGACGATCTCCGCCCTGGCGTCCAGTTCTGTCTGGCGCAGGTCGCGCTGATGGCGGGTGATGGGGATCATGGCCAGGCCCAGCAGCACGATCAGGATGGCGACCGCGATGAGGACTTCGGACAGCGTAAAGCCGGAATTATTCTGTTTTGAGAGCTTTTTTTGCATAACACAATCGATACGCTGCCCCGCAAAGGGACGCGGGCGGAAAAATGGTGGGGACGCAGTCAGGGTATCAGCTCGAAAAAGATGAGGTGAAGCACGGTTTTGTACTGTGCTTTGTCGGCGTCATACTGCACGTCCACGTTGGAGAGGAAGTTGACATTGGCGCTGGCGCTCAGCGCGTCGATGATCTGGCGGGACTGGGCGTAGGAAGCGGTCTGGTAGGTCAGCGTCACGGGGCGCAGAACGAGATAGCCCTCCTGGGTGGTGCCCTCGGTGCAGTCCACCTCGTATTGCAGGGTGGCGGCCATGAGCTTGTCCAGCTCGGTCATCAGGGCCTGGTCGTTGTCGTACTGGGGCAGGGCACGCTCCTGGCCGGAGGCCTTGATGGCGGCAATGGCCTGCTGCATCTGCTCCAGCTGGGCCAGACGGACACGGTCGGTGTCCAGCTCGGCCTGCTCGATGTCGGTGTTGGTGCGGAGGGAGGTTATCTGGCGGTCGATGGGCTCCAGAAACAGCTTGCAGTAGCCCAGGACCAGCACCAGCACCACCAGGACCAGCAGCAGGGTCTTTTCTCGCTTGGTAAGCTCGCGGTTCATTGAGACACCTCCTCCGGCTGGCGCAGTTCGATGCGGACGGTGAAATCCATGATGGTGGCGGCCTTGCCCTCCTCCGTGGAGGCGACGCTGAGGGAGACGCTGTCCACGATGGGGGAGAGGCGCAGGCGGGCGAACATGGCGGAGATCTGGTCCAGGGTCATGCCGGACATATCCACGTTCATGGTGTTTTGGGTGATCTGGAGCGCCGTGAGGGAGCCATGGCTGAGCATCTCCTGCTCCAGCAGGTCCAGGGCCGCCTGACGGTCCACGGCGGCGGGGATGTCCTCGCTGCCGGCGGCGGTCATCCAGTCCATGGAGTAGGTGCGGTATTCCAGCAGGACGCGGTCATAGTCGGCCAGGGCATCCTGGGCGCTCACATACTGGGTGTGGACGCGGTCGTAGGCGGCCTGGGCCTTGTCCAGACGGCGGTACTGCTGGAGCACGCCGAAGTTGACCACAACGGTTACCAGCGCCGCAATGGCCAGAATACCGATGAGCAGGGTCCGGCGGTCACGCTGGCGGTCCTCCTGCAGGTTCAGGTTGATACCGGTCTTCTGGGGGCACTTTATCATTTTCCGCGCGGGCGCGGCAGTGCGCGTATCCACGGTGATACCGTTCTTTTCCGCGATCATTGCAGACCTCCTCTCAGTCCCTCGTCCACGCCGCCGATGGCGCGGAGATACATCCACGGCTCATCCAGGGCCACATCGTCACCCAGCAGCTCCTGGGCGGTGTGCAGGTGCAGGTGAGTGGTCTCGGCCAGCGCCTGACGCAGGGGGACAATATTGCAGCCGCCGCTGCACAGGCACAGGTCAGTGAGCTCCTGCTGCCGGTTGTTGTAATTGAAGAAGTTGACGGCCTTCATCACCTCCACGGCGATGCGGGCGTAAAACGATTGGGCATAGTCGGAGGAGAGCACGTCGTTGTAGTTTTGCAGCACATAGCTGTGGGCCACATGGATATCCACGCCGCAGTGCTCCGCTACCAGCTGCTCCAGACGGTTCAGGCCCAGGTCGATCTCCCGGCGGCTTTCGAAGAAGGCGCCGCGGTAGATGTAGAGATAGGCGGCGGTGTAGCCCAGGTTGACGATGCACATATCCCGCTGGGGCAGGCCGGTGCGGCGGTAGTAGGCCGCCAGCACGCCGGCGTAGGCGCACTCGCTGGGGGTGAGGACCTGCAGCCTGAAGCCGGCGCGGCGCATCATGGCGCGGTAGCGCTCCGCCGTCTCCTTGAGCATGGCGCAGGCCAGCAGCGTCATCTCGGTGGGATAGCCGTCCTGGTCGCGGAGAATGTCGCGCATGGAGTAGTCAAAGTAGTACTTGCTCTTCTCGTCCGTAAGGAAGTCGCGGAACTCATAGGGCAGGTTGTAGCGCAGCTGCTGCTCCGTCATGGCGGGCATGGTCAGCTCGCGGGTAAAGACCTCGGTGGAGGGCAGGACCACGGCGGCGTTGGTCAGGGGAATGCTGTTGTCCCGGGCGGCCTGGCGGAGGAAGTCCGCCATGGCGTCCATGGACAAGATCCTGCCGTCAGCCACCATGTTGTCCGGCAGGGGGGCCATGGCGGCCTTTTTCAGCGTACTGCCGGCGAAGTAGGCCAGCTTGACGCTGCTGCCGCCGATATCAATGCCAACGATCTTCTTCAAAACAGAATACCTCGCTTTCTTGGAGATGGGGGCTCACAGCAATGACAGGTACCAGTCGATAAGGTTCTGGCCGAACAGGGCGGCGCACCAGGCGGCCAGCGCGATGCCGGGGCCCCAGGGAAGGCCCTGCTGTCCGCGCTTGGCGCGGACAAGGCCCCACAGGAGGCCGACGACGCAGGCCAGCAGCAGGCACAGCAGGTTTTTCTGCCAGCCCAGAAACAGCCCTGTGAGAAACAGCAGCTTGATATCGCCGCCGCCCATGGCGTCGCGGCGGAGCAGCTTCTCCATCAGCAGCGCCAGCAGCAGGACGCCGCCGCCCACGGCGACGCCGCCGATGAGGCCGTCCAGCGCCCGTTTGCCCGGGTCCGGGACAAAAAACAGGGTGACGATAAAAAGCACAACGCCGACCGCGATAAAGCGGTCGGGGATGATGTACCCCTCCAGGTCCGCGAAGGCGCAGGCCAGCAGCAGGCAGGCCACGGCCCAGGCTTCGAGGGTCCGGAGGGAGATATCATAGCGCAGCAGCAGCGACACGAACACCAGCGCAGCCACCGCTTCACCCACCGCGTGGCGGGGGGAGAGCTTCGCGCCGCAGTAACGGCAACGGCCGCGGCTGAACACATAGCTGAACACCGGCACCAGGTCGCGGGGCGCCAGCACATGGCCGCAGACGTCGCAGTGGGAACGGCCCCGGAGGACACTCTCGCCATGGACGATGCGCCAGGCGGCGCAGTTGAGAAAGCTGCCCATGCAGGCGCCCAGCAGGGCGGCGATGCAGCAGCTGTATACGGTGATGGCGGGGGCAGTGTACAGCATGGGGAGGCTCCTTCGGTGTGGTGTGTTCTCCCGGGACCGGGACAGCCGCCAACCCTCGGCTGTCCCGCGCCGGGAACATACGACAGGGGACTCCACCCCGCCCCAGGGGTTGGCCGGGGCGGGGGGAGGAAAATGCGATGAGATTAGGTGTCGGCTTTGAACGTCGCAACGCCGTTGGCAATGGTGACGGTCATCGTCTTGCCCTTTGTCTTAGCAATGTCGTTGACGGAGACGCCGCCGATCTCCTTGTTGTCGTCACCGAGCTTGTCCCATTTGTCGCTCTTCATGACGGAGTCCGTGGTGGCGGTGCCATTGCCGTCGTTCTCAAGAGCACTTACAACAGCCTCGGCATACGCGGCGCGGACGTTCGCGGCGTCGGTGGCTTGATTTGCCTTCTCGATCTGGCCAGTGAACACGGGGATGGCGATGGCCACCAGCACGACGATGATGGCGACGACGATCAGCATCTCCATCAGGGTAAAGCCCTTCTTAATTGGTGAGTTTCTTCATGATTTCTACCTCTTTCGTTTTCAGATTTTTTGGTCTATATCGCAGCCGGCACGGGGTGGCGCGCCGGGAGGATGACAAAGTGAATCACATACCGCCGTACAGGGTGAACATGGGCAGGTACACCGCCAGCAGCAGCACCACCACCAGCACCGCAAGGCAGATGGTGATGATGGGCTCCAGCACGGACAGCAGCCGCGCGGTGGTGACGGACACCTCGTTGTCGTAGTAGTCGCCGATGACGTCCAGCGTCTCCTCCAGAGAGCCGGAGCGCTCGCCCACGCCCACCATCTCGGTGAGCATGGGGGGGAAGTAGTCGATGGCGGACATACTCTCAGCCATGGGACGGCCGCGCTCCACGTCCTGCCGGACCTGACGGACCGCCAGGGAGAAGGTGTAGTTGCTCACGACGTTGGCGGTGACCTCCAGTGCCCGGGGCAGCGGCAGACCTGCCGCCAGCAGGGTGGCCATGCTGTGGGCGAACTGGGCGGCGGCGTTCATGGAGTGTATGCGGCGCAGCGGGGCGCGCGTCAGGCTCCAGGCGGCCAGCGCGGCGCGGCCGCGCTCCGTGCGGCGGAAGGTCAGGCAGGCGATGACCAGCAGGGCGAGGATGGCCAGCAGCAGCCACCACCACTTGGTGAAGAAGGTACTGACGGCCATCAGAGCCTTGGTGACGCCGGGAAGGTCGCTGCCAATCTCGTTAAACGCGGTAGTAAAGGCGGGGACGGCCACGGCGATGATGATGACGAACACGACGATGGCCACGATGATGACCATCACAGGGTACGTCAGGGTGCTGACGATCTTGGCCCTGGTCTTGGCGGAACGGTCGTAGTAGGCATGCAGACGCTGGAAGCAGCTCTCCAGCGTGCCGGACTGCTCGCCGGCGCGCAGCGTCTCGGTAAAGGTCTTGGGCAGGTAGGGGGCGTTGTTCTCGAAGCTCTGGGCAAGGGAGTAGCCCGCGCCCACCTCCTCGGAGACCTTATCCAGCATCCGGCGGAGGTATTTGTTCTTGGTCTGGGCGGCTACCATGGACACGCAGCGCTCCACCGACAGCCCGGAGGCCAGAATGATGGCGAATTGGGAGCACAGGAGCGCCAGCTCCTTCTCCTTGACCCGGAAGGCCACGGGGCGGGAGAGCACGCTCTCCTTCTTCTCGGGAACGGCCTCCAGCTTCGTGATGATGGCAACGCTCTCGCGGAGCTTGTCCGCCGCCTCAAATTCATCGTAGGCGCGGAGCACACCGGAGACTTTCGCGCCGCCGGCGGTCTGGCCTTTATAACGGAATGTGGTCATGGGCGCGGGGCGCTCCTTTCTGTGAAATCAGGTCTCGGCGGCGGTGTTGATGACGCGGGCGGCCTCCGCTGCGGAGGTGACGCCGGCAAGCACCAGCTCGCGGCAGCTCTCCCGCAGGGTGGTGAAGCCGTCCAGCCGGGCGGCGGAGAGCAGCTCGTCGCCGTCGGCGCCGTGGCTGATGCGCCGACGGAGGCGGCTATTGAGCAGCAGTATCTCGAACACGGCGCGGCGGCCGATGTAGCCGGAATGGCGGCACTCGGGGCAGCCGACGCCCTTGTAGAAGGTGACGTCGCTGTCCTCGGGCAGGCCGAGAAGAAGCAGCTCCTCGGCAGAGGGACGGTAAGCCGTTTTGCAGTGGGGACAGAGCTTGCGGACCAGACGCTGGCTGACCACGCCCCGCAGGGCGCTGGACACCAACCAGGGCTCCACGCCGATGTCCTCCAGACGGTGGACGGCGGAGACGGCGTCGTTGGTGTGCAGGGTAGAGAGGACCAGGTGGCCGGTGATGGCTGCCCGCATGGCGATGGAGGCCGTCTCACCGTCGCGTATCTCGCCCACGGCGATGATGTCCGGGTCCTGACGCAGGATCGCGCGCAGGCCGCTGGCAAAGGTCATGCCGGTCTTTTCGTTGATCTGACACTGGTTCACGCCGGGGAGGTGGTACTCCACCGGATCCTCCAGCGTGACGATGTTCAGCGCGTCGCTGGACAGGTCGCGGAGCATATTGGACATGGTGGTGGACTTGCCGGAGCCGGTGGGGCCCACCAGCAGCACCACGCCGCTGGTGTTTTTCAGCAGGGCGTTGTAGTTGTCCAGGTCGCGGCCCTCCAGCCCGAGGACGGACTTGTCCAGCACCTGGGCGGACTTGTCCAGCAGGCGAAGGACGATCTTCTCACCGTAGACGGTGGGCATGGAGGAGATACGCAGATCAAGGCTGTGGCCCCGGACGGAGAACATGGCGTGGCCGTCCTGGGGCACCTTGTGCTCGGCAATATTCATGCCGCCCATGATCTTCAGGCGGGAGATGACGGTGTTCTGCAGATCGGCGGGCACAGTGAGCACACGCTGCAGCAGGCCGTCAATACGCATACGCACCAGCATTTCACCCTCTTGGGGCTCCAGATGGATGTCGCTGGCGCGCTCGGTGAAGGCGCGCTCGATCAGGGAGTTGACAAAGCGGATGGTGGGGGCGGAGGCCTCCGGGTCGGCGGTGTCCCGGGCCATCTGGGCGGGGATGATGTCCTCGCCGGCACCGGCCTCGCGCTTCATCTCCTCGATGACGCGGGCGGTGCCCTCGCTGCCGTACAGGCGCTCGATGGCCTGCTCCACCGCCTTGCGGGTGGCGATCATGGGGATGATGCGTTTGCGGGAGGCGGTTTTGACCTCGTCCTGGGCCACAAAGTCCAGGGGGTCGTGCATGGCCAGGTACAGACGGTCCTGCACCAGCTTTACCGGGACCACGAGAAACCTTTTGGCCAGGTTCCGGGGGACGTATTTGGCCAGCTCCACGGGAATGGACACGGCGGTCAGGTCCACGAAGTCCACGCCCAGCTGCACACGCAGCGCGTCAATGAGCTGCGCTTCGGAGATAACCCCCTGCCGGATGAGAACATCGCCCAGACGCTGGCCGTCCTCGCGGGGCAGGGCCAGGGCCTGCTCCAGCTGCTCGCCGGTGATGATACCGGAGGAAACCAAAAGATCGCCCAGCCGCATATATGTCACGGAATACACCTCCAAACGGTAAAAAGCAAAAAAATTAAGTAGGGGCAAAAACGCGGGACGCAGTCTGCGCCTCGCGGTAGTGTTTTCAACCCCTACAATACCCTACTGTATGTAGTGAAAATTACTATACTGCATTTTCGCCGTAAAGTCAATTCCTTTTTCGACATTTTTCCACATAAAATCGGCAAAAATGGAGGGTTGATGTGTGAAAATCATGCGCTCATATGACAAATTTCAGAAGAACCTGCAACAAATCCGATCGTGTGATAAGAAGCTGTTAACAAGCATGGTTCAGAAAAGCCAACCCTTTTTACGGCGGGGCGGTGGCGGCGGGTCCCGGCGGAAGGGTTTATCCACCAGAATGATGTCATCGCCGAACTTCTGGACGCACTCCCAGGGGATGTAGTAATCCTCGCCCCGGCCGAACAGCCCGAAGAACCGGCAGGGACCGAAGACGATCAGCGCCTTGACGGAGCCCTCCGGCACCGTGACCTCCACGTCGCCTACGCAGCCAAGGCGGCAGCCGTCGCACAGGTTAATGACCTCTTTGCGCCGCAGCAGCGAAAATTTGCACAGCATCGGCGTCACCTCCTGCCGTCAGGATATGCGCGGCGGAGGCTGTCCCATACCGTCGGATCTTAGGGCTTTTCGCCGGGGAGAATAACCGCCGCACCGGCGGGAAATACTGCCACTATCACGAAAGAGGCAGGTGGCGTCATGCGGGGCAGAGTGGAGATCAGCGGCATCAACACAGCGAAGCTGCCTGTGCTGAAAAACGACGAGATGACGGCGCTGCTGCGCCGCGCCCACGCAGGTGATACAGCGGCGCGGGAGCAGCTGATCTGCGGCAATCTGCGGCTGGTGCTGTCGGTGCTGCAGCGGTTCGCGGGGCGGGGCGAGAGCGCCGACGACCTGTTCCAGGTGGGGTGCATCGGTTTGATGAAGGCCATCGACAACTTTGATGTGGAGCAGCCGGTGCGGTTCTCGACTTACGGCGTGCCCATGATCGTGGGGGAGATACGCCGCTATCTGCGGGACAACAGCGCCCTGCGGATCAGCCGCAGTATGCGGGACACGGCCTACAAGATCCTGCGGGCCCGTGAGGCGCTGCTGGTGGAGACGCAGCGGGAGCCCACGGTGGAGCAGCTGGCGCGGTATCTGGACATTCCGCGGGAGGACGTGGTGTTTGCCATGGACGCGTTCAGCGATCCGGTGAGTTTGTACGAGCCGCTGTATGCCGACAGCGGGGACACGGTGTGCGTCATGGACCAGGTGCGGGACGAGAAGAACACCGACGAGAGCTGGCTGGACCGCATCGCGCTGAAGGACGCCATAGCCCGGTTGGACCCGCGGCAGCGGAGCATACTGGCGCTGCGGTTCTGCCAGGGGAAGACGCAGATGGAGGTCAGCAGCGAGATCGGTATCTCACAGGCGCAGGTGTCACGACTGGAAAAGACAGCACTGGGCAGCATCAGGAAGAATATGTGAGTATCCCCCGGCTTCGCCGGGGGATACTTGTGTCTTTTGCGTCTTTTGAAAAACGCCCTCTTTTCTTTTGGAAAAGTTTGGTGTATACTATATGCTGAATGAGTATTTGCACCGGAGGTACTAACTATGTTTGATAATCGACGGGAGATCATGCAGGATGTATTTCTGACGTATCTGCCCGCACAACGTTTCAAAACCAGCCGCATGACCGTGCAGCTGATCGCACCTTTGCAGAGAGAGACAGCGGCGGCCAACGCGCTGCTGCCCGCCGTGCTGCGGCGGGGTACCGTCCGCTGCCCGGATATGGAGAGCCTGTCCGCCGCGCTGGATACGCTGTACGGCGCCAATATCGACTATACCGTCCGCAAAAAGGGTGAGCGCCAGTGTGTGGGTTTTGCTGCCGGCTTTATCGACGATGCCTTCACGCCCCACGGCGAGAAGCTGCTGGAGCCTGTGTCGGCGATGCTTGGCGAGCTGCTGCTGGACCCTGTGACCCACGGGGGACGTTTTCTGAGCAGCTATGTGGAGAGCGAAAAGGCCAACCTGATCGACGCCATTCGGGGCCTGAAGAACGACAAGCGTGACTGGGCGGATATCCGGCTCATGCAGGAGATGTGCGCCGGCGAGCCGTACAGCGTGCTGCGCCTGGGAGACGAGGAGACGGCCGGGCGTATCACCAACCAGTCACTGTATGTCCATGGGCAGGCGCTGATGGCGTCCAGCCGGGTGGAGGTCATCTACTGCGGCAGCGCGGAGGCGCAGCGTGTGGAGGACGCAGTGCTCACGGCGCTGGCGGCGCTGCCCCGCGGCGCCCAGACGGCGCTGCCGGAGGTGCAGCGCATACAGGCACCGGATACGCCCCGGCGGATCGTGGAGACGATGGACGTGACCCAGGGCAAGCTGGCCATGGGCTACCGCTGCAGCAGCGACGACTATCCGGCCATGGTGCTGGCAAATCTGATTTTCGGCGGCACCAGCAACTCCAAGCTGTTTTTGAACGTGCGGGAGAGGCTGAGCCTGTGCTACTACGCCTCCAGCAGCTATGCCCGCAGCAAGAGCATCCTGACCGTGTCCAGCGGCGTGGAGACCGCAGACTTTGAACGGGCGGAGACGGAGATCGGCCGCCAGCTGCAGGCAGTGCAGCAGGGCGATTGGGAGGACTGGGAGCAGGAGGGTGCTCTGCAGGCCATCCGCGCGTCGCTGCTGTCACTGTCGGACTCTCAGGGTGCGCTGGAGAATTTCTATCTGGGCCAGATCGCGGCTGGGGTCGAGGAGACACCGGAGGAGCTGGCCGCGGCGCTGGAGCAGGTGACAAAGGAGCGCATCGTGGCGGCGGCACAGACGGTGAAGCCGGATACGGTGTACTTCCTGCGGGGAAAGGAGGAGGCGTAACATGGACAAGAAGCTGTATCCCCGCATCGGCGAGGAAGTGATATGGGAGACGCTGGACAACGGACTGCCGGTGTGCATCGTGCCGAAGCAGGGCTTTTCCCGAAAGTACGCGCTGTTTGCCACCCGTTACGGCGGCATGGATATGCGCTTTGAGCTGAACGGACAGTGGCTGGACACTCCGGCAGGCATCGCCCACTATCTGGAGCACAAGATGTTCGACACGAAGGACGGCAACGCCCTGCAGGAGCTGGCGAAAAACGGCGCGGAGCCCAACGCTTTCACCTCCAACGCCATTACGTGCTACTATTTTGACTCTACGGAGAAGTTTTACGAAAATCTGGAGATACTGCTGTCCTTCGTGTCTGTGCCCTATTTCACCGATGAGAGCGTGGAGAAGGAACAGGGCATCATCGGCCAGGAGATCGGCATGATCGAGGACAACCCCGAGTGGCAGGTGTACAAGCAGATGATGCAGGCGCTGTACCGCAGCAGTCCCGCGCGGACGCCGGTGGCCGGCAGCGTGGAGAGCATCAGCCATATCACGGCGCAGACGCTGTATGACTGCCACAAGGCGTTCTACACCCCGGCAAATATGTGCCTGGTGGTGGTAGGCGATGTGGACCCCGAGACGGTGCTGGCCACGGCAAAGCGGGTGCTGCCGGCGGAGAGTGGGGCGATCATCCGGCGCGACTATGGCGCGGAGGAGAGTACCGACGCTGCCTGCGGCTATGCCGAGGCACAGATGGAGGTGGCCATGCCCACGTTCCTGGTAGGCTTCAAGTGCCCGCCCCAGCACGGAGGGGAGGCGCAGCACCGGTTTGCCGCCATCGGCGAGCTGGCTTGTGATGTGCTCATGGGCGAGTCCAGCCCGCTGTATGCGCGGCTGTACAGCCAGGGACTGATCAACGGCTCCTTCGGCGCGGCGTTCGACCTGCTGCCCGGCGCGGCCTATGCCTATGCCGGCGGCGACAGCAAGGACCCGAAGGCCGTGGCGGAGGCCATTCTGGACGAGGCGCAGCGGCTGGCGGCGGAGGGTGTGGACGGCGACTATTACAAGCGGATCGTCAACGCCAACTTCGGCGCGGCGCTGCGGGAGCTGAACGCCTTTGAGTCCATCGCCGTGTCCATGGCGGAGGGGCGGTTCCAGGGGTATGACCCGTACCGCTTCCCGGAGATATACGATGACATCACCGCGGAGGATGTGCGCGCGTTCCTGCGGGAGAACTTCACGCGGGCGCACATGGCGCTGTCGGTGATCGCGCCCAAGGAGGGATAACATGAACGTGAGGATCATGGCGGACAGCCCCATCCGGTTTCCGGGGCTTTTCGGGGACTGGGCCTTTACCGGCTCGTCCGTAGCCTTCCATATCGGAGGAAAGGCCATTTATTGGTACGGAATCATCATCGCGCTGGGCGTGCTGCTGGCGCTGTGGTTCTGCATGAAGCAGAAGGAAAAGTACGGAATCACCGAGGATAACTTGATGGACGGTGTGCTGTGGGGCATTCCTCTGGCTATCGTGGGGGCGCGGCTGTACTATGTGCTGTTTTATCTGGACCGGTTCAAAAAAGCGGATGGTTCCTTTGACTGGGCGGAGTCCGTGGCTATATGGGACGGCGGGCTGGCTATCTACGGCGGCGTGATCGCGGCGGTGCTGGTGTGCTTCGTGCTCAGCAAAAAGCGGGGCTTCAAGCTGGGGGCGCTGACCGACCTGATCGTGATGGGGCTGCTGATCGGGCAGGCCATCGGGCGCTGGGGCAACTTCATGAACCGGGAGGCCTTCGGCGCGGAGACGACGCTGCCGTGGCGGATGCAGCTGACCACCACCGCGGGGACGCTGGTGGAGGTGCATCCTACGTTCCTGTACGAGAGCCTGTGGAACGTAGTGGGGCTGCTGCTGATCGTCTTTATCGTGGCGAAGGGACGCCGCTTCGACGGCGAGAACACCTGGTTCTACTTCCTGTGGTACGGTATCGGACGGTTCTGGGTCGAGGGGCTGCGGACCGACAGCCTGTACCTGTTCAACTGGACCATCGGCGGCGATCCCATCCGCGTCAGCCAGGCGCTGAGCCTGGTGATGGTGCTGGTGTCGGCGTTCATGCTGCTGTACAACATCAAGCTGCATCCCCACAAGCCGGAGGAGCTGTATGTGAATATCGCCGCGGCGCAGAAGGCGGCAGAGGGCGAAGGCGCGGACGGCAGCGCGGAGTGACGCGATGCGGCTTCGGCGCGGTGTACAGGTCCATTGCAGAACACCATATGCAGCCCGCTTTCGGAACGGGCGGCGCTGTAAAAAAAGAACACCCACGGCTTCAGCCGTGGGTGTTTTGTCTGCATCAGTGCCGCCGCGCGGTGAGGTAGTGGTTGTTGTAGTACGTCTCGGACAGGGAGGTGATCACCACGCAGTGCCCGTTGTAGTAGGAGGACGAGGCGTGGATGAACTGGTCGCCGCCGATATAGATGCCCACATGGGAGGCGGTATAGCCGTAGTCCTGGAAGAATACCAGATCGCCGGGCTGCAGATCGCTGCGGGAGACCTCGGTGCCGTAGCTGAGCTGGCTGGTGGCGCCGTGGGGCAGCTTGATGCCCACCTGGGCGAAGACATACATGGTGAAGCCGGAGCAGTCGAAGCCGCTGGCAGAGGAACCGCCGTAGACGTAGGGCACGCCCAGATACTGCTGGGCGATGGAGACGATGCTGCTGCCGGAGGCGGAGGCGGCCGGCGTTGCCGGGGTCTCGGCAGGTGCTTCAGCGGGAGACCCTTCGGTCGTTGTATTCTCGGCGGGCTTGTCCGCCGTGCCGGTCAGGGCGGAGGTGGGGCAGATCAGCACGTACTGCGAGGCCACATAGCCGCTGATGCCGTTGTAGGTAACGGCGAACCAGCCGCCGGACTCAATGCCGGTGACGGCAATGACCGTGCCCTGAGATACGGTGCCCAGAGAGGTGCTGCCGCTTTTGGCGGCGGTGCGGATGTTCAGCACGTCCGCGGTGACACGTCCGGCGCCGTTAAGGCCGGAGGCGGTGTCGTAGCGGGTGACATACTGGGCAGCCACATAGCCGCGCTTGCCGTCGAAGGAGATACGGTACCAGTCACCCTCCTGGGCGGTGAGCTCGATAACGGTGCCCTTGTCCAGGGTCTTGAGGATGTCATAGCCGGTGCCCGCGCCGCTGCGCATACGGACGCCGGTGCCGGAGATCACGCCCAGTGCCTGAACGGCGGTGGAGACGGGCGCCTCGTCGGCCTCGGGCGTCTCCTGGGGCGGTTCTTCCTCGGCGGCCTGTGCGGCAGCAGCCTTGGCGGCGTCCTCGTTGTTGAGCAGGGCATCCTCGGCGGTCTCGCCGCCGGGATGGGCCGTCAGCGCCGCTGCGCCCAGCAGGCCGGAGAACAGTGCTGTCTCGGGAGAGGGCTCAGTGGTGTCGGTGGGCAGGGCGGAGACGGAGGCAATGGTCAGGGGCACGGCGGGGGCGGCGTCGGTCATGCTGGCGGCGGCACCGCCGAAGTTGACCACCGCGTCACCGCCGATGACCAACAGCGTGGCCAGAGCCACTGCTAATGCGGAAAAAATACGCTTCATGGCTTACAGCTTGCCGGCGAGGGCACGCTCCAGCCAGATGCAGCCCACATCCATGGCGGCATAGAGGCTGTCCTTCTCAGATTTCTTGACCACGCGGTCCCGGGACTTGAGGTCCGGGTCGGTCAGCTGAAGCTGGACGGATACACGCTTGGCCACGTCCATGTCCTGCTCCTTGACGGTGTCGAGAATCTGCAGGAGGACGATGTACTTGTCTGCCATGCTGCCGTAGTAGATGAAATTGTCTACGCGGCGCAGGGGGTGGTTCTTATAGACAAGCCCTTCGGGCTTTTTGTTTTCAGCCATGATGATACCTCCGAAAATTTTTGTAACCAAATTGTAACACATTTGAACGGGGCTGTCAACGCAGGCGCGGCAGGAAAAATATGGGACTTTGTGCCGCAAAGGAAAAAGGGGCTGCCGCGCTTCTGCACGGCAGCCCCTTACAGCGGTACGCTTACAGCTCCAGATAGCTCTTCACCAGGACCTGCAGCAGCTCGTCCCGGTCGATCTTGCAGATCAGGGACCGGGCGGAGTTGTGGTTGGTGATGTAGGTAGGATCCTCGGAGAGAATGTAGCCCACGATCTGATTGATGGGATCATAGCCCTTCTCCTTGAGTGATTCGTAGACGGAGGTGAGGATGTGGTGTACCTGCTGCTCCTTATCCTCTGCCGCGTTGAACTTACGGGTAAATTCGTCCATGTGGGCACCGCCTTTCTCATTTTCTCAATATCGCTTTTAGTATACGCTCTTTTCCCGGAACTGTAAAGGGGAAAAAGTGCGCGGTACAGGGGGAAATCTGCGCGGGATCAGCGGCGCAGCTCCGCACCGAAGCGCTTGGAGATCTTGTTGAGCACGCCGGAGGCGACCTCCTCGATCTCGGCGGAGGTCAGGGTCTTATCCTTGGAGCCGATGGCCAGGCGCAGCGTCAGGGACTTCTTGCCTGCCGGGACCTGCTTGCCGCGGTACTCATCTACGAAGGCCGCGCCGTGGAGCAGCTCACTCTTGATGCCGCGGACGGTCTGGGCCACGTCCTTCCACTGGACGGAACCATCCACCAGCAGGGAGATGTCGTAGTCGGTCATGGGATACTCGGCCAGGTGGGTGAAGGTGTTGGTGCGGGACTTCAGGGGGACCAAAGAGTCCTGATCCAGCTGGAAGAGCATTACGTTCATGTTCTTGATGCCGCAGGCCATGGAGACCTTCTTGGCCAGCAGGGCCAGGTCGCCTACCTTCTCGTCACCGCGGTAGATGTTCAGCCACACCACGTTGTCGGCCCACACGGGCTTCTCCGTCTGGCGGAAGGTCAGCGTCTCCATGTGGACGTACCGCGCCATCATCTCCACCACGCCCCTGGCCTTGCGGAACAGGGCGGTGATGTCCTTGTCGGTGGTGGCGAAGGCGCCCGCCACGTTCTTGCGCTGGGAGGGCAGCTTCTCGCGGGGATCGTAGGGGGAGGTGTAGTTCTCGTCGCGGAACACCTGCGCCGTCTCGAAAATGGAGAACTCGTTGAAGTAGCGCTCGTTCTTCACCACGGCCTTGCACAGGTTGGGCAGCAGGGAGGAGCGCACGAACCGCTCGGCGGGAGACGGCGGCGTGGACAGGGACAGAATGCCCTCTGTGCTCTGCAGCACCGCGTTGACGTAGGATTCCTCCATCCACGGATAGGTGAAGATCTCCTGCATGCCGCAGCGGATGGCCAGATACTCCTTGATGCGCCGTTCCAGATCCTTGTCCAGCTGGTTGATGGCACCGTCGAAGGTGGTGGTGATGGGCTCGGCCTCGAAGTTCTCGTAGCCGTACATCCGGGCGACCTCCTCCATGATGTCCGCCTGGATGGATACATCGCCGGTGGAACGCCAGGTGGGGACCACCACATGCATATTGTCGCCGTTGAAGGTGATGCTGTAGCCCAGCAGCTCCATTTTGTGCTTGATCTCATCCGGGGACAGGTGCTTGCCCAGCCGGCGTTCCAGCCAGCTGAGGGCCACGTCGATCTCCGCCGGCTTCAGGTGCTCGGGGTACTGGTCCACCAGGCCGGTGACCTTCATCTCCGGGTACAGCTGGGAGAACAGCTGCATGGACAGGTCGAAGGCCTGGTCGCAGCGCTCCGGGTCAATGGCCTTTTCATAACGGGCGGAGGCCTCGGTGCGGTTGTCATACCGCAGGGCGGTGCGGCGGATGCCCTTGGCGTCGAAGTTGGCGACCTCCAGGATGACCTTAGAGGTATCCGGCAGGATGGAGTCCTTGGCGCCGCCCATAACGCCCGCCAGACCCACCACGCCGGCGTCGTCTGCGATGACCAGATCGTCGGAGGACAGGGCCAGCTCCTTGCCGTTCAGCAGCAGGAGCTTTTCGCCCTCGCCGGCGCGGCGGACGATCACGTGGCCAGCGATGTGGTCGGAGTCAAATGCATGGGTGGGTTGGCCAGTGGCCAGCATAACGTAGTTGGTGATGTCCACCAGCGCGTTGATGGGACGCATGCCCACCTTCCAGATGCGGTTCTGCATCTGATAGGGGGCGGGCTTGACGTTCAGACCCTCGATCTGGGCAGAGAGGTAGCGGGGGCAGCGCTCAGCGTCCTCCACGGTGACGTGGAACCCGGCGGTGTTCTCCACGTTCCGGTCGAAGTGGGGGAACTGCGTCATGGGCAGGTCGTACAGCGCCGCGATCTCGCGGGCGATGCCGTAGTGTCCCCACAGGTCGGGACGGTTGGTCATGGACTTGTTGTCGATCTCCAGAATGATATCGTTCAGGTCCAGAGCGTCGGCCAAAGGGGTGCCGGCGGGGGCGTCAAAGTCACTGAGGTCCAGAATGTGGGCTTCCTCCTTGGTGGGGAACAGGTCGGCCAGGCCGATCTCCACCGCGCCGCAGATCATGCCGTAGCTGTCCACGCCGCGGAGCTTGCTTTTCTTGATCTCCACCAGGTCGCCCTCGCCGTGCCACTTGCACATGGCGCCGGGCAGGGCCACAGCTACTTTCATGCCCTCGCGGAGATTGCTGCCGCCGCAGACAATGTCCTCCACACGGCCGCCGATATCGGTCTTGCACACCTTCAGCTTGTCGGCGTTGGGGTGCTGCTCGATGGTGTTGATAACGCCCACCACCATGTCGTGGAAGGACGCGCCCAGATCGGTGGCGTCCTCCACCTCCACGGTGGACATGGTCAGGTCGTAGGCCAGCTTTTTCAGGTCGGCGTCAGCCGGCAGCTGGACGTAATCGCGGATCCAATTCAAAGATACTTTCATGTCGTGTACCCTCCCTTATCAGCGGAACTGTTCCAGGAAGCGCAGATCGGCGCTGTGGAACAGACGGACGTCATCCACGCCGTAGCGCATCATTACCAGGCGGTCCAGACCGATGTTGACGTAGAAGCCGGTGTATTCATTGGGGTCCAGGCCGGCGGCCTTCAGCACGTTGGGGTGAGGCGTGCCGCCGGGCATGACCTCGATCCAGCCCACGTGCTTGCACACACTGCAGCCCTTGCCGCCGCAGACCAGGCAGCCCATGTCGATCTCAAAGCCGGGCTCGACGAACGGGAAGAAGCCGGCGCGCATACGGACCGGAACGTCGCGGCCAAAGACCTTGCTGAGGATGCTCTTGATCATCACCTTGCCGGAGGCAAAGGTGAAGTCCTTGTCCACGATCAGCGCCTCGTACTGGAAGAAGGCACGCTCGTGCCGGGCGTCCGTCGTCTCGTTGCGGTACACCTTGCCGGGATACACGAAGCGGTAGGGGGCCTTGTGGGTCTGGAGATAGCGGACGGAGCCGCCGGTCAGGTGGGGCCGCAGGCACAGCTTGTCCCAGCATTCGCCCTTGTCATGGCCCGCCAGCCAATAGGTGTCCATGCTCTCGCGGGCGGGATGGTTGGGGGGGAAGTTCAGGTTGTCGAAGCCGTAGAGCTCGCTGGTGATGTCATCCTCCTCAAAGATCTCAAAGCCCATGGAACGGAAGGCGTCATTCAGGTCGTAGCACATCTGGGTGATGGGGTGCAGACCACCGCTGAGGGGCATGGTGCCGGGGACGGAGATGTCAAAGTCCGGGTCCACCTCGGAGGCCTTCATCTTCAGCTCGTCACGGCGCTCGTCCAGCAGGGCGGACAGCTGTCCTTTCACCAGGTTGACGGCCTTGCCCATCTCGGGTCGCAGGGATACATCCAGCTTGGGCAGCTCCTTCATCAGCTCGGTCAGGCTGCCCTGCTTGCCCAACAGCGCGGCCTTGATGTCCTGAAGCTCCGTCTCGGTGGCGACGGAGGCGATGCGCTGCTTGCCCTCGGCCAGCAGCTGTTCCAGTTTTTCTTTCATGTATTTGCTTCCTCCTCTTCAGAGTTGTTTAATGGGGTAAAGCGCAATAAAAAACACCTTTCATCCCATGTCTTGGGACGAAAGGCGAACTTCCGTGGTACCACCCAGCTTCGCGGACCTTGTCCGCGCACTCATTACCCGGTAACGGCGGGGCCCGGCCGCGCATTTCCTCGCGGCAGCTCCCGGGCGAACACTGCGGTACATCCCAAGTCGGCTTGCAGCCGGTGGCCGACTCTCTCTGCCGGATGCGTGGGCGCAGATCTTCCCGTTCACAGCTTTTTTGCTTGATGGATAACTTATACCACAACAAAGGGAAACTTGCAAGCACTTTTTTCGCGGCGCGATACGAAAAAAGCAGGTTTTGTAATTGACATATGTGCTATACTGTACAAAAAGGCACGGGGAGGTGCGCTATGCAGGTCATCGACAGGGCGTTTGTGCGGGGCCTTATGCCCGCCCGGGACCAGGGCGGACACAAAGGGACCTTCGGCAAGGTCTATCTGCTGGGCGGCAGCGTGGGGTACACCGGCGCGCCGGTGCTGTGTGCCGGCGGGGCGGTACACAGCGGCTGCGGGCTGGTGTTCCTGGGCGTGCCGGAGACGGTGTGGCCCATCGCGGCGGCCAGATGCCTGTGCGCTATGCCTCATCCGCTGGCGGAGCAGGACGGAAGGCTCTCCGCGGCTGCGGAGACGGAGATACGCCACCGTGCCGCCGTCTGCGATGCCGTGGCCGTGGGCTGCGGCCTGGGGCGGAGCGAGGGCAGCGATGCATTGGTGAACGCGCTGCTGACGCTGGAAAAGCCGCTGGTGTTGGACGCCGACGGCATAAACGCGCTGGCGGGGCATATAGATACATTGTCCTGCCGCCGGGGCCGTGTGACGGTGCTGACGCCCCACGACGGGGAACTGGCCCGCATCGGCGGCGACATGACCGCGCCCCGTGAGGCGGCGGCCGCCGCCTTTGCCGCCGATCACGGCGTGTACCTGATCCGCAAGGGCCATCGGACGGTGGCAGCCGCGCCGGACGGCCGTCTGGCGGTGAACACCACCGGGAACGACGGTATGGCCAAGGGCGGCAGCGGCGATGTGCTGACGGGTCTTTTGACCGGACTGCTGGCCCAGGGCATGGAACCATTTGACGCCTGCTGCGCGGCGGTGTGGATCCACGGCCGTGCCGGGGATATGGCGGCGGAGGAAAAGGGACGGCGGGGCATGACCCCGGCGGATATGATAGAGAAGCTGCCCTATGCGCTGAAAGAGGTGGAATGACCGGAAAGCCCTTCTGAAAAAAGGAGGGACGGACCATGCGAAAATGTGTGCTGCCGCTGTTGCTGTGTGCGGTGCTGCTGTGCGGCTGCGGCGGTGAGAAGAGTCTGACGGTGCAGGACCAGTACCGGACGGTGGTATCGGCGGACATGGAGGCGGAGGTGGTCAGCCGTACGGCCAGCGACGACCGCACCTTCACCCTGACGTGCCGGTATGACCGGGCGGGGCAGTCTGTCACCACGGTAACGGCGCCGGAGGCGCTGAAGGGCCTGACCGCCGTGCTGGCGGACGGACAGCTGTCGCTGAAGAGCCGTGACCAGCTGCTGCCGGCAGGGGATGCCACGGATATCTGCCCGGCCAACTGTCTGCCAGAGCTGCTGCGAACACTGGCGGAGGGCTATCTGAAGGAGCAGGGCACGGAGCCGTTGGAGGACACGCCATGCCTGCGCCTGACGCTGGAGACCACCGGGCAAAGCGGCGCGGCGGTGCTATGCAGCGTGTGGCTGGACGAGAGCAGCCTGATCCCGCGGTATGCGGAGTTTTCACAGAACGGAAATGTGGTGCTGACGGTGCGAATGATATCCTTTGCCTGCACCACGGGAGATACGGAGGCGTAACAATGGAATCGACACTGAGGAGAACATGGGCGGAGATCGACCTGGACGCGCTGGCGCACAACTATCGGACGCTGCGTGACCGGGTAGGCCCGGAGGTGAAGTTTCTGGGTGTGGTGAAGGCGGATGCCTACGGCCACGGGGCCGTACAGGTGAGCCGGACCCTGCAGGCGCTGGGCGCGGACTACCTGGCGGTGTCCAGCATAGACGAGGCGGCGGAGCTGCGGTGCAACGGCATCACCATGCCCATCCTGATCCTGGGCCACACGCCCCGTGAGCAGGTGGGACGGCTCATCGACCTGCACATTACCCAGGCGGTGTCCTGCCAGGCTAAGGCGCTGGAGTACAGCGAGGAGGCCGTGCGCTGCGGCGGCGAGCTGACGGTGCACATCAAGGTGGACACAGGTATGTCGCGGTTGGGATATCTGGTTTCCGGCAGGCATTTCGACACCGGCACGGCGGATATCTGCGCGGCCTGCGCCCTGCCGGGTCTGCGGGCGGAGGGCATCTTTACCCATTTTGCCGTGTCGGACGAGCCGGATACGGACAGCCGCGCCTATACGGAAAAGCAGCTGGCGCTGTTCCGCCGGGTCATCGACGCGGTGGAGGCAAAGCGCGGCCAGCGGTTCGCCATACGCCACTGTGCCAACTCCGGCGGCGTGGCGTCGTACCCGGAGACATATATGGACATGGTGCGTCCCGGCATTTTGCTGTACGGCTGCGGCGACCTGGCGGAGAAGCTGGGGCTGCACCCGGTGATGGCGCTCAAGACCACAGTGAGCACCATCAAGACCTATGAGCCGGGCACGGACGTCAGCTACGGGCGGCGGTTCACCACAGAGCGCGTCACGCGGATGGGCGTGGTGCCCTACGGCTACGCGGACGGCTTTCACCGGTGTCTGTCGGATCGGTGCGGCTTTATGACCGCGGAGGGTATGGCGCCTCAGCGGGGGCGGATCTGCATGGACATGAGCATGATCGACCTGACGGACCTGCCTGGTGTGCAGGTGGGCGACGAGGTGGAGGTGTTCGGCAAGCGGCAGCGGGTGGACGTGCTGGCGGCTGCCGCCGGGACCATCCCCTATGAGCTGACCTGCGCCGTCAGCCGGCGGGTACCACGGGTGTATTATAAGGACGGACGGGAAGTGGAAAAGGAGCTGCTGCTGCGGTTCTGAGGCTTCACATCGGCGCCGCGGCGCGCATAGGATAGACCGGGCGGGACAAAACGGAATTTACGGCGCTGCGGCGTATAAATCCGGCGGCTGCGTGGGACAATGGAAGTGACCTGGGGACATATCTCCCTCCGGTACTTCTTGCCTCGGAGTGTGAACTGTGTGGATACGACTGTCAGACGCGGCGACATTTACTATGCGGACCTCAGCCCCGTGGTGGGCAGCGAGCAGGGGGGCGTGCGCCCGGTGCTGATCGTACAGAACGATACCGGCAACCGGCACAGTCCCACCGTCATCGCCGCCGCCATCACGTCGCAGCTGGGGAAGGCGAAGCTGCCTACCCATATCGCGCTGGCGGCCCAGGGCAGCGGACTGCCGCGGGATTCCGTGATCCTGCTGGAGCAGATACGGACGCTGGATAAAAAGCGCCTGCGGGAGCGCATGGGCCGTGTGGACAGCGCAGTGATGGAAAAGGTGGACGCCGCCATTGCCGTCAGCTTCGGGCTGACGGGGAGCCATCTGGTGTGAACGGCGGCGATGACATGAGAAAACAGGCCTGTGCATAGTATGGCACAGGCCTGTTTTTTGTGAAAGGGGGCGGCGCGCCGTGGAATATCCGGTCTGTCTGGCGGATAGCTGCGTGGGGACGCTGTACGTGTGTCCGCGGGGAGAGGAGACGGAGCTGCGGGCGGTGTGCCGGGGAACGGAGAAGGGACTGTACCGGCTGTACGTGCAGGGCAACAGGGGCGAGGTGCTGCTGGGCGTCACCGAGGACGGCGGGCTGCGGCGCTGCTTTTCCCGGGAGCTGCTTGCTCCCGCCGGGGAATTGCGCCGCGGTGTGCTGCGGCTGTGCGGCGGCGAAGCGCCGGAACGGCGTGGGTTTCTCTCCCGACTGCCGGAGATGGCGCGGACGGCGCGGCAGGGGCGCTGTGTGCGGGCGCTGGTCCCGTGGCGGGAGGGGGAGCCCTTCCCGATCCCGGAGCTGTTCTGCTTTGCAAGCGTGGGGCAGGGACGGGTGACGTACCTCTTTGATGGCGAGGGCCGGCCCATTATGCCGAAATAACGGCGAAAATTTGAAAAAAGACTACCATATGTTGTGGATATATGCTATACTGTCTCTGACTATACGGCATCTGCCGTAGAGATAAGGAGGAGCAAGAGAGATGAGATGCCCCTATTGCGGTTATAAAGAGAGCAAGGTGGTGGATTCCCGCCCCGCCGACGAGGGCAGCAGTATCCGCCGCCGCCGGGAGTGTTTGCAGTGCGAAAAGCGCTTCACTACCTATGAGACGGTGGAGAGCCTGCCGATGGTGGTCATTAAGAAGGACGGTTCCCGCCAGAGCTTTGACAGAAGCAAGGTGCTGCGGGGCATCCAGCGCTCCTGCGAGAAGCGGCCGGTGCCCGTGGCGGACATGGAGCGCATGGCGCTGGAGATCGAGCAGGAGCTGCAAAACTCCCTGGAGCGCGAGGTCAGCACCGATGTCATCGGCGAGAAGGTCATGGAGAAGCTGAAAAAGGCCGACGAGGTGGCCTATGTCCGCTTTGCCTCCGTGTACCGGCAGTTCAAGGATATCAACACGTTCATGTCCGAGCTGAATAAGCTGCTGAGCGAGAAGTGACCGTCAGAAGATATTTTTGGGACTGAGCTGCTGCGTTTCGGCGATGAGCCGGAACTGGTGGCGCAGCTGGGCCATCACGGGGTACAGCTCTTCGGTGCTGCCCTGGGCAGACAGGGCCTTGGCCTGGGCCATCAGGGCCTCGGCCTCGTCCAGGTCCTCATGGGAGACGATGATGTGCATATAGCCTTGAACGTCCTGCCACAGGTCGTCCAAGGTGCCCAGCGCCGCCCCGCCGTCGCCGCCGGCATCCAGGTCGGCGGTGACTGTGTCCACCGCGGCAGTCCACTCGCCGCAGCGGTCCGTGACCCAGGCGGCGTTCCACAGGATGAAGAACAGCACGGCCAGCAGTACGAACAGGGGGATGCGGACGGCCCTCATCGCGCAGCCTCCTTCCGCAGACACACCACGGTGCCATGTTGGTCCACGGACAGCAAAAACACGTCCTGACTGCGGGCGATGCCCTGCCGGTGAAGCTCCTGCGCCAGCCAGCGGTCATCACGGCCCGCCTGCCGGAGGTTATCCGTCAGCACCCGGCCGTCGTTGATGAGGATGATGGGCAGGAATACGTTGTCCTGTACGTCCAGCCCCAGATGCTCCGGCGTGACCGGCTGGAGGGGACTGCGGGGCAGCACAGACAGCCGGCCGTTCGTCTCCAGCACGGCGTACTTTACGTCGCTCAGGTCGGTGATCCCCTGGCCCCGCAGCTGCTCGAACAGCTCGTCCAGCGTCAGTCGGTTGCGGCGCATGGTCTCCTGCCGCAGCTTGCCGTCCACGATCACCAGGGCCGGCTGGCCGCAGACCAGGTCCCGGAAGCGTACATTCCGCAGGCTGATGGCGCTGAACAGTGTGGACAGGGCGATCAGCGTGATGATGGGAATGACGCCGTTGAACAGCGGCAGGGCAAAGTCCTGCATGGGTACGGAGGCCAGGTCGGAGATCAGCAGCGTCAGCACCAGCTCGATGGGCTCCAGCTCGCCGATCTGCCGCTTGCCGCTGAGGCGCAGGCCCGCGATCAGCAGCAGATAGAGAATGACCGTGCGGAAAAAGGCAGTCGCCATGATCGTACACCCCTTCGGAAGTTGTATTCCGGAGCAGTATGCCCCGCGGCGGGGCAAATTATGTTGGTATACAGCGGCAAAGCCGCTTTGTATATGGCTCGCAGAACGGAAAGGAGGATCTCGGCACAGGCCGACATAAGCGCCAGCGCTCATACAGCCGACGGATGTTTCCCGCCGGCTTGTCGCTGCTCTTTTTGAAGGCGGCGGCGAACATGAGACGACGAGGCGGAGAGTGATCGAAGTATTCGGCGGATGCTCTCCCGTGCCGTCCGGGTGCGTACACAGTCAGCAAATATGCGGGTGACCGCAAAACAGAGAGGCTGTGACCGGATGTGAAGACAAATGATCTGCGCGTTTGTGCTTCCGACCTATTATATTGATCGGAGGATTTTATTTATATGTGTGGTATCGTAGGATACGTTGGACAGCAGCAGGCTGCGCCGCTGCTGCTGGATGGATTGTGCCGCCTGGAGTACCGGGGCTATGACTCCGCCGGTATCGCGGTCTGCAGCGGAGACACCCTTCAGGTACGCAAGACGCCGGGGCGTCTTGCGGCGCTGGAGACGCTGACCCACGGCGGGGCGGATCTGCCGGGGACAGTGGGCATCGGCCACACCCGGTGGGCTACTCACGGCGAGCCCAATCAGGTGAACGCCCATCCGCAGGTCAGCGGCGACGGAAAGTTCGCCGTGGTGCACAACGGGATCATCGAGAATTTCGCCCGGCTGAAGCAGGAGCTGATCCAGAAGGGCTGCACGTTCGTGTCCGAGACGGATACGGAGGTGGTGGCCCAGCTGTTGGCCTGGTATTACAGCCAGTGCGGCGATGTGTTCGAGGCGGTGAACCAGATGCTCTCCCGGGTGGAGGGCGCCTATGCGCTGGGTATCCTGTGCGCCGACACGCCGGACCGGATCATCGCCGCACGAAAGGACGCGCCGCTGCTGCTGGGCTGCGGCCGGGGGGAGAACTTCCTGGCCTCGGATGTGACGGCGCTGCTGCGGCACACCCGTGACGTGGTGTATATGGATGACGGCGAGCTGGCTGTCATCACGGCGGAGGGTATCCGTATCTACGACGAGCGCCGCCGGCCCATCGACAAGGAGCACCGTCACATCGACTGGGATGTGGACGCCGCGGAAAAGGGCGGTTACGACCACTTCATGCTCAAGGAGATCTATGAGCAGCCGGCGGCGGTGCGCCGCGCCATCACCGGACGCATCCGGGACGGCCGTGTGGTGCTCAGCGACCTGACTATGACGGACAGAGAGATCCGTGATATCGGCCGCATCTGCATCGTGGCCTGCGGGTCCAGCTACCATGTGGGCATGGTGGGCAAATACACCCTGGAACGGCTGCTGCGCCGCCCGGTGGAGGTCTGCCTGGCGTCAGAGTTCCGGTACAGCGACCCCCTGGTGGGCGAGGGCGATCTGATCATCGTCATCAGCCAGTCCGGTGAGACGCTGGACTCCATGGCCGCCCTGCGCGAGGCCAAAAAGCGCGGCGCCCGGGTGCTGTCCATCGTGAACGTGGTGGGCTCGTCCATCGCCCGGGAGAGCGACGACGTGCTCTACACCTGGGCCGGACCGGAGATCGCCGTGGCCACCACGAAAGCGTACAGCACCCAGATGGCGGTGCTGCACCTGCTGGGGCTGTATTTCGGCGATGTGCTGGGCACCGTGGATTATGAGACATACAGCGCTATGGTACGGGGGCTGGAGGCCCTGCCGGGGCAGATGGAGCAGGTGCTCTCCCATACGGAGGATATCCGCGCGGCCGCCAAATGGCTGGCGCAGGAGGAGGATGTGTTCTTCATCGGCCGGAATCTGGACTATGCATTGTCCCTGGAGGGGAGCCTGAAGCTGAAGGAGATCAGCTACATCCACTCGGAGGCCTATGCCTCCGGTGAGCTGAAGCACGGCACCATCTCTCTGATCCGCCAGGGAACGCCGGTGATCGCTGTGGCTGCCTATCTGCCGCTGCTGGATAAGGCGGTCAGCAATGTGGTGGAGGTACAGGCCCGCGGCGCGCGGGTGCTGGCCCTGACCACCGAGGCCGGGGCCGAGGCCCTGCACAAGCGGGTGGATACGGTGTTGACCGTGCCGGAGGCGGAGGCTATGCTCCTGCCGCAGCTGGGCGTGATCCCGCTGCAACTGCTGTCCTACTACACAGCGCTGGAGCGCGGCTGCGACATTGATAAGCCGCGTAATCTGGCAAAGAGCGTCACTGTGGAATGACCGCTGGTATACACAGGACTTACGAAAAGGAGGAACAGCTATGGAGATCCGTTTGGCAGCAATGGACGATCTGGCCGCTGTAACGGCGCTGGAGGCGGTGTGCTTCCCACCGGCCGAGGCGGCGCAGGAGGACAGCCTCCGCGCACGGTTGGCCGCATACCCGAACCACTTCTGGCTTCTGGAGGACGAGGGACGGCTGGTGAGCTTCGTCAACGGCCTTGTCACCGATGTGTATGATCTGACGGATGAGATGTTCGATGATGTGTCCTATCACAGCGAGAACGGCGGGTGGCAGATGATATTCGGCGTGGCGACCCACCCGGATTATCAGCGCCGCGGCTGCGCGGAAAAGCTGCTGCGCTACGTGGTGGAGCAGGCCCGCCAGCAGGGAAGAAAGGGCCTTGTGCTGACCTGCAAGGAGCATCTGCTGCACTTTTACGGCAAGGTGGGCTTCGTGGACGAGGGCATCTCTGGTTCTACCCACGGCGGTGCGGTGTGGCACAAGATGCGCCTGACATTCTGACAAATGGCAAGGAAAGGGGGGGAAAGCATTTTCCCCCCTTTCTTTTTTCAAAAGGGTATGTTATACTCAAAAATTGACTGAATACCAAGGAAAGGGCGTGTACGCCATGCACGACGAGCTGATACGCCGGCTCAATGAAACAAAGACCATGTCCATCGTGGGTATGTGCAAGAACGCGGGCAAGACCACCATGCTCAACTGGCTGCTGACGGCGGGCCATCTGCGGGGTACGCTGGGGCTGACCTCCATCGGGCGGGACGGCGAGTCCACCGATGTGGTCACCGGCACGGAAAAACCGGGTATCTTTGTCCGTGAGGGTACACTGATCGCCACGGCCAAGGATATGCTGCGGCTGGGCGACGTGACAAAGGAGATTTTGATGACCACAGGTATCCCTACCCCGCTGGGCGAGGTGGTCATCATGCGCGCCCGCAGCGCCGGCTATGTGCAGCTGGCGGGGCCCTCTATCACCACGCAGCTGCGGTCGGTGTCTGAGAGCTTTTTTGCCTTGGGGGCTGAGAAGTCCGTCATCGACGGTGCGTTGGGGCGCAAGAGCCTGGGCGCCCGGGCGGTGGCGGAGGGCGTTATCCTGTGTACCGGCGCCAGCTACAACGCCAGCATGGAGAAGGTCATCGCCGACACGGTGCACATCTACCGGCTGATGAACCTGCCCAAGGCCGAGACACTGCCGCCGGAGTGCCCCGACGGGCTGGAGGCCTGTGTCCGGAAGCACGGCGCGGCGCTGGTGACCGGTGCACTGACGGATACAATGGTGGTGCCGCTGCTGCGAAGCGGCGTGCTGCGGAAGTGCCGCCTGGTGGTCAAGGACCCCAGCAAGGTGCTGCTCAGCGCCGATACACTGGATAAGCTGGCGGTGCGTGAGGTGGCGCTGGAGACGGAGGACGCGGCGAAGACGCTGTGCGTCACCGTGAACCCGGTGTCCGCCTACGGATGGAAATTCGACAAGGATGAATTCCTGTTCCGCATGAAAGAGGCGGTGGACGTACCGGTCATCAATGTGAAGGAGGAACTGGCATGATCGCGGTCAAGTTTGAGGAAAAAGAGAAGATCGGCCTGCAATACGCGCTGGAAACACTGCACGGCTGCTCGCCCTTCGGGCAGGAACGCATTCGGCGGCTGCGGTTTTATGCGCCGGAGGAACGCGCCGCACTGGAGGAGGAGCTGTACAACGTGGAGCAGGCGGCCAACGCCGCCGGTGAGCTGAAGGACGTGTACAACAAGCTGATGACCGGCCTGTGCCAGATGAAGGATATCCGCAACTCCCTGCGCCGCTGCGCGGCGGGGGAGACGCCGGACCATGTGGAGTTGTTTGAGATCAAGGGCTATTTGCAGCGGCTGGACGGTATGCGCCCGCTGTTTGAGCAGATCAACGCGGTGACGCACTTCAAGGGCATGACCTTCCACGAGGTGAAGGACGCATTGGCGGTGCTGGACCCGGATGGTACCGGGAGCCGGGGCTTCTATATCCCGGACAGCGCCACGGCAAAACTGAAGGAGATCCGCAGCGCCAAGAAAGAGGTGGAGGAACGGCTGTTCCACGCCCAGACCGACGCGGAAAAGGACGATCTGCGCCTGAAGCGCACCCGGCTGTGCGGCGAGGAGGACGCGGAGGAGATGCACGTCCGCAAGGCCATGGGCGCGGCGCTGGCCCCTATGGTGGACGATCTGCTCTCCGATGCGGAGACGGCGGGGCGTCTGGACTTTATTATCCAAAAGGCACTGTTTGCCGTGCGCTACGGCGGTGTGAAGCCGGAGCTGACGGAGAAGGACCTGGAGCTGGAGGATATGATCAATCCGGAGATCTGCGACCTGCTGGAGCAGCAGGGCCGCCGCTTCGTGCCGGTGTCCATCTCCCTGACGCCCGGGGCCACGGTCATCACTGGCGCCAACATGGGCGGCAAGTCCGTGGCCATGAAGACGGTGGCGCTGAACGTGCTGTTGCTGCAGGCGGGCTTCCTGGTGTGCGCCAAAAAAGCCCGTATGCCGCTGTTCCACAGCGTGAAGATGCTCTTTGACGACCTGCAGTCCATCCAGTCCGGCCTGTCCGGCTTCGGTTCGGAGATCGTACAGTTCCAGAAGGCGCTCTCCGAGGTGGAGCAGGGCTATTCGCTGTTCCTGCTGGATGAGTTTGCCCGGGGCACCAACCCGGACGAGGGCGCGGTGATCGTGCAGGCGGTGACGCGGTATCTCAACGGTGTGGACGCCATCTCACTGCTGACCACCCACTATGACAAGGTGGCGGAGTACGCCCGGACCCACTATCAGATCATCGGTCTGCGGGATATCGACCCGGAGGCTATCCGCCGGGAGCTGGCCGTGACCAGCGAGGACGGCGTGGCGGTCATCGCGCGGCACATGAACTACGGCCTGTATCGGGTGGAGGGAAAGTCCGACTGCCCGCGGGACGCGCTGAACATCTGCCGGATGCTGTCCCTGAAGCCGGAGATACTGAAAATGGTGGAGGAAAGCTATTAAAAAAGCGCCCTGCGGGGCGCTTTTTTTCTGTGCGGGGTGCGGACATGGAGGGAGGGGTGCTTTCTCGGGGAAATGCCGAAATACAAGGCTGAAATTTATTCGTATCGCACAAAAAAATTATTGTCTTTTCTGTCACAATGTCACTTGACAAGACCGCTGAAAAAGGTATAATTTATAGATAGAAATTTCATAATATCAGTCAATAGAGGCGCGGAGGACAGGGTACTGCATATTTGGGGACAGGCACCCGGTAAATTTGCAGGAAGGGGTCTTCCGCCGAAGGGGCCGGACGGGTCTGTGCGTGCGGTTCCTGGCAGCGCGGTGTAAGCGGCGCTGCTGTCATGTAGTGATACATGGAGCGCTATTGGTCAACGACCTTGACCGATAGCGCTTTTTTCATACCCAAAAGAAGTGCCGAGGCCAGCTCTGGTATTGGAAATGCACGTCCAAAAATTTGAAGGAGGAAAAACTTATGGAAAAGATGACATCTCTGCTTCGTCTGCGTATGAGCGCGAAGGACGCCCACTACGGCGGCAACCTGGTGGACGGCGCACACATGGTGCACCTGTTCGGCGATGTGGCCACCGAGCTGCTGATCAAGTGCGACGGCGATGAGGGCCTGTTCTGCGCGTATGACAACGTGGAGTTCCTGGCACCCGTCTACGCCGGCGACTACATCGAGGCCTACGGCGAGATCGAGAAGATCGGCAACACCTCCCGTACCATGAAGTTCGAGGCCCGCAAGGTCATCGTCTCCCGCCCCGACATCAGCGCTTCCGCCGCTGACGTTCTGGCTGAGCCCGTGGTGGTCTGCCGTGCCCACGGCACCTGCGTCACCCCCAAGGACTGCCAGCGTCTGCCCATCGAGAAGTAAGGAGCGGAAACAATGGAGAAGCTCATTATTACCGCCGCTATCTGCGGCGCTGAGGTCACTAAGGCCCAGAACGAGGCTGTTCCCTATACCGTCGAGGAGATGGTCCGCGAGGCTAAGTCCGCCTACGAGGCCGGTGCGGCGATCCTGCACATCCACGTCCGTGAGGATGACGGCACTCCCACCCAGGGCCGCGAGCGTTTCAAAGTCGTCATGGACGCCATCCGCAAGGAGCTGCCCGACGTCATCATGATCCCCTCCACCGGCGGCGCCACCGGCATGAGCCCCGAGGAGCGTCTGCAGCCCACCGAGCTGTTCCCCGAGATGGCCACCCTGGACTGCGGTACCTGCAACTTCGGCGATGAGATCTTCGATAACACCATGCCCACCATGCGCGCCTTCGGCAAGCGCATGATCGAGAACGGCATCAAGCCCGAGTACGAGTGCTTCGAGCTGGGCCATATCGACACCGTTCTGGGCATGGCCAAGAAGGGCGAGGTCCCCGGCGATCCCATGCAGTTCAACTTCGTGCTGGGCGTGCACGGCTGCACCCCCGCCACTGTGGAGAACCTGGCGTTCTTCGCCAGCAAGATCCCGGCCAACGCTACCTGGACCGTGTCCGGCGTGGGCCGCGCTGCCTGGACCATGGCCGCTGCCGCTATCGCTATGGGCGGCAACGTCCGTGTGGGCTTCGAGGACAACATCTATCTGGGCAAGGGCCAGAAGGCCGCGTCCAACGGCGAGCTGGTGGCCAAGGTCGTCCGTATCGCCAAGGAGCTGGGCCGCGAGATCGCGACCCCCGCTGAGGCCCGCGAGATCCTGTCCCTCAAGCCCCTCAAGTAAGCATCCGAAAGAAAGAATTATAAATATATTTTAGGAGGAAATTTATCATGGCTGAACTGAAAGGCAACAAGTACGGTACCCACCGCGTTATCGAGCCCAAGGGCGTTCTGACCCAGGCTGCTTGGAAGATCGACAACGACATGAGCAAGGTCTATTCCAACGAGATCGTCTGCGATGTCACCTCCCTGAACATCGACTCCGCTTCCTTCACTCAGATCTCTGAGGCCTGCGGCGGCGACGAGAAGAAGATCGGCGAAATGATCCTGGGCATCGTCGCTGAGCGCGGCAAGCAGCAGAATCCCGTTACCGGTTCCGGCGGTATGTTCAAGGGCGTTGTCGCTCACATCGGCGAGGACCTGAAGAAGAAGCCCGGCTTCGACCTGAAGGAAGGCGACAAGATCGTCTCTCTGGTCTCCCTGTCCATGACCCCGCTGAAGATCGACAAGATCCTGGCCATCCACAAGGATATCGACCGCGTGGACATCGTCGGCAAGGCCATCCTGTTCGAGTCCGCTCTGTATGCCAAGATGCCCGATGATATGTCCGAGCCTCTGGCCCTGGCTGCTCTGGACGTGGCCGGCGCTCCCGCGCAGGCCCGCAAGCTGCCCCACGAGGGTGACAGCGTCCTGATCCTGGGCGCCAACGGCAAGTCCGGCGTTCTGTGCGGTTGGGAAGCTATGAAGAAGGTCGGCCCCAAGGGTAAGGTCGTGGGCGTCGTCCGCAACCCCAAGCAGGTCCCCGGCCTGATGGAGCTGGGCGTGTACACCGACGTGATCGTGGCCGACTGCACCAAGCCCGTTGAGGTCATGGAGGCTGCTCTGGCTGCCAACGACGGCAAGGAGTATGATCTGTCCATTTGCTGCGTGAACATCGAGTCCTGCGAGATGTCCGCTATCCTGCCCGTCCGCGACGACGGTCTGGTGTACTTCTTCTCCATGGCTACCTCCTTCACCAAGGCTGCCCTGGGCGCCGAGGGTATCGGCAAGGACGTCACCATGATCATCGGCAACGGCTATACCAAGAACCACGCGCAGATCACCCTGGACGTGCTGCGTGAGAACCCCAAGCTGCGTAAGCTGTTCGACGAGAAGTACTGCTAAACGAAACTGACCGAAGCTGGGTGTCCCCTTCGGGGGACTCCCAGCCTTTGGCGTACCTAAAACAACGATTTTTGTGAAGGAGAAACGACATGAAAACTCGCAATGGTTTGTTTGCTGACGTTCCCGAAAATCTGTGGAACGACTGGCATTGGCAGGTCGCTAACCGCGCTGAGACGGTTGAGGATCTGAAGAAGTACATGACCCTGACCCCCGACGAGGAAGCCGGCGTTGCCAAGACCCTGGGCAAGCTGCGCATGGCCGTCACCCCCTACTATCTGTCCCTGATCGATCTGGACGATCCGTTTGATCCCATCCGCAAGATGGCTATCCCCCGCGCTGAGGAGCTGGAGTATGCCGACTATGAGGATGCCGATCCTCTGCACGAGGACACCGACTCTCCCACCCCCGGCCTGACCCACCGCTATCCTGACCGCGTGCTGCTGCTGATCACCGACCAGTGTTCCATGTACTGCCGCCACTGTACCCGTCGTCGTTTTGCCGGTCAGAACGACTGCGAAGTGCCTATGCAGCAGATTGACAAGTGCATCGATTATGTGGCCGCCCACCCCGAGGTCCGCGACGTGCTGCTGTCCGGCGGTGACTGCCTGATGGTCGAGGACGACACCCTGGAGTACATCATCAAGCGCGTGCGCGCCATCCCCCATGTGGAGATCGTGCGTCTGGGCTCCCGTACGCCCGTTGTGTGCCCCCAGCGTATCACTCCCGAGCTGTGCGCCATGCTGAAGAAGTATCACCCCGTGTGGCTGAACACCCACTTCAACACCCCCAAGGAGTTCACTCCCGAAGCCGCCAAGGCCTGCGCTATGCTGGCTGATGCCGGTATCCCCCTGGGCAACCAGTCCGTGCTGCTGGCCGGCGTGAACGATTGCTCTCACGTGATGATGGAGCTGGTCCACGGTCTGGTCAAGATGCGTGTGCGCCCCTATTATATCTATGCCTGCGATCCTTCCCTGGGCCTGAGCCACTTCCGTACCCCCGTGTCCAAGGGCATCGAGATCATGGAAGCTCTGCGCGGTCATACCTCCGGCTACTGCATCCCCACCTTCGTGGTCGACGCTCCCGGCGGCGGCGGCAAGACCCCCGTTATGCCCAACTATCTGATCTCCGAGACGCCTCGTAAGGTCATCCTGCGCAACTTCGAGGGCGTTATCACCTCTTACACCCAGCCCGAGCACTATGTTCAGGATTGCCACTGCGACGTCTGCACCGGCAAGAAGAAGGTGGAGAAGACCGGCGTGGCATGGGTCGCCGAAGGCACCAAGCAGCGCTATCTGGAGCCCACCAAGCTGCTGCGTAACGAGCGTCACGTCAAGAAGTAAGAGAGAGGAAAAACTATGGAAAGCAAACTCGGCTTGAATTTTGAGCTGGTCAACCGTGCCCGTGCCTCCGCCGCCAAGATCGCGGACGACACCCAGCACTTTATCGACCAGCACACCACCGTCACGGTGGAGCGCGCTGTTTGCCGTCTGCTGGGTATCGATGGCGTCAACGATATGGACGTTCCTCTGCCCAACGTGGTCGTTGACCACCTGATGGCAAACTCCCTGCTGCCCGTGGGTGCCGCGTGGGCTATCGGCAACGCTATGGTGGAGACCGGCAAGGATCCCCAGGGCGTGGCAGATGCCGTGAACAGCGGCGAGCTGGACCTGAGCAAGGTCCCCGCCCATTCCGACGCGGAGATTCGCGGCGCCATCACCCCCGTGGTGAACGCTACCGTGGAGCGCATCAACAAGAACGTCGCCAAGCGTAACAGCTACCTGAAGGCGTGGGGTGATAAGGAAGGCCCGTACCTGTACATCATCGTGGCTACCGGTAATATCTACGAGGATATCACGCAGGCCAAGGCCGGTGCCAAGCAGGGCGCGGACATCATCGCCGTGATCCGTACCACCGGTCAGTCCCTGCTGGACTACGTGCCTTACGGCGCGACCACCGAGGGCTTCGGCGGTACCTACGCTACCCAGGAGAACTTCCGCCTGATGCGCGCGGCGCTGGACGAGGTGGGCGAGGAGCAGCACCGCTATATCCGGCTGTGCAACTACTGCTCCGGCCTGTGCATGCCCGAGATCGCCGCTATGGGCGCTCTGGAGCGTCTGGACGTCATGCTGAACGACGCTCTGTACGGCATCCTGTTCCGCGACATCAATATGCAGCGCACCATCGTGGACCAGTACTTCTCCCGTGTCATCAACGGCTATGCCGGCGTTATTATCAACACCGGTGAGGATAACTATCTGACCACCGACGACGCTATCACCGCGGCCCACACCGTGCTGGCCTCCCAGTTCATCAACGAGGCCTTTGCCAAGACCGCCGGTATGCGCGAGGAGCAGATGGGTCTGGGCCACGCCTTCGAGATGGATCCCGCCGTGGAGGATACGTTCCTGTACGAGCTGGCGCAGGCCCAGATGGCCCGCGAGATATTCCCCAACGCGCCCCTGAAGTATATGCCTCCCACGAAGTTCATGACCGGCAACATCTTCCGCGGTCACATTCAGGACGCCCTGTTCAACATGGTGACCATCCTGACCAACCAGAAGCTGTGCCTGCTGGGCATGATGACCGAGGCTATCCACACCCCGTTCATGTCCGACCGCGCGCTGTCCATTGAGAACGCGCAGTACATCTTCCGCACCATGAAGGATCTGGGCGATGAGCTGACCTATAAAGAGGGCGGCATCATCCGTACCCGCGCCAACGAGGTGCTGACCAAGGCCACCGACCTGCTCTCCGAGATCGAGAAGCTGGGCCTGTTCACCACCATCGAGAAGGGCATCTTCGCCGACGTGAAGCGTCCCAAGGACGGCGGCAAGGGCCTGGCCGGCGTGGTCATCAAGGACGACAAATACTTCAACCCGTTCATTGAAGTCATGAAAGGCAAGGTGGGAGCATGAGCAGCGGACTGTATAATACCCATAAGATCGATTTCGATACAACGCTGGATCTGACCCGCCTGAAGCCCTATGGCGACACCATGAACGACGGTAAGGTGCAGACCAGCTTCACCCTGCCCATCAAGGATGATGAGCGCGGTGAGGAGGCTGCCCGCCAGATCGCCAAGAAGATGGGTCTTGAGGAGCCCAACGTGGCCTATCACACCGCGCTGGACAAGGAGTTCACCTTCTATGTGGTCTATGGCAGCTGCGTACACTCCGTGAACTATGAGGATATCCATGTTATTACTGTGGAGTCCGATGTGATGAGCATGGAGGATACCAATGAGTACATCAAAGAGCACATCGGCCGCAAGGTCGTGATGGTGGGTGCCTCCACCGGCACCGATGCTCACACCGTGGGTATCGACGCTATCATGAACCGCAAGGGCTTCGCCGGCCACTACGGCCTGGAGCGTTACGAGATGATCGAGGCCTATAACCTGGGCTCTCAGGTCCCCAACGAGGAATTCATCAAGAAGGCGCTGGAGCTGCACGCGGACGTGCTGCTGGTCAGCCAGACCGTTACCCAGAAGGATGTACACATCCAGAACCTGACCAACCTCATCGAGCTGCTGGAGGCCGAGGGCCTGCGCGACAAGTTCGTCGTATGCTGCGGCGGCCCCCGCATCACCCATGAGCTGGCCAAGGAGCTGGGCTTTGACGCCGGTTTCGGCGCCGGCAAGTATGCCGACGACGTGGCGTCCTTCGCCGTGACCGAAATGGTCAAGCGCGGCATGAAGTAAAACCATACGGCACCACTGGGTCAACTGCATAGGCAGATGGCCCAGTGGTTGCTGTCATAAAAAAGTAGGAGGAACAGAAATGGCAAAGAAACCTGTATTGACTGCCAAGGAAGCGGCGGCCATGATCCCCGACGGCGCCACGATTATGTGCGGCGGCTTCCTGGCTTGCGGCCAGGCCCGCGCTATCGTCAAGGAGCTGGTGGCCCGGGGCACGAAGGACCTGACCCTGATCGCCAACGATATGGGCCGCGCGACTGGCCCCATGGGCGAGGAGTTCTTCGGCATCGCGGAGCTGATCCACAACCATCAGGTCAAGCGCGTCATCGCAACCCATGTGGGCATGACCCCCGAGGTCGGCCAGCAGAACACCGAGGGTACGCTGGAGGTCAATCTGCTGCCCCAGGGCACCCTGGCTGAGTGCATCCGCGCCGGCGGCGCCGGTCTGGGCGGCGTGCTGACCCCCGTGGGCATCGATACCCTGGTGGAGGAGTCCCCCTTCTGCCTGGGCCGCCACACTGTGGACGGCAAGGATTATCTGCTGATGAAGCCCATCCACGCCGATTTCGCCCTGCTGGGCGCCTATAAGTGCGATGAGTACGGCAACTGCTGGTACAAGGGCACCATGCGCAACTTCAACGTGGTGATGGCCACTGCCGCAGACACCGTGATCGCCGAGTGCGAGTATATCGTCCCTGTGGGCGACATCGAGCCGGAGAACGTCCATACCTACGGTATGTGCGTGAACTACATCGTGGAAGGAGACAGAAAGTAATGGAAAAGTCTGAGATCAAGGGCTTTATTGCCAAGCGCTGCGCCAAAGAGCTGAAAGATGGCGACGTCGTGAATCTGGGCATCGGTCTGCCCACCCTGATCCCCCACTACCTGCCCGAGGGCGTGGAGCTGATCATCCACGCTGAGTTGGGTATCGTCTCCGCCGGAAAGGCGCCCAAGGAGGGCGACGAGAACTATGATCCGTACCACGTTGTGGATGCCGGCGGCAGCCCCGCTTCCGTGGCCTATGGCGGCGGCTTCATCGACTCCGCCAGCAACTTCGGCCTGATCCGCGGCGGTCATGTGGATGCCTGCTTCCTGGGCGCGCTGGAGGTCGATGCTGAGGGCAACCTGGCCAACTGGATCATCCCCGGCAAGAAGATGCCCGGCATGGGTGGCGCCATGGACCTGTGCGTGGGCGCCAAGCACTGCATTGTGTGCATGGAGCACACCGCCAAGGGCAACCCCAAGATCTTCGAGAAGTGCCGTCTGCCCCTGACCGCCTCTCACTGCGTGAATAAGATCATCACCGAGATGTGCGTGTTTGAGGTCACTGACAAGGGCCTGCTGATGACCGAGATCAACCCCGAGTTCACTGTCGATCAGATCAAGGAAGCCACGGCCGCTCCCTTCGAGGTCGCCGTTGACCTGAAGAGTATGCTGGACTGAGTGAAAATGCGTATGACTCCCCCGGCGAAGCCGGGGGAGTTGTTTTTTTGGGGGGGGGAGCGGTGAGTGCACGATGATACCTCATCCGTCAACGCTCCGCGTTGCCACCTGTCTCCCTGCGGGTCGGTCGGTTCACGGGTCTGACACGCCACCGACGTGTCATTCAACACCGTGAACCCCTCGAGGGGAAGGCAAGGGGCTGGGCGGACCGATGCGGGAATATTTCCAAAATGTGGAAAAATGAAAGAAATTTGTTACCGGGAATGGAGGTTTTCGGGGAAAATGCTGAAATTGGGGTGGACAAATGGGAAGAATGTGGTATAATCTGTGTATCCGCAGGAGTACTCCTGCTTTAGCGTTTTAACAGAGATTAAAACGAAGCGTCCTGCGGAAATTTGACCTGAAAAGGGGTAGAAAACAATGAAGAAATGTATAAGCTTGGTGCTGGCCCTGCTCATGGCCCTGGCCCTCTGCACCGTATCTTGGGCAGACACAACTACGGCGAAATATCCTGATGGCGTGACCGACGCTTCCTTTGAAAGCGCGCAGACCGTGTACTACACGAACTATCTGGGCGAGGTAAAGTCTGGTGGAACTGAGGATTCGGAAAAGACCGCTCTTGTGGCCTATGTGGATGCCAGCGGCAACGTGCAGTATGCGGCCGATGTTAATGCGGCTATCGCGAATGACGCAACGACGATCTATTGTAAAGCTGGCGCGACTTTGCGCATGCGGCAGAGAGCGGTGGATACCAACAGAACGCTGGACCTGACGAAGGATCTGACCATCTATGCCAACGGTGCGAACTTCCAGTATGGTGAGATTTCTGTCAACATGACGGATGCAGGTAAGGCGGCCAATGTGACGGTCAAGGTTTATGATGCCAAGAATATCAAGGTGTGGGGCGCGACCCCCAATGATGGCGTAACCCAAACCTTCTATCTGGAGAACTGCACCAACATCGGCGAGACGGCTACCGGCGATAAGGGCATTCTGATGTATATTACCGGCAACACTGGCACGGTCAACGCGACCGTCAAGGACTGCCACATTGAGAAGAACAGCAGCGGCATCTACATGAGTACAAACGGTAGCCTGACCGTGACCAACACCGAGTTTGTGGGTTGTGCTGCGGGTGTCAAGACCAGCTATAAGGGTGCCAGAACGCGCACCGACACGATTACCGGCTGCACCTTTACCAACTGCGGCTGTGATGCAGCCGATGCCGGCAACACCAGCTGGCTTGCGGATGACAGCTCTGCCATCAAAGCTAAGAACGGCGGCACCGGCACGATGACCGCCACTATCGACAACAATACCATCACGGGCACCAAGGGCGGTAAGGGCGATATTCAGGTCATCAGCGAGACGAACACCGCAGATGTCACGGTGAAGAACACCGCTGCCAAGGTGACTGTCTCCTACAAGGAAAACAATGAGCAGCTGGTCGAGGAAAAGACGCTGACCAAGGATAACACCCTGACCATCAACGAGAACGGCGGCTCCAATGTTACCCAGCCCGAGCAGAAGCCCTCCAACAACTACTACTATTACGCCCCCACCCCCGATACCACCACCAAGGGCTCTCCCAAGACCTTTGACGCGGGCGTGGGTATCTACGCCGTGACGGCGGTGCTGTCGCTGGGCGGTATGGCGTGGACGGCGAAGAAGCGGCACTAAGTCAACAAAAAAGAAAGCCCGTGAGGGCTTTCTTTTTTTGACATTTGCGGGGGCGAGGGCTGTGCCTGCGGGCGGCTGCGCTTTTATTTTTCGCCCTTGGTCAGGTTGGTCAGAACGGTCTTGACGCCCTCCAAACCCTCGCCGGCGGCTTTTTTCACGCCTTCAAGCCCCTCGCCGGCGGCCCTTTTCAGCTCGTCCTTCACGTCCACGGCCAGACGGCGGAATATCTCGGCGATGATCTTCTTTTTCTCCTCGTCCGCGCCGGCGTACTGCTTCAGCAGCGCCGCGCCGCCGGCCAGACCGCCGCTGCGGAGGTCGTCCAGCGTCCGGGCTTTGCCGGACAGAGAGAGCACGTCAAACAGCGCGTCGGTGAACTGCTCACGCTCGGCGGGGGTCATGGAGCCGATCCACTCCCGGAGCACATCGTCGGAGAGCCTGCCCATCTGGGAACGCTGGCCCAGGTGGACAAAGCGGGTGCCCACCACGCTCCAGGACAGGGGCTCGTGCTGCATGATGGAACGGTTGGCGCTGTCGATAACGGCGTAGTCCTCGGCGTGTTCCAGCAGGACGCCTACGATGGAGGACTCGGGGATATAGGTGTGCAGCTTATCGGCCACCCGGCGGTATTCCGGGGTGTCCAGCATATCCTGGGCGAAGCCGGGGCCATCGTTGTTATAGGCGGACAGCAGGCGGTCCTTCTGCAGCTCGGCAGGCAGATAGATGGCCGCCCAGGCGGCCAGATTGCCGCCCTTGCTGTGGCCGCCGATACGCAGGGGCAGGGCGGGGCAGAGGGACGCCATCTCCGTGGCGTAGGACACGGCGCGCGTCTGGGCGGGGACGGCGGAGAGAAAGCTCATGTTGAAGTCCTCTTTCCAGCCGGCCAGAGAGGTGTCAGTGCCCATGAAGGCGACGAACAATGTGCCGTCGGGCACCAGGAAGGAGAGCGCGTCGAACTGCTTGGCGCTCTGTTCGTCGTATTCGTGGGTATAGCCGAACAGGCGCAAGTCCCGGAAGCGTTCGGTCTGTGCCGCCAGACGCAGCAGGGGGAGATAGCTGAGCTCGGAGAGGCCCAGCTGGTCATCCTCGTCGGTGAGCAGGGGTGCGACCTGGGCCAGGGTGGGCGCCGCGGCGGGGTCCTTGGTATGGACCGCGTCGATGCGGCGGAAGTTGATATAGGAGAGGATGCACAGCACCAGGTTGTCCACCTCGTTGAAGCCGTCACGGGCAAAGGTCAGGTCGCCGCGCCAGCGGAGGTAATCGAAGGGTGTGCCGTTGACGGGGGCCAGCTGTTTGGGTGTGTTCTTTTCCATATAGACCTCCTTGCGTATGGTATATGCAGTATACCACACTTTGCCCGCGGCCACAACGGGCAGCGCGGCAAAAAATGTTTGGCGAAAAATGTTTACAGTTGCGGCGTTGACGATGGGGGACTTCTATTGTATAATAAACTGATTTATTATGGGGAGGGTCCGTCTGTATGTGGATCGCGAAGGATTGGAAGGATTATGAGCTGCTGGACTGCGGCGGCGGCGAAAAGCTGGAGCGCTGGGACCGGCAGGTATTGGTGCGCCCCGATCCCCAGGCGATCTGGGAGACGGACAAGACCACGCGGCTGTGGCGCGGCGCAACAGGACGCTATTCCCGGTCTTCTACCGGCGGCGGTCATTGGGATAAAGGCAAGCTGCCGGAAAGCTGGCAGGTGCATTACAAAGACCTGACATTTCAGGTGAAGCCTATGAACTTCAAGCATACGGGATTGTTCCCTGAGCAGGCGGTAAATTGGGACTTCGCCATGGACAAGATACGGCATGCCGGAAGGCCTATCCGGGTGCTGAACCTGTTTGCCTACACCGGCGGGGCTACGGTAGCCTGTGCGAGGGCCGGGGCTTCTGTGTGCCATGTGGACGCGGCCAAGGGTATGGTGGCCTGGGGTAAGGAGAACGCCCGGCTATCCGGCCTGGGCGAAGCGCCCATCCGCTGGATCGTGGACGACTGCGCCAAGTTCGTGGAGCGTGAGATACGCCGGGGTAAGACCTATGACGCCATTATCATGGATCCGCCCTCCTACGGGCGCGGGCCCGGCGGCGAGGTGTGGAAGTTAGAAGACAATCTGTATCCCTTTGTGGAGCTGTGCAGCCGGGTGCTGTCGGACAAGCCGCTGTTCGTGGTATTGAACAGCTATACCACGGGGTTGGCGCCGTCGGTGCTGGGGTACATATTGCAGATGCTGGTAGGGCGGAAATTCGGCGGCACGGTCACATGGGACGAGCTGGGCCTGCCCTGCACGGAAAGCGGCATGGCGCTGCCCTGCGGCGCCACGGGAAGATGGTTTTCCGAGTAAACAAGAACGGAAGTAATTGCGTATGGCAGTGATGATAGAGACAAGGAACCTGACCTATACGTACCCTGCGCCGGAGGGGGAGACAAATCCTCCAGCCCTGCGGGATGTATCGGTACAGATCGAAAAGGGCAGCTTTACGGTGGTGCTGGGCCACAACGGCTCCGGCAAGTCCACCTTTGCCAAGCACCTGAACGCGGTGCTGCTGCCGTGCGGCGGTGCCGTGTATGTGGACGGAATGGACACGCGGGACGAGAAGCTGCTGCTGGAGATACGGCGGCGGACGGGTATGGTGTTCCAGAACCCGGACAATCAGATCGTGGCCAACGTGGTGGAGGAGGATGTAGCCTTCGGCCCGGAGAACCTGGGTGTGCCTACGGCGGAGATACGCCGGCGGGTGGACGACGCGCTGGCGGCGGTGGGCATGGAGCAATTCGCCAGCCACGCACCGCACCTGCTCTCCGGCGGGCAGAAGCAGCGCATCGCCATTGCGGGTATTCTGGCCATGGAGCCGAAGTGCATCGTGCTGGACGAGGCCACGGCTATGCTGGACCCGGCAGGACGGCGTGAGGTCATCGACACCGTGCTGCGGCTGAACCGGGAACAGGGTATTACCGTGGTGCTTATCACCCATCACATGGTCGAGGCGGAGCGTGCAGACCGAGTGATCGTGATGAACGACGGCGAGGTAGCGATGGACGGTATGCCGCGGCAGGTGTTCTCACAGGTGGAGCGCCTGCATGAACTGGGTCTGGCGGCGCCGGATACGGTGGAGCTGCTGTACCGGCTGCGGCAGGACGGAGTAGATGTGCCGCTGGAAAGCCTGACGGTAGGCGAGTGCGCCGATACCATTTGCCGCGCTTTCGGCGGGGCGGAAGGGAAGTAACATTGGAACCGATTTTGCAGATAGAGGACCTGACCCACACCTATTCGGCGGGGACGCCGTTCCAGCGCAGCGCCGTGGAGGGGCTGAGCATGACTGTGGGCGCAGGGGAGTTCTTGGGCGTGATCGGACACACCGGGTCCGGTAAATCCACGCTGATACAGCATCTGAACGGGCTTTTGCAGCCTACGTCCGGGCGTATTCTCCTGGAGGGGAAGGACATCTGGGCGGATCCGAAAAAAATACGGGACGTGCGCTTCAAGGTGGGGTTGGTGTTCCAGTACCCGGAATACCAGCTGTTCGAGGAGACGGTGTATAAGGACATCGCCTTCGGACCGAAGAACATGGGCCTGGACGCGGAGGAGATCGACCGGCGGGTGCGGGACGCGGCAGCCTTTGTGGGACTGCACGAGACGCTGCTGGACAAGTCGCCCTTTGAGCTCTCCGGTGGACAGAAGCGCCGTGTGGCTATCGCGGGCGTCATCGCCATGGAACCGAAGGTGTTGGTGTTGGACGAGCCCACGGCGGGGCTGGATCCCCAAGGACGGGACGCCATCCTCGCCCAGATACAGGCCTATCACCGCGCCAAGGGCGCGGCGGTGGTGCTGGTGAGCCACAGCATGGAGGAGATCGCCAGAAATGTGGACCGCATCGTTGTGCTGTCCGACGGAAAGGTATATATGGAGGGCACGCCGAAGCAGGTGTTTGCCCGGGCTCATGAACTGGAGCAGGTGGGGCTGGACGTGCCTCAGGTGACGAAGGTGGCCGCCGCGCTGAAAGCGCGGGGGCTGGATATCGATACAGCGGTATACACCGTGGAGGCGCTGGAGCAGAAGCTGCTGACGCTGAGGGGGGGTGCGTCTCCGTGCTGAAGGATATCACACTGGGTCAGTTTTTCCCGGCGGACACGCCGGTGCACCGACTGGACCCCAGGACAAAGCTGCTGTGCGTCATCCTCTACATCGTGGCGCTGTTCAGCGCCAAAAGCGTACTGACCTATGGAATCATGATCACGGTGCTGGCGGTGTCGGTGCTGGTGTCGCGGGTGCCGTTCAAGTCGTTGACAAAGGGCTTGAAGCCCGTCTATTTTGTGGTGGCCTTCACGGCCGTTATGAATATGTTTTTCACCGCCGGTACGCCGGTGGCGGATGTTTGGCTACTGCGGAGTATCACCTGGGAGGGTGTTGTAGCCGCCGTGCAGATGGTGCTGCGGATCGTGATGCTCATCATGGGCACATTTTTGATGACGTACACCACCAGTCCCATCGCCCTGACGGATGGTATGGAGAGCCTGCTGGGGCCGCTGAAAAAGCTGCGCCTGCCGATCCACGAGCTGGCTATGATGATGTCTATCGCGCTGCGGTTCATTCCCACGCTGATCGAGGAGACAGACAAGATCATGTCGGCACAGAAGGCCCGCGGCGCGGACTTTGAGACAGGCAATATCTTCCGGCGTGCCAAAGCGTTGGTTCCCATTTTGGTGCCGCTGTTCATCAGTGCGTTCCGCCGTGCCGATGAACTGGCTACGGCTATGGAGTGCCGCTGTTACCACGGTGGTGAGGGGCGTACAGCCCTGCGGGTGCTGCGGTATAAGGCGGCGGACTGGCTTGTGCTGGTGGCGTTCCTGGCGCTGACGGCAGGCATTATCGTTTTGAAAAAGCTTGGCTTTTGAGTGAGAGGAGGCGGGGCCTATGCGGAATATCGCGCTGGTATTGATGTACAACGGCACCGCCTATCACGGCTGGCAGGTGCAGAAGACGGAGACCTCTGTGGCGCAGACGCTGGAAAAGGGCTTGTCTATGGTGTGCGGCCATCCGGTGAAGGTCATCGGCTGCGGGCGCACAGATGCCGGCGTCCACGCGGAGCACTATGTGGCCAATTTCCGTACAGAGTCGCGGATACCGGTGGATCGCCTGCCCTTTGCGGTGAATACCCATATCCCGGAGGATATTGTGGTAAAGGCGGCCTATGAGGTAGCCGATGACTTTAACGCCATCGGGTCGTGCATCCAAAAGGAGTATACCTACCGTATCTACAACTCCCGGATCAAAAACCCCTTTTACGTTCACCGGGCGTATTTCTATCCCAAGAAATTGGATGAGGACTTGATGGACCGGGCGGCCCGGATGTTCGAGGGGACCCACGATTTCGCCGCTGTGCGGAGTGTGGGGACCAACGTGCGGAGCACCGTGCGGACTATCCACTACTGCCGTGTGACGCGGAATGGGGAACTGCTGGAGCTGAAGGTATGCGCGGACGGTTTCTTGTATAATATGGTACGTGCCATTACCGGCACGGTGCTGTACGCGGCGGAGGGGAAGCTGATGCCGGAGGACATCCCGGAGATACTGAATTCGGGCAACCGGACGCTGGCGGGGCCCACGGCACCGCCGGGAGGGCTGTATCTCACGCGAGTATGGTATGAGGATGAACGGTTGAATGGATAACAACACCAACAACTGGAAAGAGTTTGCCCTGGGCGACGTCCAGGAGGAGCATCCCCGGCGTGTGGCCAAGCGCAGCCGGAAGCCGCTGCTGGTACTGCTGATCGTGGCGGTACTGGCGGTAGCGGCGGTGACGGCGGCGGTGCTGCTGGACCGCAGCGGTTTTGATGGCCTGCGCCGCAAGGTCATTTACGCCAAGGCGGTGAAGGATGAGACCGGCTGCGCTCAGCTGTATCGTTACAGCAGCGACCAGTCGGGTCATTTTGCCTCGCTGGAGGGCAGCCTTGTGTCTGTGTCCATGCACCAACTGACGGTGCTGGATGAGCAGAACAAGACGCTGTATGACGAGGCGGTGAAGTTCCAGTCACCGGCGTTGTCCGTCGGCGGCGGACGTGCCGCAGCCTATGACGTGGGCGGAACGGTGGTATACGTCCTGTCGGATAAGGGCCTGGTGTACACACTGGACTGCGCCGGAGAGGTGCTCAGTGCATCGTTGAATACCAAGGGCTGGCTGACTGTGGTGTGCAGTGAAAGCGGCTGCAAGGCCGCGGTACGGGTCTATGACGGCAACGGAGAAGCGGTGTTCGCCTTCAAGTCGTCGGACCGCTTTGTGATGACGGCGGCGCTGTCCGCCGACAGCCGTACCTTGGCGGCGGTGACCATGGGGCAGGAAAACGGCACGTTTGCCAGCTATGTGATCTTCTACCGGGTGAACAGTGATCAGGAGGTCGGACGCTGCACCCTGCGGGGCAGCGTGGTCTATGATCTGATGGCTGCGGGAACCGGGTTCTGCGCCGTGACGGAGGAGCAGTTGTGCTTCATTGACGGCAGCGGCGTGATGACTGCCGCCTATGATTACGGCGGAGACTATCTGCGGCGGGTCAGCATCAGCGGCGACGGCTATGCCGCTCTGCTGCTGGGCCGGTACCGTACCGGCACGCAGCACCGTGTGGTGACGGTGAACAGCGAGGGTCAGGAGTTGGCATCGCTGGAGCTGGACGCGGAGGTCAGCAGCCTGTCCGCTGCGGGACGATACGTGGCCGTGCTGTGCAGCGACCATCTGACGATCTATGATAAGCAGCTGCTTCCCGTGGCGGAGCTGGAGGAGGTCAGCCAGGCACGGGAGGTGCTGATGCGGAGTGACGGCTCAGCTGTGCTGGCGGGAAGTACCGCCGCAAGCCTGTATCTGCCGTAAGGTGTGACAGGGCGAGTGCCCTATGTGAGGTGATCACCAATGAGTGGAAATGTTGGAATATTTGTGGATCTGATTTTACTGGCACTGCTGCTGATCGGCTTGGTGCTGGGTTGGCGGCAGGGGTTCGTGCAGGCGCTGACGCGTATCATCGTGGTGGTGGCGGCACTGCTGCTGGCCAGCTGGATCGCCGGAAAGCTGGCGGAGCCGGCGGCCAGATGGCTGGAGCCGATCCTTTCGGAGAAGCTGGAGCAGCGGCTGACGGCCCAGGGCAACACCGACGACGCCGGCGAGATGCTGGCGGCCTTCGGCTTTGAGGGCGATACACTGTCAGAGCTGGTGGACAACGCTGTGGAGAAGGCCCAGCAGGCGGGCGAGACGCTGCTGAGCGCTGTGGTGTCCACCGCGCTGAAGTCTGCGGCCTACGCGGTGGTGTATGTGATGTCGTTTTTGCTGCTGCTGCTTTTGCTGCGGCTGGTACTGACACCGCTGCATCTGTTCACAAAGCTGCCCGTGGTCCACGGCGTCAACGCCCTGCTGGGCGGTGTGCTGGGGCTGGTAAAGGCGGCACTGCTGCTGTTTTTGGCAGTGTGGGTGCTGCAGAAGCTGCAGCTGCTGGTGACGCCGGAGCTGGTGAACAAAACGGTGCTGCTCAAATTTTTCGCCCAGAACAGCCCCATCGATCTGATCGCTAAGCTGTGAAAACGGCTATAATGGATATGCTTTTTTTGATAAGAGATAACGGAGGAAAACCATGCAACCGACTCTTTGTTCCAAATGTAAGAAGAATGTGGCCGTTGTGTTCATCTCCCGGATGAATGAGAAGAACGAGATGGTCAACGAGGGCCTGTGCCTTAAGTGTGCCGCCCAGCTGGGTCTGCCCCAGGTGGAGGACATGATGAAGCGCATGGGTATTACGCCGGAGGACCTGGAGAACATCAACAGTGAGATGATGCAGGCCTTCGGCGGCGCGGAGGAGCTGGATGCGCCGGTGGACGAGGGCGAGGAAGATGATGAGGAAAGCGGCAAGACCGCTACGTTCCCGTTTCTGAACCGCCTGTTCAACAACGGCAGCAATCCGCCGGCCGAGCAGCAGCCGTCCCAGAACGGCGGCGCCGGACAGCAAGGGACCGGCCGCAAGACGGAGAAAAAGCGCAAATTTCTGGATAACTACTGCATCAATCTGAGCCAACGTGCCCGGGAGGGCAAGTTGGATGCCGTTATTGGCCGGGAGCAGGAGATCGAGCGCGTGGTGCAGATCCTGAACCGCCGCCAGAAGAACAATCCCTGCCTGATCGGCGAGCCGGGCGTGGGCAAGACCGCTATCGCCGAGGGACTGGCGCAGCGGATCGTCAAGGGCGAGGTGCCGTTCAAATTGCGGCAGAAGGAGGTCTATCTGCTGGATCTGACGGCGCTGGTGGCAGGTACGCAGTTCCGTGGCCAGTTCGAGAGCCGTATGAAGGGCCTGATCGAGGAGATACGCAAGGCCGGCAACGTGATCCTGGTCATCGACGAGGTCCACAACATCGTGGGTGCCGGCGATGCCGAGGGCAGTATGAACGCCGCCAATATCCTTAAGCCTGCCCTTAGCCGGGGCGAGATACAGGTTATCGGTGCCACCACGTTCAACGAGTACCGTAAGCACATCGAAAAGGACACGGCGCTGGAGCGCCGCTTCCAGCCCGTTACCGTCAGCGAACCCAATGTAGAGGATACGCTGAAGATACTGCAGGGCATTGCCCACTACTATGAGCAGTTCCACGGTGTGTCCATCCCGCAGGGGGTGCTGCGCCAGGCGGTGCTGCTGTCCGAGCGCTATATCACGGACCGCTATCTGCCGGATAAGGCTATCGACCTGATCGACGAGGCCTGCTCCGACCGGAACCTCCACGATCCGGAGATCAACCGCCATATGGAGCTGGAACAGGAGCTGTCCAATTTGATCTTTGAGCGCGAGAATCTGATGTCCGCCCAGCCGTCGGACGGTCAGCAGTTTACCGAGCAGGAGCTTGACCAGCGGTACGAGCGCATCGCGGAGCTTCGCAGCCAGGAACTGCGGGTGACGGATGAGCTGAATGCCATCAGGGCCAAGGGGATGCCAGAACTGACCATGGAGAACATTGCCCGGGTCATCGAGATGTGGACAAAGATCCCCGCCAGCAAGATCAAGGAAGAAGAGTTCAAGCGTTTGGCGGAGCTTGACCAGCGGCTGCGCGCCCATGTGGTGGGCCAGGACGAGGCGATCGCCGCCGTGTCCGCCGCGATCCGCCGCAACCGCGTGGGTATTTCCCCCAAGCACAAGCCGGTGAGCTTCATCTTTGTGGGGCCTACCGGTGTGGGCAAGACGGAGCTGGTGAAGCAGCTGGCTGACGATCTGTTCAATGCGCCGGAGAGCCTGATCCGCCTGGATATGTCCGAGTTTATGGAGAAGCACTCTGTCTCCCGTATTGTGGGCAGTCCTCCGGGCTATGTAGGCTACGACGAGGCGGGGCAGTTGACGGAGAAGATACGCCGCAAGCCCTACTCCGTTGTGCTGTTCGATGAGATCGAAAAAGCGCACCCGGATGTGCTGAATGTGTTGCTGCAGATTTTGGACGACGGACAGATCACAGACGCCCACGGACGGAAGGTGAATTTTGAGAACACCGTCATCGTGATGACCTCAAATGCAGGGTCCGACACTAAATCCGCCGGTGCAGTGGGCTTCGGCGGCAGCGCTGACGACCAGGGCAGGGAGCGAATCATGAAGGCACTGCAGGACTTCCTGCGGCCGGAGTTCCTGAACCGCGTGGACGAGATCGTGTGCTTCAACCACCTGACAAAAGAGAACTTTGCCGGGATCGCCCGTATCATGCTGGATGAGTTGAAAGCCTCGCTGGGCGACAAGGGCTATACCCTCCGCTATGACGAGGCACTGGTGGACTATTTGGTAGAGAAATCCTACTCTTTGACCTACGGCGCCCGAAACCTGCGGCGCCTGATCCAAAAGGAGCTGGAGGACCCCATGGCCGCCCGTATCATCGATGCGTTCGAACATCCCATTACGCAGATCAGCGCCACCGTACGCGACGGCGCGGTGCAGCTGTACACATTGTGAGGTGAGTCTATGCTGTTTCGCAAGGATATGGACCCCCGGTGCGCATACTGTGCCAAAGGAAGCCGCATTGGCGAGGACAAGGTAGCCTGCGTCAGGCGGGGTGTCGTGATGCCGGAGGACCACTGTGGCGCGTTTAAGTACGACCCATTGAAGCGGGTACCGCCCCGGCCGATGAAGCTGGATACAGACAAGCTGCGGGAAGAGGATTTTCAACTGTAAGCACAATAGGCAGCCGCCGGCTGCCCGTGCAGTGAAAGGAAAATGGCATGACTGTTAAAAAAGTATGGGCTGTGTACTTTAGCGGGACTGGCACCACGAAGAAAACAGTCGATCGCATCGCTCGCCGTCTGGCAGAAGCGTTGGGCACAGACTGCGAAGTGTATGACTACACGCTGCCCGCCGCACGCCGACAGGAGCTGACCATTCCGTCCGGTGATGTGGCCGTAGTGGGTTGTCCCACCTACGCTGGGCGCGTTCCAAATCTGCTGATGCCGTACCTGCGGGATATGGTGCACGGCGAGGGTGCTTTGGCGGTGCCTGTGGTGCTGTTCGGCAACCGCAATTACGATGACGCACTGATGGAGCTGTCGCAGCTGCTGACGGCTGACGGCTTTTCCTGCGTGGCCGGAGGGGCCTTCGTGGGGGAACACAGCTTTTCCCGTACCTTAGGCGCGGGTCGGCCCAGTGGGGCGGATGTGGGGGAGATGGATGCCTTTGCCGAGCATGTGGCCGCCAAGCTGGTAGCGGGAGATACTGCGCCCGTCACCGTGGGCGGCTGCGACCCCATACGGCCCTACTACACCCCCCGTGACCGTCATGGTGATTCTATCAATATCCTGAAGGTCAAGCCCAAAACGGATGTGACAAAATGCGGGGGCTGCGGTCTATGTGCTGCCCGGTGTCCCATGGGAAGTATCGACCCGGCGGACGTGTCCCGAGTCAACGGAGTGTGCATCAAGTGCGGTACCTGTGTCAAGGGCTGTCCCACCGGCGCCAAGTATTTCGATGACCCCGGGTATCTATACCACAAGAGCGAACTGGAGGAGATCTACGCCCGGCCGGCAAAGAACGAGGTGTTTCTGTAAGTATCAAAGAGGCAGGCGGCGGAGATAATACATAAGCTGTGCTGATGACGTGAAGCCTTCCATTCCAAGTGGACAAAATGTGGAATTGACCGTTGACAAAAGGCACAGTGTATGGTAGTCTAACAAAGCTGTCCGGGAGGGCAGAGCGCGTGTAAAGCGAGTCAATGAAAAATGTCTAAAAAAGGTAAAATAGTAGTTGACAAGATGGCAGACATGTGCTAAGATAATGACTGTTCCGCGGTTATGGGACGTGTACCTTGTAAATTAAACAACGAACGAAACGAAAAGCACCAGACGGGAGCACATTGTAAGATGTGCAACTGAAAACTTGGCGGAGCCGGGTTAAGTCAATTACCGGTAAAGCTAAGTATAAAAAGTTTTAAGCTATGACAAATAGCTCTGTAAAGATTTAAGCGGCTACGGTCGTTTAGATACGATTTATAGAGAGTTTGATCCTGGCTCAGGACGAACGCTGGCGGCGTGCTTAACACATGCAAGTCGAACGAGAATCTGTGGAAAGAGGATTCGTCCAATTGAAGCAGAGGACAGTGGCGGACGGGTGAGTAACGCGTGAGGA